>DASWGV010000144.1:0-5992 GCA_036393515.1 Gemmatimonadales bacterium | reverse complement strand
CGCCTTCGTGGCCGAAGCCGGACGTTCGGCCACGGTGCTGCCGGACGATGTGTCCGCTCTGGTGGAAGGCGTGCTCAACGTGATGGGCGCGCTCCGCATGATCGAGCGGCAGGTCAGGCCCGTCGAGCGCCCGGTGTGGCTGGACGGCGGCGCCCGCGCGGCGGCCGCGGAGGGTGACGGCATGTTCTTCGCCACGGTCGCGCGGGGCAGCTACGTGAGCGAGGGCATGACCATCGGGACCCTCACGGATTTCCTGGGCCGGAATGCCACCGACGTACGCGCCCCGGCCAGCGGCGTGGTGACGTTCATCCGCGGCGTGCCGTCCATTTGGGCCACGGCCACGCTGGTGAATGTGAGTCGGGTACTGCCGGCGCCACCGCCGTACCGGAGGCCGGCTCCATAGGGTTGCTTGACGCCTGCTTGCGTCCGGGGCTGAACCTTCTCCCGCGGTGCCCGGCGCCCCTTGCGCCGTGCCGGACGTGAACCGCAAACCGCAAGGAGAAGCGTATGAGCGTCGCCGCCAGGGCCGTCCTCGCCGCCAGCCTGTTATGCCTGCCCGCCTGTTCCGACAACCCCACGGACGTCGGCCCGCCTCTCGACCTGCCCGACTTCCGCAATGCCGCCGGCGCGGCGCGGGTCGGGGTCATGACCCAGAACCTCTACGTCGGCACCGACGTGGACGCCGTGCTCGCCGCCCTGATGTCACCGGACGAGGCCGACGATCTCCCGGCCTTGATGACCGCCATCCAGACCTTCCAAACCACCGATTTCCCCACCCGCGCCACCGCGTTTGCCGACGCGATCGCCCGGGAGCGGCCGCACGTGGTGGGACTCCAGGAAGTCTCCGACGTCCGGATTGATCTCTCCGGCGTCGGGGTCCCCATCCAGCTCAACCAGCAGTTCCTGCCGATCCTTGAAGCGGCGCTGGCCGCGCGGCACCTGCCCTACGTGGTCGCCGCCACCGTACTGGACTTCACTGCCAGTCCGATCCCCGGCGTGGAGCTGAAGGACTACGAAGCCATTCTCGTGGACACCTCGCGCGCCACGGTGGACTTCACCTACACCCAGCTCTTCAGCAACAACCTGGGTGTCGTCGCCCCGGGCGTGGAGCTGAAGCGTGGCCTGGTGGAGGTGGCGGCGACCATCGACGGGCGGCGCTACTACTTCGTGAGCACCCACCTGGAGCCGGACATCGCCGAGGCGGACCTGAGCGCGCTGCGCGCGGCGCAGGCCTGGGAGTTGGCCGTGGCCGTCCTGGGCGACTCGACACCCGCGTTCGTCATGGGGGACCTCAACGACACGCCAGGCTCGCCCATGTATCAGGTGCTCCAGCAGGCGGGATTCATTGACGTGTGGGCCGAGCTCAGGCCCGGCGCAAACGGGTACACCAGTCCGCGCTCACCCGACCTCGCCAACCCCCGCGACGAGCTGACCAAGCGCATTGACTACATCTGGGCGCGCGGCGTGGAGCACGGAGCGGCGGGGCTCCGCGGCCGAATCGACCGGCTCGGCGTGAGGCCGGCGGAACGAATCCCCGGACCGTACTACACCATGTGGCCCTCAGATCACGCCGGGCTGGCGGCCAGCCTGATCGCTGGCGGGTGAGGCACTAGGGCGGGAGCTACAGAGAGGACAAGACGTCCGGTACGTCTCAGGACGTCTTGTCGTCTCCTCACCCCGCCAGCTCCCTGAGCCGCTCCACCAGCCGCACCATGGCCCAGGTGTCCCGCTCGCAGTAGGCCAGCAGGTCCCGCCGGAGCTGCTCGCGGTCCTCCACCAGGTGCGCCACGAACAGCAGCCGGGCAATCTCGACGCTGGCCACCTGCCCGTCCACGATCGCCAGATCGCTGTAGGTGAGGTCCGGTATCAACGGCGTCAGGATGTACTTGAGCGAGAAGCTGCCCTTGAAGTCCGGGTGATACACGTGGTTCCGGACGATCGGCAAGAGATCCACCAGCTTGGCGGAGAGCGCGCGCAGATCGCCGGCCAGCGCGGGCAGTTGCTCCGCCAGCTCATTGATGCGACTCCGCTCAAAGCTCGAGTACATCACGATGCGCTCGGCCCCAGCCGTGGCCTCGAGCATGCGTTCGGCCAGCTCCGGCCGCGGATCGTCGGGGCCCTCCGCAAGGTACGCCCGGTGGGTGGGCCTCACCCCCTGTTCGTGATAACTGAACTGCACCACCGCCGGTCGCCAGGGACCCAGCCCCTCCCAAACCGGGACCGCCCGGTTGATGGTCTCGAAGTCCAGAAAGCCCAGGCGCGCGTCCCCCAGCGCATCGCGCAACGATTCCTTGAGTTCAGGCTCCACAATCATCTGGCCGGTCTCCAGCGCCCTGAGCTGCCGTTTCGCCGCGTCCGGCAGCTTGTGGCCCGCGGGCAAGTCTCGAATGGAGTGCACGCCCAGCTTCAAGAATCGGTCAACGCCCTTCGGTCCCGTGTGGTAGAGCATGGAGATATGCCAGGGATCGTCCGGCCAGCAGCGATCGTGAAAGGCGCACGGCCACGGCTCAAAGCAGCGGAGTCCGATCGGCACCTCGGGTAGCGGGCCGGCGAGCGCCTCTTTGAGCTGCGCCACCAGCGCCGGGACCTCGGGCAGACAAGCCTCGACCTCGCGCGTGATGTCGGTACGGACAAACAGGTCGCCCGTATCCGGGTGCCTGAAGTCCGTATTGAGGTGCATGACCTCGGCGCGCCGCACGTTCACGCCGTTCTTCCGCGCCACCCAGACCTGCACGGCGACGTCGGGAACGTGCTCCTCCTTGGCACTGTTGGCGGATTTGACCTCGATCAGCGTGAGGCCGTCGCGCTCGCGGAGCAGCACGTCGGCCGCGACAAACACGTCCTCAGCGGCAAACGCGGCCTCCAGGACAGCGGGGGCGCCAAAGTCCAGCGCCAGGCGCGTCGCCTCAATACGCGCGCGGTCCGCTCCGGGCGGAATGAGCGTGGCACCAGGGAATCGCGTGCGGGCCAGGGCCGTGACGTGCGTGCCCTGATCGAAACGATCCTGAAGGACCTTGTCCGGCTTCAACTCCTCGGCGGCCGGTTCATGCACCGTCCACCACAGGCGCTTGGGACACTGCCACCCTGCCACGAACCGTGATTTGGAGAGACGGATGGGCGGGGGCGCGAACATGAACCCCACGTTAACACCGGAGGGGTGGGCAGTGGGCGGTGGGACCGCCCACTGCCTGCTTCTCACTGCTGCGTCGTCGTCATGGCCCGGATCTCCTGCGCCCCGGCCAGATAGATCCCGTTGAACAGGAACTTGAACGTGGCGTGCGGCTGGCCCCGGTTGGTGATCTCGGGCCCAAAGAGATAGAGCTGCCCGCGACCCACCCGCGCCTCCGCCATGGCCGTACCACCCTTGAGCAATTGCTGGCCCCAGGCCCACCCGCTCCGGAGCGGCGTGTCTCCTTCGTACCAGGCCACCCGCTTCACGCCCTGCCCGGCGGCCTCCGGCATCAGCCGCATGACCGGACTCTCGTCGAAGAACACATCCATCCGGTTCGGCGCGCCATACGCAATGGGCCGCGTGTTGTCCACCGTCACCTGAATCACTGAGCCCGGCGAATAGAACTTGTCTCCCGACAGCGGCTGACCGGACGCGTCCACCAGGTGGTTGCCGATGGCGAGACCCGCGTGCTGCCCCATGGCGATGGAGCTGCCGACGGCGATGATGGTGCCGCCGTCCGCCAGGAACTGCTTGAGCGGCGGCACGGTCTTCTCGGCGGACACGCGGCCCAACCAGCCCAGAAACTCCGCCGGAACATCGGCCGCGCTCGGCTGGCCGCCACCACCGCCGCCACCACCCTGGCGATCCGTCTCCGGAATCGCCTCCGTGGGGAAGATCAGCACGTCGTACTTCCGGGCAAGCTGCCCGCCATCCAGCGCCTGGGGATACACTACCTCAAACGGGAACTCGAACTGCTCGAACAACCAGCGCATCCAGCCCGACGGCATGGAGCCTCCGTACCGGTCCCACAGCCCCACGCGCACCGGCTTCATCCGCATGGCGCCCACGGCCGGACCGCGGGCCACACCATCAAAGCTCACGCCCAGGTCCGTGGCGAGCTGTTGCAACGCCGGCACCAGCCCGGACTTGGCGGGAGTGTACACCGTCCCCGGGGGATACGTCTTGCCATTCGACAGGAACGGCTCGGTGAGCCACTGCACCTCAAACTTCTTGGCCATCAGACGGTTGGTCGCCAGGAAGCCATCCACATATTCATGGCTCAGCAGGAACCCCTGTGCCCGCTCCGCGTTAGCCACCATGCCGGCCGGCGGTCGCTGCATCCCTTCCGCCTTGACGAACGGCCCGTCGAATCCGTCCAGGATCCGGTCAAACTTGACACCCATCTGGTAAGCCAGCGTGTAGCCCGCGTTGTCGTACGGCGGAATGGGCGGGCCGCCCTCGTGGGTGAAGTCGTTGGGGTAGTCCTGCGGCTCGAACATGTCCATCACGTGCGGACGGAAGGCCTGCGCCGTCTTGATCACGTAAGAGTTCACCGGATACTGCTTGCCCGCCACGCTAAAGGCGCTGGACGCCTTGTGAATGGTGATCCCGTTCTTCACCAGCGTGTTCACGAACTTGACGGCCGTAGGAAAGTCCGGCTGATCCGCCGGAATGATGTAGCCCCGCGGGTCGCGGTCGGCGGGGTTCCGCATGGCCTGGTAATAGCGCATGGGCACTTCGCGGCCGAACCCCGGGAACGCTTCCCGGCCCATTTGCACCCGGTCCGCCGCCACCTGGGAGCGCACCCGGTCAATCATCTTGGGATGATTGGTCCACTGGTCCCGGTTGCCGCGCTCAATGGATCTCTTGCCCATCAGGTAGACGTTGTACAGCACGTTCTCGCGGTTGCGCGACGCGTAATCCAGCACGGCGCGGTTGGCCGTGATCGAGTACTCAACCGATTGGCGGAAATGCCACACCTGCTGCGGCTCGATGGGCCAGAGCAGGTCGCCGCTGGGCAGCTGTCGCTCGGGATAGAACGGGATCTGGATGGGCGTGGGGTTGCCCTTGGACTCGGTGAGCAGCCCAATGACGTTGTGGAAGTAGGCCGTGGTGCGCAGCCCGCCGTTCCACCACGTCTGGTAGCTCGCCCCACGCCGCATGGTGGCGCCCGGTTTGCCCTCGGCGATGAATCGGCCGTGCATGGCCGCGCCCACCGCGTCAATGCTCGCCATCAGCAGCGGGTCCAGATTGTAGTTGAACGGATCGCGGAACGGCGGCGCGAACAGAATCACGCCCTGCGGCCCCGTCTGGTGATGGTTGTACAGGATCTGGGGCGACCACTCCAGGTAGAGCACCCGGGCCATGTTCGCGGTCTCGGGCTGGTTCGCCATGTAGAAGTCGCGATTGTTGTCGTGCCCGATGTACTTCTGGTAGAGGCGGGGAATCCCGTCGGTCGAGCGCTTGGTCGGGTCCGGCTCGCGCATGTACCAGTTGGAGACGAGCTCCATGCCGTCGGGGTTAGCGTGCACTGCGAGCAGGACCACATCGTCCAGGAACCGCATGGTCTCCGGGTCGTTCTGGCTCGCCATTTGATAGACCGTCTCGATCAGCTGGTGCGCGCCCAGCACCTCCGTGGCGTGCAGCCCACCGTCAATCCAGACGACCGCCTTTCCTTCCTGCGCCAGCGATCGGGCCTGCTCGTCGGTCAACCCCTCGGCGAGCGCCAGGCGCCGCGAGATCTCCCGGTAGCGTTGCAGGTTGGCGTGGTTTCTGGGCGACGTGATGATGGCCATCAGCTGGGGCCGTCCCTCGGCGGTCTTGCCGATGTCCTGAACCACGAGCCGGTCCGATTCAGTGTCCAGCTTGCGGAAGTAGGCGTCGAGCTGGGTGTACGTGGCCAGGAAATAGTCGTCGCCGACGTTGTGGCCGAACTGCTCCATGGGCGACGTGATCCTGGTCTGCGCGGCAAGCGGAACAGCCCAGGCCACCAGGGCGAACGTGATCGCGCGCGCCGTCACAGCGCGTGACGGAGCGGGG
>DASWGV010000143.1:0-2567 GCA_036393515.1 Gemmatimonadales bacterium | reverse complement strand
GCGGCCCTGGTGGCTGCGGCCAAGCGCTGGAGCAGGCGCTGCCGGGCCCGGCGCCGCATGTATGCCCGCATGTAGTGGTTGTCGCACTGCCGGCACTTGGTCCAGGTGTATCCGCGGCCACGAGCCACACGGGTATTCTCCGGGGTCCGGGGATGCCCGCAAGAGAAGGTGGACGTGGACCTGCGCTGCCGGCGTTTCATGGGCCGGCGTACGAGAACTGAACGAGGTTGGTTTCCTTCACCGCCCGTGAGATTTGCGGCTAGGCCGGCAACGCCGCGAAAACGTTCTCAAGTCTGATGGTCAGCTCCGCCACCGAAGGGCTCAGCCGCCACCTCAGGACGTCCGTCACGATCTCGGGGCGCTGGTCCGCCGCCTGCCAGACTTCAACAACCCGCGCGTCCACGTCAACCACCCAGTACGTACCCACGCCCTGCCGCTGGTACCGCTGTCGCTTCACCACCCGGTCCGCCCGGCCGGAGCTGGGAGACAGGACCTCCACCGCCAGTAGGAGGGTGCGGTAGGTCCGCCAATCTCGGCTGACCTCGGCCTCCGGGACCACGAACAGGTCGGGCTGAACCAGCGTCTTGTCGTCCCAACTGATGTCAGCGGCGCTGGAAAAAATGCGGGCCACTCCCGGGTAACCCTTCATGTAGGCCCTCAGGCGGTCGCCCATTTCGTCCACCACGATCTGATGAACCGGCCGAGGAGCAGGGGTCACCAGCAACTCCCCGTCCACCAGCTCGTACCGATTCCCGTCTTTCGGGAAGGCGAGCACGTCCTGGACGGTGTACCGGCGCGCCGTATCTGGCATGGCCATAGTATGACCGCTCCTGGGCCGAGTGAGCAAGGCGGCATCGGGACCCAGGATAGGCGGTCCTGACCCCAGTCCGGTCACCATTTGCTACGCCTAAGGGACCAATTCTCCGCGGGAGCAACAGGAAGGGAAAATGCGACCGAGGCGATCGTCTTGTACGCCCTGTCCACCTCCAGCCGTCCCCGTCCGTGGGGTCCGTCTAGTTCGTGGCCCTGTCCCCCACCGCCATGTGTCGCACATTCTTCCGCCGCTTGAACCGGAACACAATGATCTGTTCACCCTTGCCGTTCCCCTTCACGGACGAATCTCCAATCCCTTCCCCGCGGCGGTGCGATACGCTGAGAAGCCGCGGCGATCCAGCGTGTAAATCACCCGCGTTGTCATCTCCTCGGCTAAGGCGGTCAGCGTGGCGTCGGCAAGATCCATGGGGATGTCGGCGTATTGCTCCATTAGCGCCTTGCAGCGGACCAGCGACTGCCGGGAGGAGGGCACCAACACCGCAGCCCCGCGGATAAAAAACTCTAGACACGCGTCCGGGCCGCCCCGCACTCGGCTAAGGAGGTAGACCGACTCGGTCAACACGGCCTCCGACGTGAGCAGCGTACCCCGGAAGCCTTCGAGTGCGTTCATCACCGGACCGTGTGCCTGATCGTCCGCGTGGAGCAACGCGACGATTGCACCGGTGTCCAGTAGGGCCCGCTCAGCCACCGGCCAGGCGTTGCCTCAGATATTCCCGATGCCCGGCTGCCAGATCCGGCGGCCCGCCCCGCAATGACCCCGCGAGGTCTCGGACGCGGTCGAGGGGGCGCCCGGCTCCCGCCCCACCGTCCACCAGGTAGGCCTGTATGGCCTCCCGCACCACCAGGGAGCGATCCATCCGCCGCTTGGCAGCGAGTCGGTCCAGCCGGCGGGCCAACTCATCTGGAAGGCGCAGGCTGATTTGTCGAGGCACGCCACTCTCCTTGCCATGCTACCAGGTAATGTAATACTGCTGGGATACAAACGGGATGCGTACCCCCCCCGCGCTTCTCGTTGCCGAGCGGGCTTCCGATCAGGTCGCCCAGGCAGATGACGAGCTCCCGGCCGTGCGCTGTGACGGTTCCTCGGCCGAATGACCAAGGCCACATCGGAACTCACGTTACCACGTCGCGACCCTTCTCCGGTCACCATTCGAGCGCCGAATGGACCAATGCGCCGCAGCAGGAAACAAGAAAGGCGACCCCCTGGGATCGCCTTCCAACCGTCGCCTGTCCTGGGCCGTCGTCGCCGGCCGCCGCCCGAACGTTACGCCGCTCCCGCCACCACCACCGGCACCACGCTAACCTTCAGCCGCTTCTTGTCCTTGTGCTCGAACCGGACGACCCCGTCCACCACGCTGAACAGGGTGTCGTCCGTGGCCCGCCGCACGTTCTTGCCGGGATGAAACTTGGTGCCGCGCTGGCGAACCAGGATGTTGCCGGCCCGCACGAACTGCCCGCCAAACCGCTTGACCCCCAGGAACTGCGGATTGGAGTCCCGCCCGTTGCGGGAGGAGCCGACGCCCTTTTTGTGAGCCATTAGCCCGCCTTCACGTCCGTAATCTTGATCTCGGTGAACCCCTGCCGGTGCCCGGTCTTCCGCCGCACGTTCTTCCGCCGTTTGAACCGAAACACGATGATCTTGTCGCCCTTGCCGTGCCGGACGATCTGCGCCGTCACCTTGGCGCCTTTCACCGTGGCCTTCCCGGTGTGAATCTTCTCGCCGTCCGAGGACA
>DASWGV010000142.1:0-3298 GCA_036393515.1 Gemmatimonadales bacterium | reverse complement strand
GTCGCGGGCGGCATGGCGCAGCGCCTCGTAGCCAAAGGGCTCGTGCACCACGCGCCCGGTGGAGCCCAGCGCGCCCAACCATTGGTCCACCAGCTGATCGAACGCGCCGGTTTCCGCGCCGGTGACGAACCAGACTTGCGCGCCCTGCACGCCGCCCAGGCGCTCGGCCAAACGGGCCAGCGCATCCTCCCAGGTGACCGACTGGAAGCTCCCGTCCGCGCCACGCACCAGGGGACCGCGCACCCGGTCCGGGTTGTACAGCCCCTGGAGTCCCGCCTGGCCGCGGGCGCACAGCTTGCCAGCGTTCACCGGATGGTCCGGGTTGCCCTCCAGCTTGATGGCCCGGCCCTCGCGCACTTTCACGTGCAGCCCGCAGCCAGCGGGGCATTCGCGGCAGGTGGTGGCGTACCAGGTGGGGATGCCGGGAATCTGGTCGTCCGGGGGCACCAGGTAGGGAATCAGATGCTCGGGCTCGCCCGCGCAGCCGGCCAGGGCGACCGTTCCGCCACCGGCGGCGCCGAGCACCTTGAGGAAGCGGCGGCGGGTGAGGCCGGGATCCGCGTCCGCGAGGGTCTCAGGCGCCGTGGCGGTAAGGCCGTTCCTGCCCTCCATGGAGCTCATTCGTCAGCCCTCAGTAGTGACACACCGTACAGTCCGTACTCACCGATCGCTGCTTATGGCAGTCCAGGCACCACCCCATCTTCAGCGACGAGTACTGATAGACCTGCGGCATCGTCTCGATAGGACCGTGGCAGGTCTGGCAGGCCACGTTGGCCCGCACGTGGCTCATGTGCGGGAACTGCACGAACTGGGGCAGGCGGTGCACCTTGATCCATTCGATGGGCTGCCCACTGCCGTAGGCTTCCCGAACTTTCTGGACTTCCGGCAGCGCGGCGCCCGCCAGAAGATGACAGCCCATGCAGGTGGAAAGCGTGGGAAGTCCCGGATGCTGACTCACCTCTGCGGCGAAGTGGCAGTACCGGCAATCCATCTGATACTGGCCGGCGTGGACGTCGTGACGGTAGAAAACCGGCTGGCGCGGGCCGGGGAGGGCCGCCGTATCCGTGATGGCCGGGGCCACGAAGGCCGTGAGCTGGGGTTGCTGCGCCCGGGGCGCGCCCGGGGGCTTGAACAGAGCGGCAGCAACCACGACACCGATGAGGAGAACGCCGACCGGAATCAGTTTCACCCTTGCGGTCATTCCTCACGCTCGCCGGGCATGCGGTTCGCTCCATGCCGCAGGTGGGATCCCCCTGCGGAGAGAGGGTCGGGCGCGAACACCGGAGACTGTTGGCGCAACCGCGGACTTTGGGACTTCGTGAAAATGTTCACATGCGGTCGCCAGCATAAAATACTCACCCGCCCGTGCAACACAACCGCGCCGATCATCGTTCGATCAGGCCGGCGTTGGGGGAGCGGCCGGTCCGCTCCAGGTAGCGCCGCACCTCGATGCACATGGCCCGCGCCAGCTTCACCTCACGCAGATCCAGCGGCGTACGGTGCAGGATACTCCGCACCGTGCGCATCACGGCCACCGGACTGCGGGTCTTGAAGAACTCGATGGCGGCCAGCGCCTGCTCCGCATCCGTGAACAGGCGCTCCATCTGCTCCTGTGGTGCGGGCGGCGCGGTCCGTCGCGGGCGCTTGGCGGGCGCGGCGCCGCGGGCCAGCAACAACTCGTAGGCCATTACGGCCACCGCCTGCGCCAGATTCAGCGACGCGTAGCGGGGATTGGTGGGCACCGTGACGACGCGATGACAGCGGTCGAGGTCCGCGTTGGAAAGGCCCTTGTCTTCCGGGCCGAACAGCAGCGCGGCCGGTGACAGGGCCGGTGTAGCGACCAGCACCGCCGCGGCCTCGCGAGGTCGCTCGACGTTGCCCTTGGCAGCCCGCCCGCGCGCGGTGAAGCCCACCACGTGGCGGCAGTCGGCCAAGGCGGCGTCCAGGTCCCCGTACACGCGCGTCCGCCGCAACACGTCGCCGGTCTGGTGCGCGATGCCTTCGATCCGGTAGGCATCGAACTCGGCCGGCGCCACCAGACGCAGCGCGTCCAACTCGAAGTTCTTCATGACGCGGACGACGCCGGCGATGTTGACCAGGTCGAGTGGCCGGTGAAGCACCACGATCACCTTCATGCGGCGGCGTCCTCCTCCCAGACCCGCACGCCCGCGCCCGGCGCGGCCGCCAGAACCACACAGCCCGCGTCCCGCGCGGCTCCGGCCACGGCGACCCGTTGATCCGGATCACAGAGTACCACCAGCGTCCCGCCTCGCCCCCCGGACGTGACCTTCCAGGCCAGAGCGCCCGCGCCGCGTAATCGGTCTTGAAGGCCCCGGGCCGGGGCGGCCGCGAGCACGGGATCGAGCTGCAATTGCGCGGGCCAGACTTGCTGGAAGATCCCTACCAGGCCGCCCCAATCCCCCGCCTCCAGCGCATCGGCCGCCGGCAACACCGAATCCTCCAGTACGCTCACGGCGTCCGCCGTGGCGCGATCGCCGGTAGCCAGGCGCTCTACCACCGCGTGCTGCCGGATCCCGCCCGCGCGGCTCCGATCCAACGGCACCAGGACTACCCGCTTCTCCAGCTCGGCCCCTCGCTCCGCGGCCGCGGCGGGCCGAGCCGTCACGCCGCCTCCGTCGGTCGCGAGCACGCGCGGACCGCCGAGTGCCACGGCCCACGTATCCAGGCGGACCGAGGAGCGCCCCAGCTCCGTCTCCTGGAGGGAAACCGCGAGCCCCGCCAGCTCCGCGCTGTCATAGACCTCTCGCCGGCAGCGGGCCAGTGCCGCGAGTATGGCCAGGTTGATGGCGGCTCGGGATCCCAGGCCGGCGGCGTCCGGTGCGTCACCCCGCGTCAGCATCTCGAGACCGCCCGTGACCGGGAGCATGTTGAGAGCGGCCTTGTGCTGGTCCAGCAGGCCGTCGTAAGACAGCTCGGATATCGAGGCAAGCGTCACGTGCTGCTCGGGCTCGGCGACACCCAACCGGATGGTCCGCCCGCCGAGTCGAATCTCAACCCGCGCAGCGAGGGCCAGCGTTACGGTAAGTGCGGTCGCAGGCTGCCCCAGGGCCAGGGCCGGAAGTCCGCCGCTTCCGGCGAGATCAATCCGAAGCGGCGCCGCGGCGTGCACCACGGGCGGCGGGAGGTCGGGCACCGATCAGTTGAGGCCCAGCTCGGCCTTGGCGCCCGCCGGCAAGAGCGGCAGAACCGCCCGGATCGGCACGGCGAATCCCAGACCCGCCGCCTCGCGCAGCCCGGCTCGATGCACCGCCACGACTTCGCCGTTCGCGTTGAAGAT
>DASWGV010000141.1:0-5027 GCA_036393515.1 Gemmatimonadales bacterium | reverse complement strand
CCGTCGTGTTCGAGCGCACCGTGGCGGACAGCCGGCCGACCATTTTTGTGAGAGTCTTTCGGCCATGAGAGGAGACGGACGGGGACGTACCAGACGTACGGGTGGACGGAACGGGGAGTCCTGGGCGACACCCCGGACCCTCCTGTTGGTCACCCCGTACGTCTAGTACGTCCCCGTCCGTCTCCTCTCATGGCCGAAAGACTCTCACAAAAATGGTCGGCCGGCTGTCCGCCACGGTGCGCTCGAACACGACGGCGTTGCCGTCCACGTCGTAGTGTCCAATCCAGTCGGTGGAATCCGCGGCCCAGGTGAAAGAAATGATCCGGGTCTGGCGCTCCCACTCGCCCTCCGACCAGGACCCACTGGGCGTCCGGCGCCAGCGGGCTACGCCGTTGGCGGCAATGCGAAGCTCCGCCTGAGCCCCGTCCGCGGTGCCGAGCTCACCCAGCCAGCGACCGGTGAGCGGGCGAGCGAGGGCGTTCTGCGCGGCCATGGTGATCACGGCGCCGCCCGGCGTTTCGAGCAGCAGTCGGCCCAGGGCGAACCAGTAGCGGACCTCAACCGTCGTGTCCCCAAGTGCAATCAAGGACTCGGGCGTCACGCGAAAGTCCAGCGCGTGCTGGTCGTTGATCACCAACATGGTATCGCCGTAGAACTCCAGGTGAAGCGGTTGGCCCAGGTGCATGCCCACCCAGCGCCCCGTCAGGGATCCTCCCTGGAGCGTCAGGCCGAACGCCGCGGTGAGCACGAGACTGGGGACAGCCGATGACCTCGTGGACATGCAGGGAACAATCGCGAGGGGCGCAGCGGCGAGCAAGCGGGCCATCGCTCTCGGCGCTCGACCCTGGTGCGATAGCCCGGTATCTTCACCAGGTGACGGCCCCCGCGGTTCCCCGCAGTACGGTCACGTTTGGCGATCGCGCCGGCGCGCTCGGGCACTTCTTCCTCCGGGCTGGCGAGGCGCCGCGCCTGGTGGCCTACGACGACGAAGTGGGCTGCCCGCTCCACACCGCGTTGGCGGCGCTGGAGTGGACTGTCACCGTGGGCATCCTCAATGACGCCGACCTGATCCACGCCGCCCGACTGGGCGGCGAGACGGCCGCGGCCGTGGTGGAGCGGCGACACGATGGTCGGCGGGTGTTCGTTTACATGGGCCCGAGGATGGATGCGCCGCCGGCCGACCCTTATGAGGGGTCGTTGCTGTACGACGAGCCCGGGGTGCGCGCGTACACCTTTGTCCAGCGGGTGCATGCGATTGCCCATTTTCTGAGGGCCACCCAAGGAGTGGGAGCGGTGCTATCGGTGCTTTCGCGCCGCGCGCCGGAGCTGCGGCACTTGAGGCGCTGGCTCGGCGCGCTTCTGGGGCATGCGACGCCGCCGGTATCCACCAGCCTGGTCGCGGCCTGGGCGGCCACGTCCGCTGGCGGGTTTCTGTTTCTCCCCGTAGCGCCGGGCGAACCCTACATATACGAGGAGATCGGTCAGGAAAACTAGCAACTCCTCAACCTCTCCTGTGCACGCAGCTATGCACAAGTCCACAACGGCGTGGAGAAGCTTCCAAACTCATCCCATCAACGATACTTAGCCGTCCACATTGCATACACACAAGAGGTCGTAACCCGAAGAAACATCGGCGCTTGCGCGCTTTTTTGCCCACCGTATATTCGCCATTCGCCGCGCTTGGGAAGGGTCGGGACAGGCAGTCTTGACCACGCCTTGCGTGGCGAGTCCGGGCAGGATTTCCGGGGAGGGCGCCGAGAAACAAGGGCTCAGGCGTTCGACGATCCGGGTAGCTACGTTGTCCCGGGCTGGCGAGGCCAGTCGCGTTGCCTCGTCCACGCCGATGTGGCGCCTCGGTGTGCAGTGCGAAGGGTCGGTCCGCGACCCGATCCGACTCGCAGCGCCCGCGCTGGTGAACCTTGCGGCTAAGGCCTAGCCGCTTGGGGATGGAAGCCGGAGCTCCCGTCTGCCTTACCGCGGACGAACCAGTCCATGCGGCGGCAGCGGGAAGGAGAACAGCGGGAGTCAATCCCCTGGCTCCGGGTAGCCAGTGCGTAGGCGGCCGGTGTCTTCGCAACCAGCGGGGTGCCGGCCGCCTTTTTTTTATTCTGTGCGCTATTTCTGGCTCAGAACGAACTTCACTGACAAGCCTTGCAGTGTCTCCACGCGCTGGCCCCCCGAGACGCTGGCCTGACTGATCCAGTAACCGACCTGTGACCAGAGCGGGGACCTGCCGAGCCGGACGGAGATCCCGGCTTCGCCGGACTGGGCCTGCCCAAACGGAAGGGCCGGGCGGAGGTTGGCGCTGAAGGCGCGGGCGAGCACGACGTAGCTCTGAACCGACGGACCCCGCACGTGCGCGGCCAGGCGGGCCCGACCCTCCCACATGAGCCACCGCTCCGTCGCCGTTGGCGTCACGTAGGCTCGGACGCGTGGACCTCCTTCGAGCTTGATCCATCGAGTCAGGCGAACACCCAGCATGGCGTCGCCTTCCACCAGCGTACGTTGGTTCGCGACCGACGCTGCCGAGAGACTTCCTTGCCGGTAACCGAGGTCGAGGTCAAGGCGCCAGACCGAGGCGCGGGCGCGGCCGTCCAGCAGTACGCCGGTGCGCCGGATAACAGCGGTACCCACGGTGGACTCTTCCCAAACGGCGCTGGCCCCGGCGCTCACTCCGGCGCCCGGCGGAGCCTGGGCTGGTGCGCGGCCGGGGACTGCGGCGCCGGCGCCAAGCACGGCGACCACGGTGGCGATGGCGACGCGCTTCACCGGCCGGTGAGATCCGCCACGATGGGCTCACCGGTATGCAGGACCATGCGGGCGGCCGCCCGGCGGGTCCGGTTCTCGGCGGCGACTACAGCGACCAACTCCTGCCAACCCTGATCCCGCTGTTCGTTGGCCAGGCGATTTCCGGCGATCATGCTGCCCGGGAACTCGCGGGCGAAGCCGAGGATTCCGGCCCCACCGGCCAGGGCGGCCACCGCGTAGCGCGCGGCTTCAAGGTTGGCATCCGGTGCGAGCAGCATGGGGAGGACCGCCGCCGCGAGCCCGGCCAGGACACCGCCCGCGAGCGCTTCGACTCCCGGCCCAGAGGCCCGTCGCTCGGGCAGACGAAGCGAGTCAGGTGGAGGAGCCGGGTGGGCCAGGGTATCCGTGCGCTGCGTGGTGATCTCCAGGGGCAGTTGGAGCACGCGGGTCGCCAGGTTCCGGAAAGCGCCGGATCGGACCTCCACGTAGTACGACCCGGAGGGTACGGTGGACCCGGTGGAGTCACGTCCGTCCCAACGGAGATCAAGGCTGTCGCCGATGGGTCCGTCGTAGACCACGCGAGCCACCGGTCCGTCCGGGCGCCGCACCTGGACCTGGATAAAGTGGGTCGAGCTGGCGAACAACCGCGCGGTGTAGTACGCGCCGTCGGCGCCAAGGGTGGTTAGCGGGGGTACCTGAACGGCCACGGCCTTGGTGCGCTGGCGCACGGCCCCGAACAGCGTGGTGACTTCGGGGGCGAAGAGCAGCTCGTCGATGCGGTAACGCGGATCCAGCTTCACCACCCGCTCAAAGGCGGCGCTACCCGAGTCGCCGTTGTCGCGCAGCACTTCCGCCGCGCCGAGGTAGACCAGTGCTTGTCGGCGATCCTCGAGGGTGGCGCCCGAGGCTTCGGCGGAAGCGAACCAACGCCGCAGGAACCCTGTGGCCGCGTCGGCGTCAACGTCGTTGTAGGCGCGGATGCCGCGGGCGACGAGCTCGGGGCCCTGCTGCGCCGTGAGCGTGACCGGGCCGAGGGCGAGCACACCGACCGCCGCGGCCAGGGCCCGGCCCCGTCTCATTGCGACTTGGGCCGCAGCACGATATCGGTGAGTCGAATGGTCTCGCCAGGCGCGACGGTGACGGTGCGCTCAAAAGTCTCGAACCCTTCGCGTTGCACGCGCACGAGGTGCTGCCCCGCCGTGACGGAGAGGTTG
Source organism: Gemmatimonadales bacterium (assembly GCA_036393515.1). Taxonomy (GTDB): domain Bacteria; phylum Gemmatimonadota; class Gemmatimonadetes; order Gemmatimonadales; family GWC2-71-9; genus JACQHC01. The sequence continues at coordinate 1,065 of DASWGV010000141.1, read as the reverse complement.
CCCCTTGGAGTATTCCCCACCAGCCGATTGTCCACGTACAGCTGTCCCCAGGGGGACGCGTTGACGACCAGCATGCCCGGTTGAGGCGGTGGCGGCGCTGGGCTTACGGGCGAGCGTGCGGTTTCCAGCCGTGGCGCGGCCCTAGCGCCCGTTGGTCCCGTCGATGCGGGATCGCCGCGGGAAACCACGGGGCGCGGGCCTCGTGGCTGGTCGGGCTGGCTGGCGGGCTGCGGGCCCGGCCGGGCGGCTTCCGGAGCGGGGACGTAGGACGGCTCGAGATTGATCTGGTCCAGTGGGGCGGGCCCGCTCCGCTGGCTGATCAGGTAGGCCGCGCCGAGGCCGGCGAGCGCGACGAGGGTGAACAGGGACAGCCACACGCGCCGGCGACCGGTGGGCTCGGGGTCCACCACCAGTACCGGGTGCGAGGCGGCGCGCGGCCCGGGAGTCGCCCGCCGGACGGGTGCGACGGCGGGTGCCGGGGCTGGCGGCGCGGTGGCTCCGGCACCGAGGGCGGTCACGAACTCCAGCACACTGGAGTAGCGTTCGGCGGGGCGTTTACTGAGGGCTCGGCCCACCGTTTCCGCCACCCCTACCGGGATGTCCCGCCGGACATCCGACAGCGGGGCGGGGCGGTCGTTTGCCTGGCGGCGCGCCACCTCCTCGAAGGAATCGCCGATGAAGGGCAGCGTGCCGGTGAGACACTGGTAGACGATAATGGCGAGGGAGTACTGGTCCGCGCCGGCGCCGGGCGTGCGAGCGTAGAACTGCTCGGGCGCCATATACTCGGGCATGCGCACCAACGGACCCGCCGCGCCCGACGCCGGGTGCCGGCCGAAGGCGTCGAGAATGGCGAAATCGCTGACTCTCACCCAGCGGTCATCGAACAGGATGTTGGCCGGCTTGAGATCGCCGTGGGCCACGCCATGGCGATGGGCGTAGTCCAGGGCGCCCGCCACCTGTTCGGCGATGCCCACGGTGCGCTCCAGACTGAGCGGTCCCGATTCGCGGAGCAGGTCGGCCAGGGTCTGGCCGCGGATGTACTCCATGGAGTACCAGAGGAACGTG
>DASWGV010000140.1:0-7771 GCA_036393515.1 Gemmatimonadales bacterium | reverse complement strand
CCTCAGCGCGTCGGAGGTGACGACCAGCCGCGCGCCCCGCGCCCGCGCGATGGGTTCGAGCCGTTCGCGGAACTCCGGATGAGTAAGGATGGTCCCAGCCTGCGCATCGACCACGGCGTAGTCCAGCTCGGGCGGCGGGTGCGACACCGCCAGGGGTACCGCGATCCCGCCCGCCCGCCAGATGGCCCACTGTGAGACCACGTAGTGCCATCCGGGAGGCCCCAGATACGCCACCCGGGCTTCCGCGAGGTCCGCGCCGTCAGCCGCTCCGGTGGCTGCGAGCAGGGACGAAGCAACCCGGTGCGACGCATCGAGCAGATCATGATAGGAAAAAGTCCCCTCACGGGCCACGATGGCCGTGCGGGGACCGTGGCGCCCGGCGCGGGCAACCAGCGCGAGGTCCGCGGTTACGGCGTCCCCTCCCCCGCCCGCGACACCCGCCGCCCCAACACCCATTGCTCAAACCACTCCAGGTTCCGCTTCATGGAGTCGAGCTGGAGCTGGGGCTCCTGAATCCCGTGCGGCTGCCGGGGATAGACAATCATCCTGGTGGGCACGCCCTGGCGCTTGAGCGCGTTGTACAGCTCGTACCCCTGAGAGATGGGCACCCGGAGGTCCTGCTCCCCATGCTGGATCAAGGTGGGCGTGCTCACCCCTTTGATGTTGAACATGGCCGAGTGCGCGGTCCACCGATCGGACACGTCCCAGTACTCGCCGCCGAAATAGTCCGGGATGAATCCAGGGATGTCCGCCGTTCCGGTGAACGACATCAGGTTGGTGACCCCTGCCCCGACGGAAGCGGCCCGGAATCGCTTGGTCTGGGTGATGATCCAGGACGTCATGTACCCGCCGTAACTCCAGCCCATGACGCCGAGGCGTTCGGAGTCGGCGATGCCGGCCTGAATCATCGCGTCCACACCGGCCATGATGTCCTGGTAATCGCCGCCGCCCCAATCCTGGTAGTTGGCGTACCGGAAGTCCCGTCCGTAGCCCGACGAGCCGCGCACGTTGCAGCGCAGCACGGCGTAGCCGTCCGCCGCGAAGGCGGCGACGGGATACGCGCCGGTCCGCGCGATGAACCCCAGGGTGAACACGCCGGTGGGACCACCGTGCACAATCACCAGCAACGGCACCCGGGTCCCCACCTGGTAGTTCACCGGGTAGGTGAGCAGCCCTTCGATTTCCTGCCCGTCCGGGGCACGCCACCGCACCACCTCGGTGCGACCGAGCGGCGCCGCGGGAAGATCCTGGACCTTGCTCACCTGCGACGGACGGAACCCCCTTAGAGAGCTGATCGCCACTTCCGGTGCGCGATCCGGCGCCTGGGTCACGAACCCCACGTGGGTCGCTCCCCGGTTGAGCGCCGGTGCCCCAACCATGACGTCCGGCAGCGAGACGTCCGTCGCGGGCTGGCCGTCCACCGGCAGCGCCGCCAGATGATTCACCGTGCGCCGCGCCTCCGCGACATACACCACCCTCCCGTCCGCGGACCAGCCCAGCAGATCCGGCTGCCGGTCGAAGGTCTCCGCCAGAGCCTTCGGCTGGCCGCCATCCGTGGCCACGACCTGCACCCGTGTGGTGAAGCCCCACGTCGGGGGGTCGTCACTGGCCGAAAACGCGATCCACTTCCCGTCCGGCGAGAACCAGGGATCCGACTCGGCGGCCGCCGTCGCGGCGAGCGGCCGCACGGCACCGGTGGCGACGTGCACCACGGCCAGGTCGGCGCTGGTCCAGTCGTTGGGGGTGGGCGAGCGCGTGTGGGTAAATGCGATGGCCGAGCCGTCGGGCGCCCAGCTCAAGTCGCCCCCGCCAAACGGACCCCCCACGTTCCGGTTTTCCGCCGCGAGGCGCCGGGGCGTGCGCTTGCCCAGCGAGTCCGGCGCGACACTGATGACGTACAGGCGGGACAACTTGACATTCTCGTCCATCACGCGCGCGTCCCGCTTTTCTTTATCAGCCCGCTGCTCGTCCTCCGTCTTGGGATCCCGCATCAGGAACGCGATCATCTTGCCGTCGGGCGACCATTGGAACGCGCTGACGTCGCCCTTCTCTTCCGTGAGCGGCTCGGCCTCGCCACCGTCCACGCGAATCCACCACACATTGGCGGTGCCCGAGCGCGACGACAGGAAGGCGATCCAACGCCCGTCGGGCGACCAGGCTGGCTGGGTGGCAGACTTGTCGCCGTGGGTGAGCTGGAACCCGCCTGATCCGTCCGCATTGGCCACGTGCACCTGCGTGAGCCACTCGCTCTTCTCGCCTTCCATCACCGCCACACCCACCTGGAACGCGACGCGTTGCGCGTCCGGCGAGACCGCCACCGCGCCGACGTTCTTGACCCGCATCGCCAGCTCGGCCGTCCATTTGTCCTGCGCGGGGACCTCCCCGGCGACCACCAGGGAGACCACCAGGGCCACGGCCAGCGACCGGTTCCAACCCGGGGGCAGGCGCACTCCGTACGCGGGGGGCGTCACGCCCGCGCCGCCGCCGCCGGCTGCGGGACCCGGGTGAGCCAACCGTGGGCGTCCGCCGCTTTGCCGTGCACGATGTCCATGAAGCGCGACTGAATCCGCCGGGTGATCGGCCCCACCCGCCCCTGGCCCACGGGGATCTTGTCCACGCTCTTAACGGGCGTCACCTCGGCCGCGGTGCCACACACGAAGACCTCGTCGGCCGAGTACAGCATCTCTCGCGGGACGGCCTGCTCCCGCACCGGGATGTCCAGGTCGCGGGCAATGGTAAAGACCGAATCGCGCGTGATGCCGAACAGCCAGGTCCCATCCACCGCCGGCGCCAGCAAGGTTCCGCGATAGACCACAAACACGTTCTCGCCACTGCCTTCACTCACCAGGCCGCCCGTGCTCAACACGATGGCCTCGGCGTAGCCGTCGAGCACCGCCTCCATCTTGACCAGCTGGCTGTTGTTGTAGTGGCCCGCGGACTTGGCCATGGTGGGGACGGTGTTCGGCTCAGGCCGCTGCCAGCTCGATACGCACACGTCAATGCCGTTCTTCAGGCCCTCTTCGCCCAGGTAGGCGCCCCACGGATAACACGGGATGTACGCCTCCACCGGCCCGCCCATCGCGTTCATGCCGACCGTCCCGTAGCCGCGGAGGACGGTGGGCCGGACGTAGCACGAGTCCAGGCCATTGCGCGCCACCGTGGCGACGGCGGCCTCCACCAGCTCGGGTATGCTGTACTCCAGGGGAATGCGGTAGACGCGGCAGGAATCGTGGAGTCGGCGCAGGTGGTCGGGTAGCCGGAACACCGCGGGGCCGTCCGGCGTCGAGTAGCAGCGAATGCCTTCAAATACCGACGATCCGAACGCCACCGCGGCGCTCAGGATGTGCACCTTCGCGTCGTGCCAGGGAATGAACTCCCCGTCACGCCATATCCACTCGGCTTCCTGGATCTGGTGAGCCACGGATGCTCCTTGGTTCAGGCCGATGCGCCAGGCGGGGGTCTGCGCGATAATCTACAGGCAAGTGTGGAAGGGGCGGAAGAGACGCGCCGCCCTACCGCCGCAGGTAGGCGTCCGTCTTGTTGATCCAGTCCTCCCGCGGCGGGCAGAACACGTCCACGTCCAGCGTGTCCTCCAACGCTTCCGCCTTGTGCGGGACGTTGGAGGGGATGTGGAGCACCTCGCCCGAGCGGATCACCGGACCTTCCTCCTCATCGTCGCCGATCCAGAACTTGAGCGCCCCGTCCAGGACATACGTCAGCTGCTCGTTTTCATGCGCATGGCGGGGCACGACACAGCCCTTCTTCAGATAGACGTGGGCCAGCATCACGCGCTCGCCCGTGATGAGCCGCCGGTCGAGGTGGTCGTTCACCCGTTCCTTGGGCATGTCGTCCCAGCGAAAAAACGTCACGTTGCTGCTCATCCCCGTTTCCCTTCTCCAGAGTGCTGTTTGCCCGGCAGTCCACGAGCGTGCTACCGTTTGAGCGGACTCAAGTTACGCCCTGTTCCCGGGACGGCAACGATGCCTGAATCATGAACCGCCGGCGATTCCTGGCCCTGGCGGCCGGCGCCGCGGGCGCCATGGGTGGCACGGGTGCTGTGACCGCGTTCGGTCTGCCGGTCGTATCGCCCCGGCCCCGGCGCCGTCCGGCGACCTGGATCCTCCGCGGCCCCCTCATCTACGACGGGACCGGAAGCCCGCCGATCGAGGGTGATGTGGCCGTGGCCGCGGACCGGATCGAGGCGGTCGGGCCCAACCTGTCCCCGACCGGGGCGCAGGTCCTCGACCTTCACGGTCTGGCTCTGGCTCCCGGCTTCATTGACATCCACTCGCACTCCGACCTCGGCCTATTGGTGGACCCGCGGGCCGAGAGCAAGATCCGCCAGGGCGTTACCACCGAGGTCACCGGTGCGGACGGCAGCTCCGTCGGGCCGTGGGCCGAGGAGCGAGCCCGGGAGACCCGCGACCAGTACCGCGCGCGCTACGGGGTGGAAATCGGGTTCCGCGACCTGCCCGGGTTCTTTGCCCGGCTCGAGCGCTCGCCGGCCGCGGTGAATGTGGCGAGCATGGTGGGGCACGGTACCGTGCGGGGTATGGTGGTGGGTGAATCGGGCCGGCCCGCCACCGAAGCCGAACGGCGCCGCATGGCGGCGCTGGTGCAGGAGGCCTTGCGCGCCGGCGCGTGCGGCCTGTCCAGCGGCCTGGAATACTTGCCGGGGGCCTTCGCCGATCTCGACGAACTGGCGGCGCTGTCGCGCCCGCTCGCCGGAACCGGCCTGCCCTACGCCAGCCACCTGCGGAACGAAGACGATCAGCTCCTCGCCGCCGTGGAAGAGGCATTGAACGTCGGCCGCCGCGCGGGCGCGGCGGTGCACCTGTCGCATCTCAAGGCCCAGGGACAGCGGAACTGGGACAAGGCGGGCGTGGTGCTGCGTCTCATCGAGGCCGCTCGGGCGGCGGGGCGCGATATCACCTTTGACGTCTATCCCTATGTCGCCTACAGCACCGGGCTCTCCAACATGTTGCCGGTCTGGGCGCGGGACGGCGGCGCCGACGCCCTGCTCGGCCGCCTGGACGATTCGGGGATCGCCCCACGGATCGAGGCCGCCGTGCGCGACAAGGTCGAGCAGCTCGGCTCGTGGGACGCCGTGCAGATCAGCAACACGGTTGCCGACTCGCTGGCCTGGGCCCGCGGCCGGCGGCTCGGTCAACTGGCGACGGAGCGGGACGTCGAGCCGTACGAGCTGTTCCTCCAGATGGTGCGCGGTGACCGGAACCGGGCCGGGATGATCGGGTTCGGCATGAGTGAAGAGAACGTCGGCCGGTTCATTGCCCATGCGGCGAGCCTGATCTGCTCCGATGGATCCGCCCTGGCGGTCGACGGCCCGTTGGGCGGGGGAGCGCCCCACCCCCGAAACTTCGGGACCTTTCCGCGCGTCCTGGGCGTCTTCTGCCGGGACCGCCACGTCTTGTCGCTGGAAGCCGCGATTCACAAGATGACCGCCGCGCCGGCGGGGCGGGTGCGCATCCCGGATCGCGGCGTCATCGCGCCCGGCGCCTTCGCCGATCTCGTGGCCTTCGATCCCGACCGCGTGGCCGATCGCGCGACGTTCGAGAAACCGCTGCAATACCCCGTCGGAATCTCCCACGTGATGGTGAACGGGGAGTGGGTGCTGCGGGACGGCGAGCGGACGGCGGCGAGGCCGGGGAGGGTGGTGCGGGTGGGACGGTAGATGACGGCGATGACGGGCCACGCCTCTTCTGGCGCCCGGTCCAACCCGGCCTTAGGATTGAACCCATGATCGAGCAAATCCGCCAGAAACTCACGGCCGAGGTGGAGCAGTTGAACCACGAGTTGAACGTGGTGCTGCCGGAGGCGCTGAAGAAGGCCATTCAGCAGGGCGACCTGCGCGAGAACGGGGACTATCACGCCGCGCTCGAGCGGCAGCAGTTCGTGCATGCGCGGTTGAACCAACTGCGCTCTCGGCTGTCCAAGCTCTCCCAGATTGACCTGTCCAAGGTGCCGCGCGATCGAGTGGGCCTGGGCTCGAGGGTGGTGGTCCTCGATACCGGGACCAAGCAGCGCGAGACGTTCGAGCTGGTGATTCCCGACGCCATGGACATGGACAGCGGCCACGTCTCGGTGTCCTCGCCGCTCGGTCGGGGTCTGCTCGACGGCAAGCCGGGACAGACGGTGACCGTGCGATTACCCGCGGGCGTGCGGAAGCTCAAGATCGTCGAGCTGTCCACGCTCCATGAACAGGTGGAAAACAAGGCCGAAGGAGCGCTGTCATGAGCCTCGATCGCCGAGCGTTCACCCGGCTGCTGGCGCTGGGCGCGCCCGCGGCGCTGCTGACCGAGCCGAGTGTCCACCAGGCCGCGCGCCGGCCGGCTGCGCCGCCGCTCGGGCCCACGCCGCCCAGCCCCGACGAGCGGTACTGGCAGGAGGTCCGGGCGCAGTTCACGCTCCCGGAGGACCTGGCGTTCATGAACGCGGCCAACCTCTGTCCCGCGCCCACGCCCGTATTGGACGTGCTCCAGGATCGCACCAGGCGGCTGGACCGCGACCCATCGCCGGCCACCAAGGTCAAACTCCAGGACGAGCGCGAGATCACCCGCCAGCGGCTGGCGGCGTTTCTCCGGGTGACGCCGGAAGAGATCGTCCTGGCGCGGAATACCAGCGAGGCGAACAACCTGGTCTCCAGCGGCGTCCACCTGGGACCCGGGGACGACGTGGTGATCTTCTCCGACAACCATCCCAGCAACAACCTGGCGTGGAAGGAAAAGGCCGCACGGTTCGGATTCACCGTCAAGGTGGTGGAACAGGTGAACCCGCACCCGGGCGCGGACTACTACCTGCACGCCTTTGGCCAGGCCATCAGCTCGGCGACCCGCGTGGTCGCGTTCACCCACGTCTCCAACACGGTGGGTGACCTGCTGCCGGCCCGTGAGCTTTGCGCCCTGGCACGGGAGCGCGGGGCCCTCTCGCTGGTGGACGGAGCGCAGACCTTCGGCGTCCTGGACGTGGACCTGAGCGTGCTTCAGCCTGACTTCTACACCGGCAGCGCGCACAAGTGGTGCTGTGGGCCCAAGGAAACCGGCCTGTTGTTCGTGAGCCGCGGCGCGCAGGACCGCCTCAAGCCCAGCGTCTACAGCCTGTACGGCGGCCGGGTCGGGGCGTCCCGCACCATCGAGGCCATGGGCCAGCGGGACGAGCCGGCCATGATCGCCTTCGGGGAGGCGATCGTTTTCGATACCAAGATCGGCATGGCGACCATCGAGGCGCGCTCGCGGGAGCTGGCCCGGGCGCTCACCGAGGGTCTGGACGGGATCGGCGGGGTTCACGTGTGGACCCACCCGGATCCGGCTCGGACCGGCGCCGTGGTGTCATTCCGCCCGGGGAATCTCGACGCTGGCAAGCTGGTCACGGCCCTCTACCAGCAGGATCGGATCGTGGCGCAGCTTCGAGGAGGTGAGGACCGGCCGGGTGTCCGACTGTCCCCTCATTTCTATAATCTCCATGCCGAGGTCGAGCGCACCCTGGCGACGGTGAGCCGGTACCTGGCGACCGGGCTGTAAAGAGCCTTCGCATCCCGAACCTGGCCGGCCTGACCGGCCATACCTCCCATGAAACGCCTCCTGCTGCTTGTCGGGCTCCTCCTGCTCGGCCTTTCGGCCGCGCTCGGCGTCAACACGCTCCGGTTTCGCTCGCGCCAGGTCGCGGTTGAGCCCGTGAGCGTCACGGTGGATGCTCAGGCGGCGGCGGAACGGCTCGCGGGGGCGCTCCGCTTCCGGACCGTCTCGTTCCAGGA
>DASWGV010000139.1:0-6160 GCA_036393515.1 Gemmatimonadales bacterium | reverse complement strand
GGATCCATGATGACGAGGTTCTTGCCCGTTCGCGTTTCAATCTTAGCCTTGGCTCTCATCGTTACCGCCGGGAACGCACAACAAATCCCCAGCGCGACCTCCATCCGCCCAACGTTTGAGCGCGGAACTGGACCTCTACTGGCGATCGACCAGGCGCACCAGAACACGCAGCGTTCTAACTTTCGGGGACTGGAAGATCTGCTGCGCGACGATGGCTACCGTGTTCGGCCAATCACGGAGGCGTTTACTGCGGCGTCATTGTCCGGCCTCGAGGTACTGGTCATCAGCAACCCCGGCGGCTGGCAGGGGCCGACCGCCTCGCTGACTCCCGATGAAGTATTGGCGGTGCTCGAGTGGGTGCGGACCGGCGGCGCACTCCTTCTGGTTCTCGACCACATGCCGGGTCCACAAAACGCAGCGCGACTCACAGAAGCCCTCGGTGTCCGCACTTGGCATGACGGCTACGCGATGGTCGAACTGCCCGATCGGCCCCGAGTGGGCAACATCATCTTCTGGCGCTCCGGTTCTCTGCCAGCGGGCGAACCGGTCGTCGGTCCTACGGATCCCGCTGGTGGTGCCGGCTACCAAGGCACCGACGCGGTTCTGGTGGCGCATGCCATCACCGACGGGCGCGACCCGGACGAGCGGGTGCGCCGAGTGGCCACGTTCGTGGGTTCGGCCTTCCAGCCGCCACCAGGCGCTGAACCGCTCTTGACGCTGCCCAAAATGGCGATGTCGTTTACACCGCAAGAGACGCCAGGCGCGCGGCCGGTCTTCTCCGGAGATACGCCGCGGACGCCGGTTGGCGGCTGGCTCCAAGGTGCGGTGCTGACGATCGGACAGGGCCGCGTGGCCCTTTTTGGTGAGACCGGTCTTTTTTCCGGTGGACCGGCAGCGGACAACCGGCGGTTTGTTCTTAACCTGCTGCGTTGGTTGGCAGGGCGACCGTGACGGCAGCGAACGTCGACACCTCCGTGGTAGCAGTAAGGGACACGCTCTCAATATGCGTTAGGCCGCCGCCGTTTCCCGAGGACTACACGTGACACGTCCATTACTCCTCGTCGCCATCGCAACGTGCCTCCCTTGGGGACAGGAGTTAGCGATGCGCGGTTCCACGTCGGGAGCGCAGTCGCCCCGAGAGGTCCTCTTCGACTCCGACCGCACCGGTCGCCTCGAGGTTCACGCCCTCAACCCGACCACGTTGCTAGTGCGTCAGGTGACCCACACTCCTGCCGGCAGCCGATCCAGCAGCCGGGCGAACTGGAGTCCGGACGGGCGGAGAATCGCCTTCGTCAGGACCACGGGGCAGAACTCCGACATGTTCGTGATGAACGCCGACGGCACTGACCTTCGCAATCTCACCGACCACCCCGGGGCCGACCTCTTTCCTACCTGGTCACCGGACGGGGAGCGTCTCGCGTGGGTCTCGGATCGGGAGGGCAATCGCGACATCTACGTGATGCGCCGGGACGGGTCGGACCTGCGCAATCTCACCAACCACCCCGCGTTCGATAGCCGGCCCGCGTGGTCCCCCGACGGGACGACGATCCTCTTCCTGTCAGATCGGGACCACCGCGGCGAGCGACCCGGCCCCAACATCCACGCGATGAACAGTGACGGCTCCGGCCCGCGCCGCTTGACCGACCACGCCCGGGCGGACATGGAACCGAGTTGGTCACCGGACGGCAGAGCCATCGTCTTCGCTTCCAATCGCACCGGCAACCAGGACGTCTACCTCATGAGTGCCGACGGCTCCGGAGTACGGCGACTCACCGACCATCCGGCTGCGGACGCGGGGCCCGCTTGGTCACCGGACGGCCGCTGGATCGTCTTCCACTCGACCCGCGACTCGAGCCGCGACGAGAACTATGAGTTGTACCTGATGGCTGCGGATGGCTCCGGCCTGCGTCGGCTCACCTCTCACCCAGCTTTCGACGGCCATCCTACATGGTAGCGAGGGCCGACCCGGCACTCGGCGCCCGTCGTCGGCCTACCAGGGCTTGCACGCCGACGGCGCGCCGTTGAGCAGGATCATTCCGCTTCACGTGGGTGGCGAGTTCAGCGCCGCCAAGGCAGCTGGCCGCAGAGGGGAGCCATTCCCCGCGCTACCCAACTCGGCGCGCTGCAACCCTGCTCGGTGGTGGCGGATCGGCCGCCGGGGGCCCCCCGTGGCCGGGCCAACGGCTGGGGAGCTGATGCCGGCCTTCACGGTCTGCCCCCTTCCGTCCCGTACTCCCGCCGGAGATCGCGTTCGACGGCGCGGACCACACTCGCATCGTCGTCCAGGGTCAGAATCACGGGCTTGCGCATGGATGGTGTCTCGAATTCCAAGGCGGGATTCTGCCTGGAGCCGCGGCATTTGGCAAAAGCGGTCCGGTCCCGCCGTTTGCTCTCCGTCAACCTTGGCCGCGTGCTGCGCCCGCTCGCCTCATTTCGCGGGAACTCCCCGTGAACCTCCTTCAGGGTGAACGGAAAGGGACACACCATCTGCCGATCTGCGTGACCCGGGAACGGAAATCCGCGCGCCGAGATCCCACGTGCACGGGGCTACGACGGACCGGCAAACGCCACAAGGATCCTGGATGACGCCCATGGGGAGTTTTCCGGGCGGGGAACCCGGTGGACGCCGGGTCCACGAGCGTGTGCGCCAGCCTGGCGCAGGGGTGCGCGCCGCCCAGCCCGACTGGCGGATGGCTGGCGCCCATCCGCAGGGGGCGGATGCAAATTTCCCGGCGGCGCGTGCGGATTGGTTTGCGCCGGCGCGAATTTCCCCGTGGGGCGCGGGAATTTCCCCGCGGCTCAGGGAAATCCGCATCAGGGTGCCGCCAATCCGCAGACGGGGCCGGCGAATTCGCATGCCCCCCGCGCAAGTCCGCAGGCCACCGCCGCGGATTTGCATGAGGGTCGCGCGAATTGGGGACTGACCCGTGCAAGTCCGCGGGAGCCTGGCGCAGATCCGCAGCGGGGCCATGCAAGTGTGCAGGGGCCCGGCGGGAATCTGCGCCTGCCGAAAGCGAACTTGCATCAGGCCGCCGCAAGTTCGCGGCAGGGTGCCGCAAGTCCGCACGAGGGTCATGCAAATCCGCATGAGGGGCATGCAACTTTGTTTTTCACGGCCGCAACCGCCTTGGGGGTAACGCTTTAGCCGTTCCGGCCTCAAGTGAGGGCTCATGGCAGCACCCTGCCGGCCACCATCCCGATACCGGCGGCGCCCAGGATTCCAACCACCGGTGCGAGCCTGATCCGGGGGCTTCTTCAGCTCCGCGATGTGCCGTCTTGTCAGGTCCTGGTGCGCGGCGTAGGCGGCCTGGAGCTGGTCTCATACGCCTTATGGGAGTCGGGGCCGTGGGTGGCAACCATGGCAGGGAGGGCGCTTGCCGAGACACCGGCGGGAACCGGCGACCATACAGCGAGGACGAGGTCACGGCTATCTTCCAGCGCGCAGCCGAGGCCCAGCAGGCACCCCACGGTGGCCATCGGCGCGGCGTTGGTGGGCGCTGCCGGCGCGGTGCTGATCGGTTCCGCGGTCGCGGGCGGAGCCATTGCTCCCCTGCTCGACAGGCTGGGCACGCTGGCGACCTTGGGGACGGCGGCGTTCGCCCTGGGCGCGCTCCGGCTGCCGCGCCGGGCTCGGCTCCGGCGGCAGCAGATGGAAGACGTGGCTCAACGACTCACCACCACCACGGCGAGCCTCCCCGCTCCTCCGGAGCCGACCGAGCGGACCTAGCCGCCAACCAGCTGTTTCAGGTACGACAGCGCTTCCGGGCTCCCTTCCGCCGGAGCCCAGGGCGCGAAGTCCTTGTCCACCCGTTCATCATAGGGACCGGTCTTGGCTTCAAACACCACCGAGTCCGGCTCCAGGGCCGCGAACGTGTGGTACACGCCGGGCCGGACGTCCAGCCCGACCGGCCCGGCCGCGGCGGCCAGCACCACACCGTTGGCAATGGCACCGTCCTCCTGAAAGGTGAAGAACCGAACCGCACCCCGCAGGACGATCACCGTTTCCCCTTTGGGCGGATCCCGGTGCCGGTGCGGCCGGATATAGCTCCCCGGCTGCACCGCGTTCAGCATGCGCTGGTAGGGATCCGCTTCCGAGAGGTGGAGCGGCAGAATGACCCGGCCGCGCGGGCTTTGGCGCGAGCCGGTTACGGCGCGCTGGATCAGGGCCGCGTCCAGGACCACCTCGCCGCCCTCTGGGGCATCCAGCGCGCGGGGGAACGGCGGGGGCGTCATCCGCGCGGCCGGTCCGGGGCTCCCCTAATTGTGATCTGCCGTGGTGACCAGCTTCCGTCCGGTCGCACCAGCCGGCAGCGCCTTGATCACCTGAGCCACCAGGTCCCAGGTGGGGAACGCCGGCGCGCCGCGATCCAAGCCTCGGCGCACGATGACCAGGTCGTGCGATGGCACCACAATGGAGTACTGGCCCTGCGCGCCCGCCATGGTGTAAGCGTCCTGGGGCACGTCGGTCCGGGCGTCCTGCACCAGCCACCACGTACCACCGTAGAAGTTGCCGAACCGGGCCGTCGCGGGCGCCGCGGTCCGGGAAAAGTCCACCCAGCTCTCCGGCAGGATGCGCTGGCCATTCCACAGCCCACGGTTCAAATACAGCAGGCCCAGGCGAGCCAGATCGCGCGCGTTGGTATACACCTGACTGCTCAGCACAAAGTTGCCAAACCGGTCCACGCCCGGGACCGTGCTCCGCATCCCGATCTTGTCGAACAGCTCGCGCCGCGGATACGCCAGGTACGCCGCGTCGTCGGCGATCACGCCTTTGAGCGCCAGCATCCCCAACAGGGTGTCGTAGTTCTCATAGTCCCACACCGTGCCGGGCTCCCGCACCAGACCCCGGTCGCTGGCCTGATAGGCGGAGTTCCAGCCGCCAAAATAGGTCAGACCTGATCCGACGGAGCCGCCGTACTCATTGTCCAAGGGGTAAAGGCCGCTCGACATGTTGAGCACGTGGCGCAGCGTGATGCGGCGCCGCGGGTCCGGCGCCGGCGCCAGATTGACCGGCGGCCACGGCTCCAGCGTCACCATGGGCATGCGGCTCCGGTGACGATAATGCAGCTCGTTCAGCTCGTCCGGAGGCCAGGCGATGGGAAGCGGCTGGTCCAGCGTGAGCTTCCCCTGCCCCACGGCGATCCCCACCAGCGTGCCGGCAAGGGATTTTGCCGCGGACCAGGTTCGGGTACGGGTGCGATAGTCCACGCCGTCCGCATAGCGCTCGAATACCAGTTTGCCCTGGTAGACCACCAGCAGGCTCAGGGTCACCTGGCCCGCGTGGCCACCGTGCGCCACCCGGTCAAACGCCCACCGGCCGGCGGCGTCCAATCCCGGCGCACTCACGCCGGCCGGCCGCGGACCGTCCGGGATCAGGTCGCCATCCGGCCACGGAATAGCGGCGGGATTCCCGGACAGCGGAGGCGTGCGCAGCACGGGCAGCTGATCGAGATCGTCGAACGTCTGACTCGGCGCCAGGGCGACGCAGCCGAGCCCCTCGCGCAGCGCGGCCCGCATGATGGGCACGCCGTCATCCCCGCCCGCCCCCACTGCCACGGTCTTCCGGACGCGGTCGATCTGCATGCGCTCCGGAGGAAGCGGCCGGCCGCCGGCTGCCGCCAGCTCTCCGGCATAGATCTGCTCCAGGCTGCGATCCGAAACGAACACCCCGTTGCACACGTGGAGCGCCTGGGCGCCGCGATCCACCAGGGCGTTGGTGAAGGCGTGGTAGTCAAACCGGTCCTGCGCCAGGGCGGGCCCCGCCAGAACCATCAGCAGGCCGGCCATCCAACAGCGCTGGTGTGTCGACATCGGGTCTCCAGGGCAGGTGGTCCCGTGGTATTCTACGACCCGGGGGTGTTGCGTCTACCCCCGTCCCCGCCATGTTTCCTGACCCGTCATCGCGCATCGCCCGGGCGATCACCGCGGTGAACCCACGTCCCCGGCCAAGGGGTGACGCATGAGCGCCGTACGAGTCCTGGTGGGCACGCGCAAAGGCGCGTTCATTCTTTCGGCGGACGGCAAGCGCAAGCGGTGGAAAGTCAGCGGCCCCCACTTCGGGGGCTGGGAGATCTACCACCTCAAGGGATCACCCGCGGACCCCAATCGGTTGTACGCCTCGCAGTCCAGCGGCTGGTTCGGACAGCAGATCCAGCGCTCC
>DASWGV010000138.1:0-20611 GCA_036393515.1 Gemmatimonadales bacterium | reverse complement strand
GGACCCGGTTTGTGTTGGAGCAGTGGGGCTTCCCTTATAAGTCGCTGTTGGACGCCGAGATCAAGGCGGGCAACCTGGAGACCAGGTACGACGTCATCATCCTGCCCGACGACGATGTCCGCATGATCACGGGCGAACGGGGCGAGGGGGGCGGCGGCTTTGGCGGGCAGCAGCCCGAGCCGCCTCCCGAGTTCCGCAGCGGCATTGGCCAGCAGGGTGTGGACGCGTTGAAGGCGTTCGTGCAGAGCGGCGGCACGCTGGTGACGTTCGGTCAGGCAGGGGAGTTCGCCATCCAGAAGCTCGGGGCTCCGGTCCGCGACGTCGTGGCCAACCGGCCGTCCAAGGAGTTCTGGTCGCCTGGTTCCACGTTGCGGACCAACGTGGAGAACACCAACCCCCTTGCCTACGGCATGCCTGCCCGGGCGTTGGCCACGTTCCTCGGCGGCAACGAGGTGTACGAGGTGATCCCCACGCCGGCCAACGAGCGCGTGGAACGGATCGTCACCTACGTGGACCGCGACCTCCTGCACAGCGGCTGGCTGCTGGGCGAGGACGTGATCGCCAAGAAGGCGGCCATGGTCTCGGTGCAGCAGGGCCGCGGGAAGATCGTGCTCATCGGGTTCCGGCCGCAGCACCGCTCGCAGACCCACGGCACGTTCAAACTCGTCTTCAACGCGCTGGTGAGTGGGCCGGAGCAACGCACCGGTGTGGCCGCTGGGGGAACGGGACGCTGACCGGACCGCGCCGTCCGCGCGGCATCATCGCGATCCTGGGCCTGGCGTGCGGGCCGGCGGAATGGCCCGCGCCGCAGGCCCTGGATCCGGCGGCGTTCCTGTCCGCCCACCAAACTTGGCGTGCCAACCGCCAGGCTGAGCTGACGGATTCACTGCACACGGCCCCACGGTGGGCGGGGCTGTGGCTGCTCCCGGAAGGCACCACGGCCTTCGGCACGGACAACTCGCTCCCCGTTGCGCTGCCTGGCCGCGGTCCTGCGCTCGCCGGGCGAGTTCAACGGCGAGGGCGGGTGGCGTCGCTGGAGGTTGGGCCGGGTGTAACGCTCAGGTTGCACAATGGCGCGCTCGCGCCTGCCGTCATCCCCATGATGTCCGACTCCGTGGGCGACCCCACCTGCGTGAAGGTCGGCTCGGTGCACGTGTGGGTGCACAACGAGTTGGGCCGGCTGTACGTGCGGGCGGCGGACGAGGCGCTGTATCCCGCAGGATCCTTCCCCATGCCGGATGAATTCGCGCCCGATCCCGCGTGGCGGGTGGCGGCCCGGCTGGAGCGCTTCGGGAAACCCCGCACTCTCCGGCTGCCGGACGTTACCGCGGTGATCCAGGAATGGCCGGTGCCGGGCCGCCTGGTGTTCCGTATTGGCGAGCGCGAGTTACGTGCCCTGCCGGTGGCGTTGCCCGGACCGCCGGATGCTCCGGTGCGCATGCGTCTGATGTTCCGCGACTCGACCAGCGGACGGGAGACGTTCGGGTTGACCCGCTATCTGACCGTGCCCGCGGTGGACTCGACGGGGTGGACCGTGATTGACTTCAACCGCGCGTACAATCCCCCCTGCGCTTTCACCGCCCATTCGGTGTGCGTGCTCCCGCCGGAGGAGAACCGCTTGGCGGCTGCGATTCCGGCGGGCGAGAAGCGGTTCCGGTAGCCGTCTCACCGGGATCCGTGCCCCCGGACCACCTCTCGCTGAGCGACGCTCGGCGGATCGCGCTCGCGGCCCAGGGGTTCGATCGTCCCCGACCGCGGTCGGCCGTTACGGCTCGCGACGTCACCCGCGTCATCCGGCGGCTGGGACTGGTGCAGATCGACTACGTGAACGTGCTGGTACCCGCCCATTACCAGGTGCCGTTTTCGCGCCTGGGACCCTACCGCCGCACCCTGCTCGACGACGTGGTCTACCGGAAGCGCGCTTGTACGGAGCAGTGGGCCCATGAAGCATCCATACTCCCCATGGAGAGCTGGCCGCTCCTGCGCCACCGAATGGAGCGCTACCGGGTGCGTCCCTGGGGGTTCGAGAAGTTCCTCGCCAAGCATGCCGATTACGTGCGGTGGGTGCTGGAGGAAGTGCGCGCCCGCGGACCACTGTCGGCCGACTCCCTGAAGGAGCCTGACGGGAAGGCCCGCCGCATTGCCGCTTATATCCCCAAGCGGGACGCCATGGCGGGATGGCTGGGCACGGTCCCCCGGGTGGTGCTGGAAACCCTGTTTGGCCAGGGCGTCCTGGCCGTTACCGAACGACTCCCCAGCTTTGCGCGAGTGTACGACCTGGCCGCGCGGGTGGTTCCCTCCGCGCACTACGCTCGCGAAGTGGCGCGCGAGGAGGCCGAACGCACGCTCCTGACGCGGGCCGCGCGAGCGCACGGTGTGGGGACGGCCCAGGACCTGGCCGACTATTACCGTATGCCGGTTCGGGACGCGCGTCCCCGCTTGGCGGAGCTGGTGGACGCCGGCCACCTGCGAACGGTGCGGGTGGAGAGTTGGCGGGAGATCGGCTTCTTGCACCCCAAGGCGCGGGTCCCGCGGTCCATCGAGGCAAGGGCTCTCCTGTCGCCGTTCGATCCCGTGGTCTGGTTCCGTCCGCGCGCGGCCCGCCTGTTCGGGTTCGACTACCGGATTGAGATCTTTCTGCCGGTGCCCAGGCGGAAGTGGGGGTATTACGTCTTGCCGTTTCTGATGGGCGACCGTCTGGTGGCCCGGGTGGACCTCAAGGCCGACCGATCGAAGCGGCACCTGGTGGTGCTGGCTGCCTATGCCGAGCGACGAGTTCACCGCGGCGAAGCGGCGGAGGCTCTCGCGGCGGAGCTGAAGACCATGGCGACGTGGTTGGGGTTAGACGCTGTGAGGGTAGGAGCCAGGGGGGACTTGGCGAGGGTGCTGGGAGCGGCGCTGAGCGATTGATGGAGGTTGGGGGAGGCTTCGGTCCCCCACAACCTCCACGACGTCCAACATGCCCGATTCGACGAGCTATCGCCGTATCTACGCCGTCGTGCGTCGCATCCCGCGGGGCCGGGTGGCTACGTACGGACAAGTTGCCCGGCTCGCGGGACTGCCCGGCCACGCCCGGCAGGTGGGCTACGCGCTGCACGCCCTCCCGGCCGGGACCACCGTGCCGTGGCACCGCGTGGTCAATGCGCAGGGTGGCATCAGCCGGCGCGCCGTACCCGGCCCCGAGCTGGACCAGCGCCTGCGGCTTGAAGTGGAGGGGGTCCGATTCGACGCGCGAGGGAGGGTGGCCCTCCAGAAGGTCCGGTGGAGCGGCAGGGGCGTTGCGCCGAGGTGATACCGTGGTGAAGGTTCCCCGGCGGATATTCCCATGAACGACGTCACGCGTGACCAGATCGAGGGGTCCTCCATCGTTCCTGAGCCCCAGGGTCCCTTCACCCTGGCGGAGTACCGCCGAGCCTTTCAGCTGCTCCTGCCGGAAGAAGACGCGCTGGCCGTGGCCGCCGCGGTCGCCGCCTCCGAGAGCGAAAGCCGGCCGGGAGAACGCACCACCTTCGGCGAGGAGCTCCTGGATGATTGTCTCATCCTGCTGTCGTTGCTCTCGCCCGACCACAGCACGCGGGTAGAGCGGTTCCGCGCGGGGCGCCGGCAACAGCTGACGCTCATGGGGTATGAGACGGAGCGTCTCGATTCCAAGGACCGGCGATTCGAGAAACGCCGCGCTGAGCTGACCCGGCGACTGGTGGACGAAGGGAAGGTGATGCCCCCCTGACGCTCCCGGCGCCCCCGCGCGGCGGCCAATTCCCTCTTTACGCGTCTCTCCCCTGGGCATACTCTTTCGTTCTCCAACGGACCACGGACACAGCGATGCGACATGGTATCGGCTTGGTGCTGGTCATGTTCGGAATATGGGCGCTCTGGTCCGGGCATTTTGAGTGGCTGCTTCTGGGACTGGGGCTCCTGTCCGCCGCGGCGACGGTCGCGCTGGGCGCGCGGATGGGGATTGTGGACGAGGAAGCCCTGCCGCTCCGGTTCGGGGTTCGCGCGGTGCGTTACCTGCCGTGGCTCCTGCTTCAGATCGTCAAGGCCAATTTCGATGTCGCCCGCCGAGTGCTCAGTCCCCGACTTTCCATCGCGCCGCGGCTGGTGCGGGTGCGGGCTCGGCAGCACAGCGCGGCGGGCCGCGCCGTGTTCGCCAACTCGATCACCTTGACGCCTGGCACGGTCACCGTTGACGTGGAGGGCGAGGACCTGCTGGTCCACGCCCTCACGGCGGAGGCCGCGCAGGCCGTCCTGGACGGCGAAATGAACCGGCGGGTGGCGTGGATGGACCAAGCACGATGATGCTGGTGGTGGCGACAGCCGCCGTGCTGGTGACCATGGTGCTCGCGCTCACCCGGGCTGCGCTGGGTCCCACGGTGTTCGATCGGATCCTCGCGCTCAACATGTTCGGGACCAAGACCGTCCTGCTGATTGCCGTGATCGGGTTTTTGACCGGCCGGCCCGACTTCCTGGACCTCGCGCTGCTGTATGCGCTGATGAACTTCATCGGCGTGATCGCCGTCCTGCGGTTTCTGAAGTACGGACATTTCGGCGAGTCAACCGCCGACGGGGTCCGCGGATGACGCTGGATGCGGCCCGAGAGTTGGCAAGTTGGGCCTGCCTGCTGGCGGGCTCGGCCTTCGCCGTGACCGGAGGGATCGGTCTGCTGCGACTGCCGGACTTTTTCTCCCGGATGCACGGTGGTGGACTCACCGATACGCTGGGCGCGGGCCTGATTCTGGCCGGACTCTGCCTGCACGCCGGCGTCTCGCTGGTCACCGCCAAGCTCGTCGTGATCCTGGTGTTTCTCCTGGTCACCAGCCCGACCGCGGCGTACGCCCTGGCCAAATCGGCGCTCACGTCCGGCCTTGAGCCCTTCGTCACGGACGCTACGGGGGAGACCTCCGCGCCATGAACTGGCCTGCCGACCAGCAGTGGGTGGTTCTGTCGCTGCTGGCGCTGCTCGCCTGCACGGCGCTGATCATCGTGCGGATGCGCTCCTTGTTCGCCGCCGTGATGCTCACCGGGATTTACAGCCTGCTGGGCGCCAGCTGGATGCTCCTGCTCGACGCGCCGGATGTCGCGTTCACCGAGGCTTCGGTGGGTGCCGGGTTGACCACCGTGTTCATGCTCGGAGCCCTGGCCCTGACCGGGCACGAGGCCAAGCGCCCCGCCCGGGGCCCCTTGCTTCCCGGTCTCACCGTCCTGCTGACCGGGGCCGCGCTGGTGTACGGAACGTGGGACATGCCCCATTACGGCGACCCGGATGCGGCCGTCCACCGATACCCGTCGCCTAGCTACGTGGAGCGGGCACCGCGGGAGATCGGCGTCCCCAACGTCGTGACCGCGGTACTCGCGAGCTACCGGGGGTACGACACACTCGGTGAACTCACGGTGATCTTTGCCGCCGGGCTCGGGGTCCTGCTGCTGCTGCGGGGCCGGCCCCGGCCGGAGACCGGGGAGGCGTCACCCCCCAAGCGGGTCGACACGTGACGCATCTCACGGTCCTTCGTGTCGTCACCAAGCTGCTGCTGCCCTACGTCCTGCTGTTCGCGTTCTACGTCCAGTTCCACGGCGAGCTGAGTCCCGGGGGTGGCTTCCAGGCGGGGGTCATCTTCGCAGCGGCGCTGGTGCTCTACAGCCTGGTCTTCGGTCTCCGGGCCGCCCGGCGCGTTGTGCCCCCGGTTGTGGCCGAGACGTTCATGGCGCTGGGCTTGCTGCTGTACGCGGGCACGGGCCTGGTGGGCCTCCTCGCCGGCGGCAACTACCTGGAGTACGGCGTCCTCCATCCGGCCAACCCCCTGACCGGTCAGTTCTGGGGCATCTTCACGATCGAGCTTGGGGTCGGGCTCGGCGTAGCCGCCACCATGCTGACCATCTTCTTCACCCTTGCGGGGCGGCGGCAGTCGGAGTGACGCGGTTCCTCGGCCTGTATAACTACTGGATCGTTATCGCGCTGATGATGATCGGCTTTTTTACGCTCACCTGGCGCACAAATTACGTGAAGAAGGTGATCGGGTTGAACATCTTCCAGACGTCGGTCTTCCTCTTCTATATCACGATGGGCAAGGTGGCCGGCGGGACGGCGCCCATCCTGGGCGACTACCCGGTGTATTCCCACCCGCTGCCCAGCGTCCTGATCCTCACCGCCATCGTGGTGGGGGTGTCCACCACAGCCGTGGCGCTCTCCCTGATCGTCCGCATCCGGGAGACGTACGGCACAATTGACGAAGACGAGCTCCGCCACCTCGATGACGCGGCGTGATTGACCGTCATCTGGTGGTGTTGCTGGTGGTGCTCCCCTTGCTCGGCGCGCCGCTGGCCTTGCTGGTCCGGCAACGGCGGGCCGCCTACGGCGTCGCGCTAGCCGCGGCCGGGATGTCCTCCGGCATGGCCATCCGGATCCTGGTCCGCGTGGTTACGGAGGGGCCGCTGACCTATGCGCTGGGGGGCTGGGCGGCGCCCTGGGGCATCGAGTATCGGGTGGATGTCTTGGGCGCGGTGGTGGCGGCCCTGGTGGCGGGGGTGGGCCTGACGGTGCTGGTGTTCTCGCCACGAAGTCTTGCCCGTGAAGTCCCTCACGAGCGCCATTACTTGTTCTACCCGATCTACCTGCTGTGCCTGACGGGGCTGCTCGGCATGACGGTGACGGGAGATCTGTTCAATCTGTTCGTGTTTCTGGAGATTGCCTCTATCTCGTCGTACGTCATGGTCGGGCTGGGTCCCACCCGGCGGGCGCTGACCGCCGCGTTTCGTTACCTGGTGCTCGGAACCATCGGCGCGACCTTTTATTTGATCGGTGTCGGCCTGCTGTATCAGCTTACCGGAACGCTGAACATGAGCGACGTGGCCCGGCTCCTGCCAGCCGTGCAGGCGGACCGCACGTTGCTCATGGCCTTCGCGTTCATGACGCTGGGTGTGGGTCTCAAGGCCGCCATGTTCCCGCTTCATCTGTGGCTACCCGATGCGTACGCGTTTGGGCCGTCGGTGGTGAGCGCCTTTCTCGCGGCGACCTCGACCAAGGTGTCCGTTTACGTGTTGGCGCGATTGATCTTCAGCGTGTTCGGGGCGCATCTCGCGCTGGAGGTCATGCCGCTGGGAAGCGTGCTGCTGCTGCTGGGGACCCTGGGTGCCGTCGTGGCCTCCGCGGTGGCCATCTTCCAGACTGACGCGCGGCGCATGCTGGCGTATTCCAGCGTGGCGCAGATCGGCTACATGATTGTGGGCCTCAGCTTCAACTCGGTAACCGGACTCACCGGAGGACTGGTGCATCTGGTCAATCACGGACTGACCAAGGGCGGCATGTTCCTCGCCATGGCGTGCATGGCATTCCGAGTCGGGACCACCAGGCTCGAGGACCTCCAAGGGATTGGCCGACGCATGCCCGCGACGACCGCCGCATGGGTCCTGGGCGGGTTGGGCTTGATTGGCGTGCCGGCGACCGCCGGCTTCGTGACCAAATGGTATCTGTTTGGAGCTGCGGTGGAGCGGGGCGCCTGGGTGCTGGTGGTCGCTCTCGCCACCAGCTCCCTGCTGGCGGTGGCCTACATATGGCGCATGGTTGAAACCGCCTACTTCCGCCAGCCGCTCGATGCCACGGTGGAGGTCCAGGAGGCTCCGTTCGGGATGCTGCTGCCCACCTGGCTGCTGATCGGCGCCACGCTGTATCTGGGCGTGTTCGGATCTGGCTTCGTCCGGATGGTACGCAGCGCCGCCACGTCGTTGCTGGGGATTGCGCCGTGACGCCGGAGACCGCGCTCGTTCTGGTGATCGCTCTGCCGGCGGTGGGCGCGGCGTTGATCGCCCTGCTCGGGCACCGGCCACGGCTGCGCGACGCAGTGACCATCACGACGGCGGTCGCGCTCGCCCTCACGGTGATGCAGCTGGTGCCGGTGGTCGCCACGGGAGCGAGACCGACCATCGCGGTGGCCGGGATGGTGCCGGGCGTGCCGCTCGCGCTCATGGCCGAGCCCCTGGGCGTCCTCTTCGCCCTCGTGGCCGCCACGTTGTGGATGGTCACGTCAGTCTACTCGATCGGCTATATGCGGGCGCACCACGGCCATGATCTGACGCGGTTCTTCGCGTTCTTCGCCCTCGCGATGTTCGGCGCCGTCGGCGTGGCGTTCGCCGGGAATCTCCTCACGCTGTTCATGTTCTACGAGTTGCTGACCCTCTCCACCTACCCGCTGGTGACCCACGATCGCACCGACCAGGCCAGGCGGGCGGGCCGGCTCTATCTCGGGATCCTGCTGACGACGTCCATCGGGCTCCTGCTGACCGCGATGCTGTGGACCTGGCACCTGG
Source organism: Gemmatimonadales bacterium (assembly GCA_036393515.1). Taxonomy (GTDB): domain Bacteria; phylum Gemmatimonadota; class Gemmatimonadetes; order Gemmatimonadales; family GWC2-71-9; genus JACQHC01. Next base: position 12,310 of record DASWGV010000138.1, on the reverse strand, counting down.
CGGGTACGCTCGATTTCCGGCCTGGCGGCATTCTTTCCGGCCACGCCAGTGACGCCGTCGTTGGGGCCTTGCTGGTGCTCTACGCCCTCGGGACCGGTAAGGCCGCCTTGATGCCGGTGCACCGGTGGCTGCCCGCGGCCATGGTCGCGCCGGTGCCGGTGAGCGCGCTGCTCCACGCGGTTGCCGTGGTCAAGGCGGGCGTTTTCACCATTCTCAAGGTGGCGGTGTACACGTTCGGCGCGGATGTCTTGCGCGGCGCCACGGGCGCGACCGCGGTGGCGTATCTGGCGGCGGCTTCCATGGTGATCGCCGGAATCGTGGCGCTTTCCCAGAGCAACCTCAAGGCGCGGCTGGCCTACTCCACGGTGAGCCAGCTGGCGTACGTGGTGCTCGGGGCCATGCTGGCCAGCCGCTACGGCGTCGTGGGTGGAGGTCTGCACATCGTCACGCACGCCCTGGGCAAGATCACGCTGTTCTTCTGCGCCGGGGCCTACGACGTGGCTGCCAAGAAGACGGAGGTGAAGGATCTCGCCGGCATTGGGCGCCGCATGCCGCTCACCACGGCCGCGTTCCTGATCGGTGCGCTCAGCGTGGTGGGGGTCCCGCCGTTCGGTGGCGCGTGGAGCAAATGGCTGCTCGCCCTGGGGGCGGCCGAGGCGGGACATCTTCCGCTGCTCGGCGCGCTGATGGTGAGCATGCTGCTCAGCGTGGGATATCTGCTGCCCATCCCGGCGCGCGCCTTCTTCAGCGGGTCCCGATCCGGGGCGGTACGCGAGGCCCCGCTCCTCTGTCTGGTGCCGCTGTGTCTCACCGCGGCCGGCTGCCTGGCCGTCACCTTCCTGGCCGACGGCATCGTACGGCTTCTCGGGCCCCTGGCGGGATGACGGGAGGACCCATGCGGCGGAGCGATCCCGAGCGGCGCTTCTGGCTGGACGACCCGCGCCACGTGACCCTGATCTACCGCTGGCTGATCGGCGTGTGCGTGGCGCTGGTCGGCCTGGGCGTCTTCAGCATCCGCGAGGCGCATTTCCCCTGGGAGCGGTGGATAGGTTTCTACGCGTTCTACGGGTTTGTCTGCTGCGTATCACTCGTGCTGATCGCCAAACTCGTGCGCCGAGTGCTCAAGCGGCCGGAAGACTACTACGATGGATAGGCTGCCGCCGGGGTGGATCCTCCTGCTGGGCGGCCTGGTCGCCCCCCTGGTGCCGCGCCGCGCGCGGCCCGTGTGGTTGCTCCTCGTGCCGGTCCTGAGCGGCGCCCACCTGTGGACCATCGCCTCCGGGGTCCGTGTCGCCGTGGTCTGGCTCGGGTTTGACCTGACCCCCGTGCGGGTGGACCCGTTGAGCCTGCCTTTCGGAGTGGTCTTTCACCTCGCGGCGCTGCTGGCCGTCATTTACGCCCTGCACGTCGACGACCTGGTTCAGCAAGCGGCGGGACTGATCTACGCCGGCGCCGCCATCGCCGCCGTCTTCGCGGGCGACCTGTTCACCCTGTTCGTCTATTGGGAGCTGGTGGCCGTTGCCTCCACGGCGTTGGTGTGGGCCGCCAGAACGCCCCGGGCGCAAGGGGCGGGCTTCCGCTACCTCACCATGCACATCGGCTCCGGGGCCCTGCTGCTGGCCGGCGCCGCCCTGCAGTGGCGAGCCACCGGGTCGCTGGCATTCGAGGGTATGCGGCTCGGCACGCCCGGCGCCGGCCTGATCCTGGCGGGGTTCGGGATCAAGTGCGCATTCCCGCTGCTCCACAGTTGGATGCAAGACGCGTATCCCGCGTCCACGGTCACCGGAACGGTGTTCCTGAGCGTGTTCACCACCAAGCTCGCGGTGTACGCGCTGGCGCGGGGATTCGCGGGCTCACCCATCCTCATTGGCATCGGGGCCGTCATGACGGCGTTCCCGATTTTTTACGCCGTGATCGAGAACGACCTGCGACGGGTGCTGGCATACAGTCTCAACAACCAGTTGGGATTCATGGTCGTGGGCATCGGCATTGGCACCACGACCGCTCTCAACGGCGCGATTGCCCACGCTTTCAGCCACGTGCTCTATAAGAGTCTCTTGTTCATGTCCATGGGCGCGGTCCTCTATCGCACCGGCACCATCAAGGCGTCGGAGTTGGGCGGGCTCTACAAGTCCATGCCGTGGACCACGGTGTTTTGCATCGTCGGCGCGGCGTCGATTTCCGGCGTACCGCTCTTCAGCGGGTTCGTCTCCAAGTCGCTGATCATGAGTGCGGCCGCCGACGGGCATATGATCGTCACCTGGCTGGTTCTGGTATTTGCGTCCGCCGGCGTCTTCCATCATTCCGGCATCAAGATCCCGTTCTTCGCGTTCTTTGCGCACGATTCCGGGATTCGCTGCCGCGAGGCTCCACTCAACATGTTGATTGCCATGGGCGCCGGCGCCGCGGCCTGCGTGCTGATCGGTGTCGCCCCGGGATTGCTCTATGATCTGCTCCCCTTTCCGGCGGACTACCGGCCCTACACCACGTCGCACGTGGTGGGACAGACGCAGCTGTTGTTCTGGTCCGGCCTCGCCTTTGCGTGGCTGTTGCGAACCGGCCTATACCCCAAGGAGCTTCCGGCGGTCAATCTGGACAGCGACTGGCTGTACCGCCGGCTCGCTCCGGGCGTGATCCGGGCCGCGGTCACGCGATGGGAACGGGCGCGCGCGGGAGTCCTGGACCTGGCGCGACGCATCGCCGCGCCCGTCGTCAACGGCGTGTATCGCCACGTGAGCGGAAGCGGGTTTCTGGCGCGTTCCTTCCCCCCCGGATCGGCGGTCCTCTGGGTGGTGCTTCTGCTGAGCGTGTTCCTACTGGCATTCTTCCGGCGCGGGCTGCCCTGAGTGGTGGCCGGTCCCTGTTTCCGGAGGTACTTTCGCCCCATGACCAACCCCACGGAGGCCGACGATGAACGTCCGACGGCTCAAAGGTGGAGATCGGGCCGAGTGGCTGCGGCTCCGGCAGCAACTCTGGCCCGCGGTGGATCAATCGCGCCACGGAAAGGAAGTGGGCGCCATGCTGGCGGACGAAGCGCGCTTCGCCGCCTTCGGCTTTGAGTCCCCGGCCGGCCTGGTCGGCCTGGTCGAGGCCTCCCTCCGCGAACGGCCCGACGCCTTACCGCCGGATCGCATGGGGTACATCGAGGCGCTGTACGTGGCGCCGGATCATCGCGGCCAGGGGATCGGCACGGCCTTGCTCGCCGCGGCGGAACGCTGGGCCAGCACCTGCGGGTGCGAGATCATGGGATCCGACGCTCAGGTGAATAACCAGGCCGGCATCGAGATTCACCAGGCGCTGGGCTATCGGGAATCGGAGCGCATTGTCCGGTTCGAGAAGGCGCTGGCGTGAGCCACCCATGGAACTGATCCGGGCCCCCAAGGCGCCTCCGGCCGGCGGCCATTATTCGCATGCCGTGGTGCACCACGGTCTGGCCTTTGTGGCCGGGCAGCTCCCCATTGATCCCGCCAACCCGAAAGCGCCGCCGGGCACCATCGAGCAGCAGACCGAGCGCGCCCTGGCGAACGTGGCCGCGATCCTGGAGGCGGCGGGCAGCAGTCTCGATCGGACCGTCCAGATGACCATCTACGTCTCGGACATCGAGCTGTGGAGCGCCGTGAACCGGGTGTATGCCCGCGTCCTGGGGGATCACCGGCCGGCCAGAGCAGTGGTGCCGGTGAAGGAGCTGCACTACGGGTATCAGATCGAAATACAGGCGATTGGGGCGGTGAGCGGGGAACAGTAAGCGGAGGCGACCATGATTCAGCAGCGACCACTTGCCGTCCGAATGTTCCTGGGTGTTATGGCCTTGCTCGGCGGTGCCGTGACCAGTCTCGAGGGACAAGGCGTGCTGAGGCCCCTGGCGGGCGACAGCGGGCTGCCCATCGGCACAGTCACCGGCCAGCGAGGCAACCGACTGGTCATCCGCGGCGCCACCATCCTGAGCGGGCGAGGCACGCCGGGCACCAACCGCGCTATGCCGCCCGAGGGGCCAGTGGACGTGGTGATCGAAGGCAACACCATTGTGGACATGGTCCTGATGGACGCGGTGAACCTGGCCGGTCACGGCCGTGGCTTCCAGCGACCCACCGGCGACCGCGTCATTGATGCCACGGGCATGTTCCTGATGCCGGGACTGGTCGAGATGCATGCCCATCTTCCCGGGAACGGGGGCGATCTGGGCGCGCAGGCGCTGGAGTACAGCTACCGCCTGTACCTGGGTCACGGCGTGACCACGGTGCGCGACGCGGGCACGGGGGCGGGCCTCCGTACCATGACGGAGCAGCGACGAGCGAGCGCTGCCAACCAGACCGTGGCGCCTCGCCTCGTCCTGTGCCAGCGCTGGCCGCTCCCATTGAGGGAGTGGGATGAAGGCAACACGCCGGAGAAGGCGCGTGCCATGGTGCGGCAGTTCAAGGAGCTGGGTGCCGACTGCGTGAAAGTGAGTAAGAGCCCCGGCCATTACCCGGACGTGCTCCGGGCCATCGCGGAGGAGGCGAAGACGCTGGGGATGTGGGTCATGGTGGACCTGAAGGTGTCCGAGACGGATGCAGTGATCGCCTCCAACGCCGGCGTGCGGAGCATCGAGCACTGGTACGGCATCCCGGACGCCGCCTTGATGGGCACGCAGAACTTCCCCGCGGATTACAACTATTGGGATGAGCTCGACCGGTTCCGGTATGCCGGGAAGCTGTGGGAGGAAGCTGATCGGTACCCTGAGCGGCTGAACAAGGTGATCGATCTGATGATCGCCAACGGCACCAACTGGGACGTGACGCTGGCGCCCTATGAGAAGAACCGCGACGTCTGGCGATCAGTCACCTTGCCCTGGCGCGAGACCCTGGTGCACCCGAGCATGCTCGAGGCCGGTCCGGACTCCACGGTTCACGGGTCCTACCATCGCGAATGGAAAACGGCGGACGAGATCAGCTGGCGGCGCAACTACCAGATCTGGATGAAATGGACCCTGGAGTTTCACCGGCGCGGCGGGATACTCACGGCCGGGAGTGATGAGGGTGAGGTCGGCGGCATTCAGATGATCCGGGAGTTGGAGCTGCTGCAAGAGACCGGTATCCATCCCCTTGACGTGATCAAGGTGGCGACCACCAATGCCTACCGGACCCTGGGCTGGGAGCGGCATTGCGGGGTCCGGGTGGGGTGCGTGGCCGACCTTGCGGTCGTCAACGGCAACCCGATTGACAACTTCAAGGTGATGTATGGCCGCGGGTACGGGTTTGCCGGCATCGTCCCCAGGGCCGAACGGCCCCGGCACGGTGGCGTGACGTGGACCATCAAGGACGGGGTGGTCTACGACGCCCAGGCGCTGCTCCGCGAAGCCGAGTGGTATGTGGCGCAGGAGAAACGGCGGACGCAGCGGATGGCGAGTGGTGGGAAGTGAAGCAGAACGGCACAGCGGCAGAGGCTGCCGCTTCTGCCGCCATGATCGAACTGCAATTCGACGTCCCGCAGCGCGGCAAGGTCTCCGGCTTGCTCCTGAACCCGCCGTCGGCCCGCTTGCTCTACGTTCTGGCCCACGGTGCGGGCGCCGGGATGCGACATCCCTTCATGGAAGGAATCGCCCGGGCCCTGGCCGAGCGCGATGTCGCGACCTTCCGGTACCAGTTTCCCTACATGGAACTAGGACGCCACAGTCCCGATCGGCCCGAGGTGGCCGAGGCCACGGTGAGGGCGGCCGTAGACGCCGCGCATCACGCGGCACCAAAACTTCCTGTCGTTGCGGGTGGCAAGTCCTTCGGTGGCCGGATGACTTCGCAAGCCGCAGCCAAGTCTCCGCTCCCCGGCGTGGGGGGCATCGCCTTTCTGGGATTTCCGCTGCACGCCCCCAAGCGACCGGGTGACGCCCGCGCCAAGCACCTGGACGATGTCACGGTGCCAATGCTTTTTCTTCAAGGGACGCGGGACGATCTGGCGGACCTGGGGTTGATGCAGGCGGTGACGGAGCGCCTGGGACCGCGCGCGACGCTCCATGTGGTGGACGGCGGGGATCATTCCTTCAGGGTGCCCAAGGCCGCCGGGCGCTCTCAGGACGACGTGATGGCGGAGCTGGCGGGCGCCATCGCAGGGTGGGGTGGAAAGCTGACCTGACGGCGGAGACGAAGCAGCGGACGGTAACCGAGATTACCGTCCGCCCGTACGTCTTGTACGTCCCTGTATGTCCTGTCTTTTCAGCTGTCGTAATACAGATGGAACTCGTGCGGATGCGGCCGCTGCCGCATGTCGCTCACCTCTTTCTCCATCTTGTACTCGATCCACGTCTCGATCAGGTCATCGGTGAATACCCCGCCCTTGGTCAGAAACGCGTGGTCCTTCTCCAGCGCCTGCAAGGCCTCCTCCAGCGAGCCGGGCGTGTGGCGGTGGCTCTGGAGCTCCTTGGCCGTCATCTCGTAAATATCCCGATCCAGCGGCTTGCCCGGATCCGTCTTGTTCTGGATCCCGTCCAGCATGGCCATGAGCATGGCGGAGAACGTGAGATAGGGATTGCAGCTGGGATCCGGACAGCGGAATTCCGCCCGTTTGGCCTTGGGACTCTCGGAATACATCGGGATCCGGACCGCGGCCGAGCGATTCCGCGCCGACATCACCAGGTTGATCGGGGCTTCGAACCCGGGCACCAGGCGCCGGTAGGAATTGGTGGTCGGCGCGGCGAAGGCAAGGATCGCGGGAGCATGCTTCAGCAGCCCGCCGATGGCGTGCAGGGCCAGTTGGCTCAGGCCGGCGTACTTGTCGCCGGCCAACAGCGGCTTGCCGCTCTTCCACAGAGAGATGTGCGTGTGCATGCCGCTGCCGTTATCCTGAAAGATCGGCTTGGGCATGAAGGTCACGGATTTGCCGTGGCGCTTGGCCACGTTCTTCACGATGTATTTGTACCACATCAACTGATCCGCCATGGTGAGCAGCGGCGCGAACTTCATGTCAATCTCGCTTTGGCCCGCCGTGCCCACCTCGTGATGATGGGCTTCCACCGTGATGCCCATCCGGCGCATCTCGTACACCATCTCGCCGCGCAGATCGTGATAGGTGTCCGTGGGGCTCACCGGGAAATACCCGCCCTTGAAGCTGGGCTTGTAGCCCAGGTTGGGCTCCTCGAACCGGGCGGTATTCCAGGCGCCTTCCACGGAATCAATCTCGTAGTACCCGCGGTGTTGATTCTGCTCGTAGCGCACTTCATCGAAAATGAAGAACTCCGGCTCCGGCCCGATGTAGCAGGTATCGGCCACGCCTGTTCCCTTGAGATGGGCGACCGCTTTGCGCGCCACGTGCCGCGGATCTCGCGAGTAGTCTTGCTTGGTCACCGGGTCCTTGATGTCGGCCAGCACACTGACCGTGGGCTCTTTGAAGAAGGAATCAAGTTGCGCCGAGCCGGCGACCGGAATCGCCAGCATGTCCGAGACGTGAATACTCTGCCAGCCACGGATGGAGGATCCGTCGAATCCAACGCCCTCCTTGAAGGTGCCGGCGTCCCAGGTGTCAATCGGGAAGGAGCAGTGCTGCCACGTGCCGAGCAGGTCGGTGAACTTCAGGTCCACCATCTCGGCTTTATGCTTCTTGCAGAATGCGAAAAACTCCTGGGGCGTCATGGTCGAACAGCGTCCTCTCGGTGTGGGGTTGGGAGCGTGAATGCGATGGTGCCGCCTCGCGGACGGCGAAATATGGACGGGCGTCGTGGGTGGGTCAAACGACGGCGATTCAACCTCCGAGCGCGGACATAAAGGCGGCGGCGAGCGCCGGTCCGGCCCCGGCGTCCTCGTGCTTGAAGAACACAAACGCCTGGTGCCAGGCCTGGGCCTGCACTTGGTGGGCCCAGGCGCCGAGGTCCGCGGGCGCGTAGGCCTCCCGCCGCAGCCGCAGGTAGCCCCAGTCCGCTGTGGCGACCATCTGGCCTTCTGTGTCATCGGTGTCCGCCACGCACAGCGCCTGGTTCCGCGCCCGCAGGGCCGCGTACACGTCGTCCTCGTACCAGGACGCATGCCGGAACTCGAACGCCGCTCGCCATCCCGCCGGCAACAGATCGAGAAAGGCCTCCAGTTTCGGCACGTCCTTCTTGAGGTTGGGGGGCAGTTGGATCAGCGTGGGCCCCAGCCGCGGACCCAGGGTGGCCGCCGTTCGCGTGAAGTAGCCCACCTCGTCACCGGCGTCCCTCAGGCGCTTCTGATGGGTGATCCGCTGCGAAGCCTTCAGGACGAACGTGAAGTCCTCGGCTACCTGGCTCACCCAGCCGGCCAGCAGCTTCTCGGTCGGCATCCGGTAGAACGTGTTGTTGATCTCCACCGTGCGGAACTTCCCGGCGTAGAACCGCAACATGTCGGCGTCTTTGAGATCGGGCGGGTAAAAGGAGCCCTTCCACTCCTTGTAGGCGAACCCGCTGGTGCCGACGGCGACTCGCACGCTCAGGGAGTCACGATCCTGGTGCCCCGCGGGACGGTGAACTGCAGCTCCGCGGGGGGAAGGGCCGCGTTGGGCTCCAGGCGGTGGAATGCCAGTTCTCGCCGCTGGCCGGACTCCTCGACCAGCGATAGCCGGCGCGGCCACCCGTCGCGCCGGGCGATCGCCATCACCGCTTCGCGGAACGGCAGGTCCGGCACGCGCGGGACCAGACGCACCACATCCACCTGCTCGCCTCCGGCGGTGTCGGCCCGCACGTAGGTCGCGGTGTATCGCTGGAGGGGCCGATCTACAAACTGCTGGAACAGGTTCGGCGTGGCCGCGCCGGCGTCCGGGATGGCTTGCCGGATCACCTGGTCGGGCACGCTGCGGGGGGCGTAGATCCACATCCATTGGCCGTCGGCCACAATGCGATCACCCGACGGATCCGTGAAGCGCATGGCAAAGCGCCCGGGCGGCGCCAGGAACAGCACGCCCCGAGAGCGCTCCGGCCCGCCCAGCATGGGGTTCTCCAGTACCTGGGTAAACTCGGCGCGAAAGGTGCGCATAGCGTCGTACGCCCGCTGGGCCCGGGCGAGCGCCGAGTCAACGTCCTGCGCCCGCAGCCCTGCCGCGAGCGGAAACAGCGCAACGGATGCCGCGAGCGCGAGGACAAGACACATGACTTCCATGTCAGTCCCCCGGTCCGTCCTGTCCGTCTCCGTCCGTCCCCCCCTTCCGTCTGGTCCCACTCGGCCCGTCTCCGAGGTCACGCGCCGATCGGGACCGGCAACGGTTCGGCCACGCGCCGCCGAATGGCCTCGGCGATCACCCGAGTCTCTCGCATCAGCTCGGTGAACTGCTCCGGATAGAGGCTTTGCGCCCCGTCGGAGAGCGCCTGCTCCGGGTTGGGGTGGACCTCGACCATGACGCCGTCGGCGCCCGCCGCCACCGCCGCCCGGGCCATCGGGATCACTTTGTCCCGCCGCCCGGTGCCGTGGCTCGGGTCTGCCACTATGGGGAGGTGTGACAACTCATGGACCAGCGCGATTGCCGTCAAGTCCAACACGTTCCGTGTGCTGGGGTCGAAGCTGCGGATGCCTCGCTCGCAGAGGATCACGTCGTGATTGCCTTCCACCAGCAGGTACTCGGCTGAGAGGAGCAGCTCCGTGATGGTCGCCGCGATCCCGCGCTTGAGCAGGACCGGCTTGCCGGCGCGGCCGGCCCGCTTGAGCAACGGGAAATTCTGCATGTTGCGCGCGCCGATCTGGATGATGTCGGCGTGCTCCGCCACCAGCCCGACGCTCTCCGGGTCCATCGCCTCCGTGACCACCAGGAGGCCGGTCTCCTCCCGAGCCCTGGCCAGGAACTTCAACCCCTTGAGTCCCAATCCCTGGAACGAGTACGGGGAGGACCGAGGCTTGAAGGCGCCGCCCCGAAGAATGGCGGCGCCCGCTTCGCGGACCGCTCGTGCCGCCGTGAGTATCTGCTCTTCCGACTCGACCGAGCAGGGACCCGCCATCACCACGACCTCGTCCCCCCCGATCGCCAGGCCGCCGGGGAGACGCACCACCGTGCTCTCCTGCTTCCACTCCCGCGATACCTGCTTGTACGGCTGGGTGACCTGAATGAGCTCCTTTACGCCGGCCAGACCGGCCAGGCGCGATCCGTCCACCCGGCCGTCGTTGCCCACCAACCCCACCGCCGTCCGCTGCGAGCCCGGCATGGGGCGGGCCTGGTAGCCCATTTCCTCGATGACTTGCACCACGCGCCGCACCTGCTCCGGCGTGGCGCCGTGCTGCATGACGATCAGCATGTCAGTCTACTCCAACCGTGAATCGGTCTCCGTCTCGCGCGGCGGTGACCGGCCCATTGAACACCTGCGCGGCCCTTTCGGCCGGGTCGGTTCCCTCAACGGACGGATAAAAGTGCGTCAGGACCAGCCGCCCGGCCCCCGCATCGCGGGCCAGCGTCCCCGCCTGCGCGGCGGTTAAATGTATCGCCAGGGCGCGTTCCTCGGGGAGCGAACACTCCGCCAGCAACAGCGTGCATCCCCGCGCCCAGGCCGCCAGTGACACATCAGGTCCCGTATCTCCGGTATACACGAGCCGGGCAGAGTGGTCCCGTACGGCGAACGCCAGGCTCTCGGGCGTATGCGGCGTCTTGCAGGTCTCGAGCACCACCCCGGGGGCAAGCTCAAACGACTCCGCCGGCGCGATTTCGTGGAGCCGGAGCGGATACCCGGGCTCCAAGACCCAATCCCCCAGGGCCCCCGCGAGCAGCGTGAGCCGGGTCTTGAGTCCCGCCGGCCCGATAACCGTTAGCGGGGCGGCCCGGGCGGGCTCGATGCCCCACCGCAGGGCGAACAGCAGCATGGGAAGCTCGCACCAATGGTCGGGGTGAAAGTGGGTGAGCGCCACGTGCGTGACCTGGTGCCAGGGGACCTCGAACGAGGCGGCACGATGCAGGACGCCAGATCCGCAGTCCAGGAGCAGTCGGGTGTTCCCGGTCTGGACCCAATGTGCCGGCGCCGTGCGTTCTGCGGATGGAGCCACCGTTCCGCTGCCCAGCACCATGAGATCCATCAGTTGGAACCGAGAAACACGGCCCTTTTGAAGAACGTCCCGCTGGGGGTCTCCAGCTTGATCAGGTATACCCCTCGCGGGACCGCGTCGCCGTCCTCGGCCAGGCCGTCCCAGGCAAACCGGGGATCGCATTGTCCTGATGTCCCGACCAGCGGGCGACCGTAGCGGCTCGCCGCCAGCACGTCCGACTCGCCGGATCCCGGGATCAGGCGGCGCACCAGGTGGCCCCGCAGGTCCAGGATCTCCAGCCGCACCCGCCCGCCCGTGGCGAGGTCGAACCACACGCAGGTGGTGGTGCGTCCGGTGGACACGTTGGGGAACGGATTGGGGAAGTTCTGGTAGAGCAGCGTGACCGTGGGCACGCTCTCGTCCACCACGACAAACACGCCACGGCTTTCGGTGGTCGACGTGTCGGCCCCCAAATGCGAGGTCACGCGCCACCGGTACGGTGTATTGAAATCGAGATCGGTGGAAGGCGCATAGGCCGTGGTGTCGAGGCCGGGCGCGCGGACCTCGACCTGGCTATTGTCCGCACGCAGAACTTCCAGATCGTAGGTGTACGGTGCCGGCGGCGTGGACGCGGGCGTCGGGGACCACTGGAACGACGGGCGCGGCTCGCGGATGGTCAGCCCCGCCGGATCGTCGAGCGTCAACAGATCAGCCCAGGGCGGGGCGACGTATTCCGTGGTCGGCGCCAGCCGGAAGGACGCCGAATCGGCGGCCGTGGCCGCCAACGTAACGGCAAACCGAGTCTCCGGTTGCTGCGGAAATGCGAGCGTTGCGGTGGTGCCGCCTAGCGTGGTGTCCAGGACCACGGTCGGTCCCGGCGGGCCGGTGCGTGTGACGGTGAGCCGGTAGGTAAGTGGGAGGGCGTACGCCGGCGCCCCCGGCACCGTCCAGGTGAAGGTCGGTGTGACCGCGCGGAGCATCGTGTCGGGGGGATCGGTAATGACCACGCCGCTGGGGAAGGCCGCGGCGACTCGCGCGCTGGGCAAACCCCACCCCCGATCGGACGTGGGTTGCAGCGCGTTGTTACCGGCCCGCCGCAACGCCTCGCGGATCTCCACCGGTCCGGCCCCAGGGTGGATCTGGCGGAGCAGGGCACTCACCCCGGCCACGAGCGGGGTGGCGAACGACGTGCCGTTCAGCCGGTTGTAGCCCCCCGCCGCCTGCGTGTCCAGCACCCACACCGACACCCCGGGGCCAACCAGGTCGGGTTTGACCCGCCCGTCCGCCGTGGGGCCGCGCGAGCTGAAGGGTGCCAGGGTTCCCAGCGAGTCTTCCGCCCCGACAGCGATGGCCGAGTCGGCGTCGGCCGGCGTGCCGAGCGTGCGTGCATTGGG
>DASWGV010000137.1:0-12294 GCA_036393515.1 Gemmatimonadales bacterium | reverse complement strand
AGGAAACTCAGCGCCGTCTGGTCGTGACCTCGATGGCGCCGCTGGTATGCCCCGTTCCGTATCGGGTTGTCGCGTCGGAGGCGTCCCGGAACCGGATCTCCTCGACGGTGTGCACCGCGATGGTGCGCAGCTCCTCCACGCCTCCCATCCGCTGGTTGTCCACGTACACCACGACGGGATTACCGGTGGCGGCCAGCGTGGTGGGGCCGCGCTCGATCAGCCAGCGAGGTCTGAGACGCTGGACCGCTTCGTACGCGCTATTGACCGGCTGATCGGCGAGCATCTCCGCCGTGATCACGTTGGATCCTCGTCCAGGCGCCCCGGCGCCGGTGGCGCCTCCGGTGGCGCAAGCGGCGGCGGCGAGTCCCGCCAGCGCGACAACGGGCCAGCGGTAGCGCGCGGGCTGGCGTGTGTTCATCCCGACCTCCGGTGAAAGACCTTGCAAGATGTCCGTCGGCCGAGGTCGGCGCAACGCGGCGGGCGTGCCGGGCGTACCGGTGCGCTCCAGACGGACACCGCGTATCTTCAGCCCATCAAGCCCTCAGGGGTCCCCCAATGCTTGCACTTCGCCGCGCTCTCGCCGCCTCCGCGCTCAGCATCCTGGTCGTCTCACCGCTCGTTGCGCAACGCACCGTCAAGCCGGTCTTGCACGGCCGTCACTGGGTGGCGATCACCGGGAAGCCGCTGGGCGCCGCGGCCGGCGCCAGGATGTTTCACCAGGGCGGCAACGCCGTGGATGCCGCCGCTGCCATGCTGGGCAGCGTCGCCACCATGTGGGACGTGTTGTCCTGGGGAGGCGAGACCCAGGCCCTCATCTACAATCCCAACACCAGGAAGGTGATCGGCATCAACGCCCTGGGCGTGGCGCCGTCCGGGTACACGCCGGACCTCTTTACCGGCAAGGGCCTCCGGTACCCCCCGGACGACGGGGTGCTGGCGGCCGTGACGCCGGGAACCCCCGGTGGCCTGATGACCATGCTGGCCGAGTACGGTACCATGTCCCTCAAGGACGTTCTCGAACCGGCGATTGAGCTGGCCGACGGGTATGCCATTGAAGCACAAACGGCCAACGCGATGGAAAACAACAAGGCCACCATCAAGCAGTGGAAGTACTCGCCGGCGGTCTATCTCCCCCACCTGGGCGAGACCCGGGAGGCGCCTAGCGCCGGAGAGGTCTTCAAGCAGCCCGATCTCGCCGCTACGCTCCGGAAATTGGTAGAAGCGGAGCAGCAGGCCTTGCGAGCGGGGAAAACTCGCAAGGAGGCCATCTACGCGGCCTACGACCGGTTCTATCGCGGCGACATCGCCCAGGAGTACGTGCGGGGAGCCCGGGAGGAAGGCTCACCGGTGGCCGTGGAGGATCTGGCCAACTGGAAGGTACGGATCGAAGAGCCGGTCATGACGACGTACAAGGGGATCGACGTCTACAAGCTCAATGTGTGGACCCAGGGGCCGTCGCTCCTCCAGGCGCTGAATATTCTCGAGACCTTCGATCTGAAAGCGATGGGGTATAACAGCGCGCGCTACATTCACACGCTGTATCAGGCGCTGAATCTGGCGTACGCCGATCGCGATTTCTACTACGGCGACATCTACTATCCCCCAGAAGAGCCGGTGCAGGGCCTTCTTTCCAAGGAGTACGCCAAGGCACGGGCCCAGACGATCAACTGGGAGCGCAACGATCCAGCCGTGAAGCCCGGCGATCCGTACCCCTACATGGGCGGCACGAATCCGTACACCGACCTGCTCAAGAACTGGCCGCCGGCGGCGCGCCAGACGACCACGACGTCACAGAACGGCGATGACGCCGCCTTCGATGCGGCGTTTTACGCCGGCACCACCACGGTGCAGACGGCGGACGAGAACGGGTGGGTCGTGTCCATCACGCCCAGCGGTGGCTGGATTCCCGCGGTGATCGCGGGGCGGACCGGCGTGGGCATGAGCCAGCGGGCCCAGAGCTTCGTGACCGATCGAGCGGAGAATCCGTTCAACGTGGTCGAGCCGGGTAAGCATCCGCGGGTCACCCTGACCCCGAGCATGGCCTTGAAAGACGGGAAGCCGTTCCTGTCCTTCGGCGTGCAGGGCGGGGACGGGCAGGACCAGAACCTGCTCCAGTTCTTCCTGAACGTGGTGGAGTTCGGCATGAACGTGCAGGAGGCGGCGGAAGCGGCGAATTTCAACACCTACCAGCTGCTCTCATCGTTCGGCAACCACGAGTCGCGGCCCGGCCGCCTGTTGCTCAATGAGAGCGTGCCGCCGTGGGTCCAGGGCGGGCTCCGCGGCATGGGATACAACCTGACCTTCGACCGGCTGACCTCAGGGCCCATCAACGCGATCTTTTTCGATTGGAAGCACGGGACGTTCTGGGGTGGGTCGTCCAACCATGGTGAGGATTACGGCATCGCCTGGTAAAACTGCCACGCCCTTAGAGCCCGAGGAGATCCGCTACTCGCCCCACCGCTTGATGAAGGTCTCCGGCTCCACGCCCAGCGCGTCCGCCACGCGGGTGATGTAGTTGAAGTAACCAATCACCTGCACGGCGTCGTGGATGGCCCGGTCATCGAAGCCGTGGCGCCGGACCTGCTCCAGATCGGCAGGCTCCATGCCGTGCTGCTGATGGGTCAGCTTGGCCGCCAGATCGCACAGGGCCTGGTCCGCGGGAGTCAGCGGAGCCGTCCGCCAGTCACGCACCACCGCGTGCACCAGCCGGTCTGCCTCCATTTCATCAGGATTGACCTTGGCGACCTCGGCCCGGAGGTCGTGAGCGTGGGCCTGCGTTCAGTAATGGCACGCCAGCTCGACCGAGACCACCACCGCCAGCAGCTCGCGCTGGACCCGGGAGAGCGGGGACGGCGCGAAGAGTACCGCCTGATAAAGCTGGATGCTGGCCTTCAGCGCCCGCGGGTTCAGGCTCATGATGTGGACGATGTTCCACACGCGGCCCGACCGCTTTAGGGCCTTGTCGAATTCCTCCCGCAGCTCACCGGTGGCGGCGTCGACCGGGATTTGATTGATCCAGGGCATCTCAGAGGCGGACGGAGACGGACAAGACGGACGGGCGGACGGAAGGGCGAGTCCGGGCACCTTTCGCCCACCGCTGGACACATCGGCTGGCGGTAGCCCGGGCGTCCGTCCCCCCGTCCGTCTTGTCCGTCTCCGTCCGTCCTGTCTTGTCCGTCTCCGTCCCACTCACCCCTCGGCCACCCAGGTCTGCCCCGCGCGCAGCACCTTGTTCAGGTCCGCGCCGGCCGCGCTGAACTCGGTGCTGCCGATCTGGCCATAGACCTCGTCCTCATAGCACGGCGCTGGATCGCAGTAGAGCACCCCGAGCACCATGGGGAACGCGGGTGGCTGGAGCGATAGCAGGAGCGTGGCGAGAATCCGGTTCTTCTCGTCGTGGACCAGAATATTCTGCTCGGCCACGCCGCCATCCCCGACGGTGACGACCTCGAGGTCCAGCGTGCCGGGCCGGAGGAGGAGGCCCTTCTTCTTCCCGGCGCCGAAGAGCAGGGGCTTGCCGTGTTCGACGTGGAGCTGGGCCTCGGGAGCGACGCTCTTCTCGGTGAAGTCGGCGAACACGTCGTCGTTGTAGACCACGCAGTTCTGGAACACTTCCACGAACGACGCCCCCCGGTAACCCCGGGCCCGCTTCAGGACCGCGATCAGGTGCGGCGTGAGGGTGTCAATGGAGCGCGCCACGAACCGCGCGCCGGCGCCGAGGGCGAAGGCCCCGGGAACCACCGGGTTCTCAACCGAGCCGGCCGGGGTCGACGGTGAGTGCGTGCCTCGGCGGGAGGTCGGCGAGTACTGGCCCTTGGTCAGCCCGTAGATCTCATTGTTGAACAGGACGATGTGCACGTTCACGTTGCGGCGCAGCACGTGCAGCAGGTGGTTCCCGCCAATGGAGAGACCATCCCCGTCCCCGGTGATCACCCAGACGTCCAGGTCGGGGTTCGCCAGCTTGATGCCGGTGGCGAAGGCGGGCGCGCGACCGTGGATAGTGTGGAACCCATACGTGTTCATGTAATAGGGAAACCGTGACGAGCAGCCGATGCCCGAAACGAATACGGTTCGCTCCAGCGGAGCCTCGAGGTCGGCCAGCGTCTTGTACACGGCCTTGAGAATGGCGTAGTCCCCGCATCCGGGGCACCACCGTACCTCCTGGTCGGAGGCGTAGTCTTTGGGGGCCAGCTTGGCGCGCGGTGGAGCGGCGGCGGTCATGGGGTGTGAGCCTCCAGGCGCGACCGCACGGCTTGCGCGATCTCGCCGATCTTGAACGGCTTGCCGGTCACCTTGTTCAGTCCTTCGGCGGGCACCAGGTACGTGCTCCGCAACACGGTGACCAGTTGTCCGGCGTTCATCTCCGGCACCAGGATCTGCTTGAAGTCCCGTAACAGCTCGCCCAGGTTACGCGGGAATGGGTTCAAATACCGCAGGTGGATGTGGGACACCGCGTGGCCCTCGTCGCGCAGTTGTTTCACGGCCTGATGGATCGGTCCGTAGGTGGAGCCCCAGCCCACCACGGCGATCTCGCCGCGGGGTTCGCCCTCACTCACGCGTTGGAGCGGGATCCCGTTGGCGATGCCGGCGATCTTGGCCACGCGCGTGGCCGTCATCTTGTGGTGGTTCTCGGGCTCGTAGGAAATGTGGCCCGAGTCGAAATCCTTCTCGATGCCGCCGATCCGGTGCTCCAGGCCCGGCGTGCCGGGGATGGCCCACACGCGAGCCAGGGTCCTGGCGTCTCGCAGGTAGGGGTGAAAGCCCTCGGGGTCTGTGCGGAAGCTCACCGGGAATGGCGTGATGGTGTCTACGTCGGGAATGCGCCACGGCTCGGCCGCGTTGGCCAGGTAGCCGTCGGTGAGCAGGATCACGGGCGTCATGTAGGTGGTGGCGATCCGCACCGCCTCGATGGCCACCTCAAAGCAGTCCGTTGGCGTCGCGCTGGCCAGCACGGCCAGTGGCGAGTCGGCGTTCCGGCCGTACAGGGCCTGGTACAGGTCGGACTGCTCGGTCTTGGTCGGCATGCCGGTGGAAGGGCCGGCGCGCTGGGAGTTCACCACAATGAGCGGCAGCTCCGTCATGATGGCGAGGCCAATGGCCTCGGTCTTGAGCGCGATGCCCGGGCCCGAGCTGGACGTCACCCCGAGCGCCCCGGCGTACGAGGCGCCGATGGCGCTGGTCACGGCGGCGATCTCGTCCTCCGCCTGGAAGGTCACCACCCCATACTGTTTCAGCGTCGCCAGGGCATGGAGCAGTCCGGACGCCGGCGTGATAGGGTAGGAGCCGAACATGACGCGCTTGAGTCCGGCCGCGCGTGCCCCCGCCAGGAGCCCCCAGGCCAGGGCCTCGGTTCCGCTCACCGTGCGGTACAGTCCGGGCGGCACCGGTGCGGGCGCCACCCGGTAGCCCACCACGCCGCTGGGCATTTCGGCGGTCTCGCCGAAGGCGTGCCCCGCGTTCAAGGCCGCGATATTGGCGCTCTTGAGGTTGTCCTGCTTGCCGAACTTCTTCTCCAGCAGAGCCAGCGTGCCCTGGCGGTCGCGATCATACATCCACAGCATCAGGCCCAGCGCCCACATGTTGCGGCACCGCAGGCCATCCTTCTGGCCCAGCCCGAAGGGTTGCACCGCTTCCAGGGTGCGCTTGGTGACGTCCAGCTTGAGCACCTGGAACCGCGCCAGCGAGTCGTCCTCCAGCGGGCTGGTCGCGTAGCCCGCCTTCAGAAGGTTGCGCTCGTTGAAGGCCCCGGTGTCGGCGACCACCATGCCCCCGGGCCGGAGGTCCCGGAGGTTCACCTTAAGGGCCGCCGGGTTCATGGCCACCAGGACATCCAGGTCGTCACCCGCCGTCTGCACGTCAATCGAGCCGAAGTGGATCTGGAACGCCGACACGCCGAAGGTGGTGCCGGCCGGTGCGCGGATTTCGGCCGGATAGTCGGGAAAGGTGGCGAGATCGTTGCCCGCCAGCGCGGTCTCGAGGGTGAACTGGGATCCGGTCAGCTGCATGCCGTCGCCCGAGTCGCCGGCGAACCGAATCACCACGTGATCGCGGGCCTGGCGGCCGCCGTCCCCGGCGATGCCGGAGGAAGCGGGTGGAGGCGTGACCGTCGTGCTCATGTCGTCCTGAGAGTAGACACCGGTATTCAATATATGGGGGTGGAGGAGGTTGTGGAGGCCGATCGGGGAAGGTGGTGAGCGGTTATTCCCGCCCTTTCTCCAGCTTCGCTATCTCCTCCCGCACCTGGTCCGGCAAGCGCGTCTTGGTCCGCGTCTGGTAATCGAACGCCACCACGATGCCCTGACCCTCCGCGGCCACCGCGTTTCTCTCCCGGGAAACCACCCGGTAGAGCATGGTAATGCGGTCCTCCTGTACCTCACTCACCCGGGCGCCAACCACCACGGTGTCAGGGTACTGCAGCGCCACGCGGAAACGGCAGCTGGTCGAGTGCAGGATGGCCCCGACCTGGTCCCGGCGATAGGACTCCAGCAGGCCACACCGCCGGAAATACGCGATGCGCCCCGACTCGAAGTAGCGGAAATACACCGCGTTGTTGACATGGCCGTACGCGTCCAACTCTCCCCATTGCACGGGGATCTCAATCGCGACCGGGAAGTCGGCGCGGAGTTGGGCCTGCGCGTCCGGTGCCATGCGAGCTGCTCTGGCAGGAGGGGGCCGACAAGATAGAGTCTCGTGCCCCTTCCATCCAGCCACCGCCCTGCTGAACTTGCGGCGGCACGGCGATCGGAGGGGCATGAGTCCGTTGGATCCACTGCACCAACTGCGGGAGACGCTCGGGGATCGTTACCGAGTGGAGCGCCGGTTGGGCGAAGGTGGGATGGCCCTGGTGTACCTGGCCACCGATCTCAAGCACGGCCGTCAGGTGGCCATCAAGGTGCTCCACCCGGAGATCGCCGCGACGGTTGGCTCCGAGCGGTTTCTGCGCGAGATCGAGATCGCGGCCCAGCTCCAGCATCCCCACATCCTGCCGGTGTACGACTCGGGCGATGCCGGGGGCGTGTTGTACTTCGTGATGCCGTATGTGGCCGGCGAGTCGCTTCAGGATCGGATCACCCGGTCGGGTCCGCTGTCGCCTGAGGAGGCCGTTGAGGTCGCCCGCGAGGTGGCCGGCGCCCTGGACTACGCCCACGGGCAGGGCATTGTGCACCGCGACATCAAGCCGGCCAACATCCTCTTGTCGCAGGGACACGCGCAAGTCGCCGACTTCGGCATTGCGCGCGCCATCAGTGCATCAGCCGGTGCCGGCCGCGGCCTGACGCAGGCCGGCATGGCGATCGGCACGCCCTCGTACATGAGCCCGGAGCAGGCGCTGGGCGATGGCAACGTGGACGGTCGGACCGACCTGTACGCACTGGGTTGCGTGCTGTACGAGATGCTGTCCGGCCGCGCGCCGTATGAGGGCACCACGCCTCAGGCGGTAGTGGCCCAGGCCATCTCCGGTGCGGTGCCCCGGCTCGGTCCGAATGCCCGGGGACTCCAACCCGTCGTTGACCGCGCCATGGCCAAGGAACCGGCCGACCGCTTCCAGACGGCGTCCGAGCTGATCGTGGCCCTCCGATCGCCCCAAGTGATGCCGGTCGGGGTTCGGCGTCATCGGAGGGCGTGGATGGGTGCGGGCGCGGCCGCCGTCGCGGCGCTGCTGGTAGCCTTCTGGTGGCCCCGCGGCTACCGCGTGGCGGGGGACCCGCGACAGAGCCTGGTGATCTTCCCGTTTGAGAACCGTACGGGCGATCCCAATCAGGACTATCTGCAAGAGGCGTCGCTCAACCTCCTGGGGCTCGCCGTGGCGCACTGGGAGGACCTGCGCGTCTACGACGACGAACGCACGGCATCGTTGCTCCGGCGGCGCGGGATCGCGGACCCGGCGGACCTGGATTTCGAGGTGGCGCGCGAGCTGGCGCGGGAAGCGCGGGTGGGCACCCTGGTGCTGGGCGACCTTCGGAAAGAGGGCGACTCGCTGGCGGTCGAGGCGAAGGTGCACGACGTGCGCTCAGGCGAGCGATTGGCCACCGAGGTCATGCGGGTGGCACTCTCAGCCGATCCCCGGCCGGTGTTCGACTCGCTGGCCGTGCGCATTCTCCGGGTGAGCGGGGCGCCGCCCGGTGAGCGCCCCGAGCTGGTGAGCCAGACGACCCGCTCGCTTGAGGCCTACCGGGCCTATCTCCAGGGCGTGGACGCGCTCCAGCAGTTCAACACCGACTCGGCGCGCGCGCTGCTGGAGCGCGCTGTGGCGCTGGACAGCACGTTCGCGCTGGCGTACCTGCGGTTGCGGGACGTGGACGGGTGGGCGGGCATTGAAGCCGACCCGGCCCGGCGGCGCGTGTGGATCGCCAACGCGGAAGCCCACAGTGCCGCCTTGCCGCCCCGCCTGCGCGCGCTGGTCCAGTTCCACGTCGCCTATGAGGCGGGTGAGCTCCCGCGTGCCCGCCGCATCGTCGAGCAGTTGATTGCTCGCGACTCCAGCGACACGGAGGCCTGGTATCAGCTGGGGGAGGCGCACTACCATGACAACCCGTTCCAGTTTCCGCACCCGGACACCGCGGGCAACCACGGGAAGGCGCTCTACGCCTTCCGGCGAGCGCTCGCCAGCAATCCGCAGTACGTGCTGGCCTATCAGCACATTCTTGACGCGCTGCAGAACTGCGACGGCGTCAGCCCGTGGCTGTGCATGGGAGATTCGGCGGTGTATGGACAGCCGGCGGAGCTGGACCGGCGGTACGGCGCGGAGCGGGTGGCGCGGCTGCGCCGCGAGGCCGGGCAGGCGCTGAGCCCCACGGCCGCGGCCTGGGTGGAGGCGGCGCCACGCTCGGGCCGGGCGCGCACGGCGTACCTGGGCATCCTGTTGCGTAGCAACCGTCTGGCGGAGGCCCGCAGCCAGGTGGATGGACTGCGCGCCGGCGGCGATCCCACGCTGGCTCGGGTGTGGGGCTCGTTCGTGCTGCTGCGTGAGGGCCGGTATGCCGACGCGGCGGACACGGTCGAGGCGGCGCTGGCGGACTCGCGCGGCTTCCTTCGATCCATTACCGGGATGGGGCCGGACCAGTTGGTGGCGGGGCTGCTGGCGGGGGGGCGCACCCAGGCCGCCGTCCGGCTGCGCGACGACGTGCTCCGGGCCATCACCCCCCTGCGCCAGCCCATCAACGGCCCGGGCAACGTCCCCCTCACGCCAGCGGCGCTGGCGCTGGTGCTCGATCTCCGGGTGGCGGGGGAGCTGGGCGTGGACAGCGCGGCCCCGGGGCGACTGGCGAGGCGATGGCTCGATACCCTGGACTCGCTGTTCGCGCGTGACAGCGCCAGCCGCCAACGTGCCTTGATCGGTTCAAGCGCGCTGCTCCTGGCGTCGTATCTGGGATCCCGCGACACCAGCATGCTGGCGCGGTACTTCCAGGAGATTGACACCACCGGCTTCCGCACCTGGCGCGTCATGGCGGCCGAGCTGGCGCTGGCCCGCGGCGACACGGCGCTCGCGCGGCGCCGAGTGGCCCGGGACTATGCGGGTGCGGCCGACAGCGTGGAATTCATCGGCGATCCCGGGGCGGTCCGGGTGCTGGCGTGGGGGGATGTGTTGACCAGCCTGGGAGACTACGACGAAGCGCTCAACGTCTACGGGTGGCTGGACTCCACCAGCGCGCGGCTGGCGCGGCCCGGCATGCAGGTGCGCTCTTGGGCCGAGCGTGGAGCCCTGTATCAGCAGCGGGGGGACGTAGCACGCGCCACCGCCGCGTACGAGAAAGTGATCGCGGCCTGGGAGCGCGGGGACGAGTCGGTTCAGCCGTTCGTCGATCGAGCCAGGTCGGCGATCCGAGCCCTCCGCGGGGAGACGCTGGCGCCCGCGCGGCGCTGACCGGGCAGGGCAGGCCCTCGGTGCGGGGTGGTCACCTCAGGTTCCTCCCACGCCGTACCGGGTGCGCAGCACTTCCAGGTGATGCTGGACGTGTCCCGGCGTGATGTAGAGCAGGGCGCGCGCGCTGATGGCGTTGCCGTTCGCCGTCCCCTGGCGTTCCCACGCCTCGTGCGGGAGGCTGTGCACCAGGGCCAGGGTCGCCTGTCGCACCGCCACCCACTCGGCCAGGAGGCTGGCCAACGGGCGCGCGCCGAACTTGCCGGCGGGCACGTACGCATTCTCGTCGAAGCCGGCCAGCGGCGCCGGGTCTCCACGCGCGATGCGTAACAGGCGATAGCCAAACACCCGTTCGGTGTCGCACAGGTGGCCCAGGACCTCTTTGACGCTCCATTTGCCCGGCGCGTAACGGAACTCCGCCTTGGAGCCCGAGACTCCTCTGAATAGGACGGGGAGCGCCTCCACTTGTTCCTGCATGAAGACGATCGGGTCGGCCCAGTCGGGGACCTGGTCGACGTAGCCCTCGTAGAACGGTGGGTACTCGGTCGGGGTAGGGCGGGGAACAGCGTCGGTCACCGAACCATGGTCCTGGTCAGGGGTGCAAAGATTGAGCAACGGACCAAGATACCCGCGGTTCGGCGCCGCAATCAACTCCGCGGCCGCGCAAGGGGTCACGTTTCCACGATTGGCCGGACCATCACGCGGCCGCCGTACTTGAGGTGGGGGCAGGTTCGGGCAATGGCCAGCGCTTCCTGGTCTCCCGCGGCGCGGATCACAAAGAATCCGCTCACCCCGCCGGCAGCGAGCGGCGCCCCGAGCGCGGTGGCCGGCGTCGCGGCCGAATCAGGATCAACCGTCATTACCTGATCGGCGAGCTTCTCGCCGAGGTCGAGCTGTCCGCGTTCGCGCAGGGCCCGCGCCCATGTGCCGTACTCGGCCACCAGCTCCGCTTCGGGCCGAGAGGTGTCGAACCGCGCGTCCTCATAGAGGAAGAGGACGTAGCGCGTGCCTGCGGCGGCGGCGGGCCCGGTGGACGCCCGTTTCCCCACGGCGTACCCGGCCAGCATCAGCGTCACCGCCGCGGCGATGGCGAGCATCTGGCGCCAGCCGGCGGCCCGCCGCGCCAGGAGGCCACGGGCGCGCAGGGTCCGCCGCACCCGGGCTTCCAGGACGGCGGGAGGCGTGACTTCCCGATCCAGCGCGTTCAGGGGGTGGTCCTGGTCTGGGTGGGTCATGATCTAGGCTCCTTCAGCGACGCCGAGCGCGCGGCGCAGGGAAGCGCGTGCGCGGGCCAGCTGGCTCTTGGACGTTCCCGGTTCAATGTCGAGCAGCGCGCCGATTTCCTCGTGGGTGTATCCCTGGATGTCGTGCAGCACCAGCACCTCGCGATACCCGGCGGGGAGGCGGAGCACGGCGTGTTCCAGCGTCACGCGATCCACGGCTCCCGCCAGCCGGGCGTCCTGGGTTCCGATCGTCAGGTCCTCGATCGGTTGGTCGGGGGCGCGGCGCTGGGCCCGCGTGCGTTCGCGCCACAGGTTCACCACAATGCCGCAGAGCCACGAGCGATAGGCGGACCGCCACTCGAACTGAGTCCCGCGCTCCACGGCGCGGACCCAGGCGTCGTGCGCCATGTCCTGGGCGTCCGCCTCGTTCCCCCCGCTGAGCCGCAGGGCAAGCCCGTAGAGCGCCGGGGTGTGTCGGGCGTAGAGCGCCGCAAAGGCCCGCTCGTCACCGTGCGACGTCAGGGCCTCGACCAGTGCCCGATCGCTCGGAGTGGTCAACGCCGGGCGGCCTCCGTCGAAGCCGGGTGAACAAAGCTTGGCACCACGATGATCAGGCTCGCCGTGGGCCGGCCGGAGTCCACCACGAACATCTCGGGGGAGTCCGCCGGAGACTTGAGGCCCGCGTCCGCCGCGGTGAAGTATGGGTAATAGATCATGAGGTGCGGCTTCCACGCGCCGACCTTGCGTCCGTCGTCGCTGATCAGCTCCTGGGCGCCGGAGAGCATGTAGGAGACCACGGGCCGGCGCGGCAGCTTGAAGGTACCCGTCATCACGCCTTCGGCGATTTCGCGGTCGGCCTCTTCCGGGGAGCGGCCCTGGTGCAGCAGTTCCACTCGGCGCATGGCTCGCGGCATCACCGTGGCCGTGCCTTCGGGGTCAAAGCAGTGCGGCTCGAGAGCTTCGGGCCAGTCGCGCGACACGTAGCAGGCCGCGCCGTTGGTTCCGTTGACGGCGATCTGGTAACCGGTGGCCGTCAGGACGTAGATGGTGGCCGAGTCGGAGAGTGCGGCGGGCGCGGCGCTCCGGGCCAGGGCGATCTCGCGGTCGCGCAAGAGGAGGGCACGAGGGCCGGACCGGCCGCTCCCGTATTCCTGAGCGATGAGGGGGGTGGAGGTCAGGACAGCGGTGGCAAGAGGGATGAGGGCGCGCATG
>DASWGV010000136.1:0-19629 GCA_036393515.1 Gemmatimonadales bacterium | reverse complement strand
GTCACGGCGCCCGACCCGTTGACGGTCGCGACCGGGTCGTTACTGGACTCCCAAGTGACCGCCGCGCCGGTCAGGTCCGCCCCTTTCGCGTTCTTCACGGTGGCGCTCAACTGCTTGGTGTCGGTGAGGGCGTCAAAGGAAAGGGTGGCGGCGGAGATGACGACTTCCGCCGGCTGATCCGGCTCCGAACACGCTCCCAACGCGGCCCCGATGAGCAGGAGGAACGGGCGTGGGTCAACCGGCCAGCGACGCATCGAGGTCCCGTCCCATCAATGCTGGTGGTGAGAAACTGGCCGCGGAGCCGACCAGCGACGGCTCCGCGGCCAACCTCGTCATGCCGATGTCTTGACGATAATCAAGAACTTCGACGGCAGCCAGAAGCGCTCCGGCGCCGTGATGTCCAGGGCCGCGCCGCTGAACTCGCCCCGCTCGTCCGGCGGGGTGGCCAGGTACTCCACGCTCTGCCGCGACGCAATCCGGTATTCCGCCTGGGGATCCGGCAGGGGAATCTGGGTCACCGCCCGGGCATCAATCGGTATGAACTCCGAGACGGGCAGGTCCCGCGCCGGCTGGAGTGTCTTGCCGCGTTTGCCGAAGACAAACAGCACGCGGCTGCCGCCTTCCTCAACCACAATGCCGCGCTGCAGCAATTCTTCCTTGGTCCCCACCACGTAATACGCCACGCTCATGGTCTTGACCGTGTCCTCCAGCGCCACCGTCCTGGCGGACAGCTCCACGTTCTGGGTCTGAGCGGCCTGGAGCTGGTCGTTCAGTTCCGTGACGGTTTGCTTTTGCAGGTCGAGTGTCACCTGGAACTGCGCCACCGTCTGCTCGAGCTGCGCCTTGACGCTGTCCGAAACGTGCGTGAGGGCCTCGATCCGGCGGCGCGACTCGGTGAGCCGGGCCTCGCCTTGCCGCACGCGCGTGACCACGTCGCGCACCCGCCACAACACCGTGTCGCGCAACGCCGTGGTGGGGGACTCGGACTGGATCTTGGCTGTCGCCAGCCGCTGCTGGCTCTGGACCTTCGCGAGCTCGGAGCCGATCTCGCTCATGAACCGCGCCGTCTGGGTCAATTCATCGATCAGCCGATCCTTCTCCTCCGATACCTGGCTCAACTGCTCCAGCTGCCGCTGGACCTCGGGGCTTGGGCCCCGCTGGCATCCCGCGAGCGCCAGCAATGTGATGCCGATCACCGTTCGCCGTACCACAGCTACCTCCCCTGAAGCGTTAGACTTCCCCTCTTGATAACGCGAAGCACCCGCCAAGTTCCCTACTCCACGGCGGTCCGGGATCCCACCTCCCGGTCCAGGAGCAGGACGGCCGACTTGTTATCCCCGGCCATTTTCAGGCGTTCCGCCAGCTGGGTCGTGCTCTTTTCCTCTTCCACCTGCTCCGTGATGAACCAATGCAGGAAGGTCTGCGTGGCGTAATCGTTCTCGGCCTGGGCCAGGGCATACAGCTCATTGATGGAGGCAGTGACGGCCTCCTCGTGCCGCTTGACCCCTTCAACCACGTCCAGGGGGGACTTGAACCGGGACGGCGGCTGCTTCACGGCCTGGAGCACCACGCGAGCCGAACGATCGTCCAGATAGTCGTAGATCCGCATGGCGTGTCCCACCTCTTCCTGAGCCTGGAGCCGCATCCAGGTGGTGAACCCGGGGAGGTTCTCCGCCGAGCAGTAGGCCGACATGGAGAGATAGAGGTACGCCGAGTAGAACTCGCGCTGGATCTGATCGTTCAGGGCGTCTTGCATCTTCTTGCTCAATGCCACTTCAGCCTCCGCCGCGTGAGGTGGCTCATAAGATACACCGTCATCGCCCGGCGCTCGCCGCCAGCGCCGGCCGCCCCTCACCGTTGGCCAGCGTCCAGCTCGCCTGATACACCAGGCGGGCGATTTTCTCCATCTTCTCGTAGTTGATCTTCTCCGGGCGGTCGTACACCGTGTGGTAGTCGGGATGGAGCCCGGTATGCACCCACACGGCCGGTACGCCGCGCTGCAAGAACGGCCAGTGATCCGACCGGCGCAGCAGGTTGGAGGCGTTGTTGTCGTAGCGAGGCTTGAGCTCCAACCCGACCGCAGCATTGGCGCCCTGGATCACCTTCCAGAGGTCAGGTGAGCGCGAGTAGCCAAGAATATTCACCGCGTTGCTGTTGGACTCGGGCGTCTGAACCTCGAGACCGCGGAAGCGCGCGCCGCCGCCGACTTCCACCTCCTCGTTGCGCCCGATCATATCCATGTTGAGCACGGCGACGGTGCGCTCAAGTGGATGGCGCGGCGCCTCCACGTAGGCCCACGCGCCCAGGAGCCCCCGCTCTTCGGAGTTCCAGGCGGCGAACAGCACAGAACGGCGCGGCCGGCGCCCCTCCCCGGCCGCCAGGGCGTAGGCTTCTGCGATCTCCAGGAGCCCCACGGTCCCGGAGCCGTCGTCATCCGCACCATTGAAGATCTGGTCCCCATCGGCCCCGTTGTGGTCTAGGTGGGCGGTCACCAGCACCCACTCATCTCGCCGCGCTGGATCCGCGCCCTCGATCGCGGCGAGCACGTTCCGGTCCGGCACCACGTGGCGCTCCACCGAAGCGAGCAGCTCGACCCGCGCTCCCGGCACCGGCGTGGGGCTGGTGCCGCGGGGCGTTTCCGCGGCCGCTGCCTGGTGGGCCAGGGTCCGGCCGGTGCCGCGGAGCAGGATCTCCGCCAGGGTCGGTGCAATCTGCGCCGCTGGAATGCGGACCCGCTCCACCCAGGTGCCGAGCATGAAGCGGTCAATCCTCAACCCGGCGGCGGGCCAGTAGTTCCGCGCCTCGGATTCAAAGTTCTCCGGACCGGGGTGATTGTGGACGTCGGAGACGAACAAGATGCCGGTGGCACCGGCCGCCTGTGCCGCGAGTGTCTTCTCCAGCGGACCCGCAAGCTGGGCAGTCACGACGCCGTCGAATGGACTGGCGGGATCGGCCTCGCCGGGTTCGTGGTTCAACACCAGCACGACGTTCCCCTTCACCTGGGTCCCGCGGTAATCGTCGTGACCCTGCGCCGGCGCGGTGATGCCGAAGCCCGCGAACACCACGCCGCCGCTCACCCGGCCGCTGGCGCTGAAGCGGTGGGGATAGAAGTCCTGCCCCGCGACCATCCGGAGCTCGACGCCGTCGGCCCCGGTGAGCGCCAAGCGGTTGTCGGCGCCCAGGGTCGCGGTCATCAGGTTGTAGGGGTGGTAGTACGAGCCGCCGGGCCCGGCGGGCGTAAGTCCCAGGCGTTCGAACCGGGCTTTGACGAAGTCGGCTGCCAGGCGATTCTCGGCGGTGTTGGTCAGGCGCCCGCGCATGCCGTCGCCGGCCAGAAAGAACAGGTCGGCCCGAAGGTCTCGCGCCACGATGGATTCGAGTTGCGGGGCGCGCTCTTGCGCCCGCAGCAGCCCAGCGGACAGCAGCGCGGGCACAAGCAGGACGAGGCGGGCGTTCGACATGTTCCGGCTCCAGCAGATTGCGGATCGGGGAAGTCTACCGTTGCGGTTGGCTCACCACACTGTCCGCGTAGATGAAGTCTCCCAGCTCCGACCCGTCGTCGTTGGCGGCGTTGGCCGCCACGTGGGCCACCAGAGGGCGGGCGGAGTCGCTGGGAGCCACCCACTCCAAGGCCCAGGCGGCGCGGTCGGGAGCGGTGAGCACGCTGCCGACGCCGGTGTGGAACGCGTACGTCACCCCCAAGGAGTCGGCGACCTGCACGCGGTCGTCAATGCGGCGCAGCGTGCCGGCCGCGCGGCCCGGTGGGTCCTCGCCCGCGAACCGGATGGCCAGTTGGAAGCCGCTCCGGCGGATGCGCGGCCGCGTCATCGTGACGGTGAGACGATACCGCCCGCCGGCCTGATACGCCGGTGGCAGACCGTCGAGGGTGAGGGCACCTCCCCGCTGGTTGAGCGGATCCCCGGCGTGACAGCGGGCGCAGGTGGGCTCTCCGAATCCCCCGGTGTGGCCCAGCGGGGGCCGGTCGGGGAAAGCGGCCTGGCGGATGGGGCGCGCCCCGGCGATCAGGGCGACCGCCACGGCGAGCGCCGCCGCAAGGGGAATGGCCCGGGCCATCGGCCTATCCTCCAATACCGACCTGAATGGCCAGGGACATGAGGGCGAAGCCGACGTAGACCGCCGCGGCGATGCTCACCATGATGATATTGATGGGCCCGGGCCGCGCCGCGCGCGGGAGGTGCCGCAGGTTCATCCACAAGACCAGGGGGGTGTACACCGCCATCGCGAAGCCGCCCATGTAAGCGGCATTGAAGATGAAGCCGAGGTCCGTCATGCCGCGATACTCCATCACGGCCGTGACCCCGATCCCGAACACGATGACGAACCCGGTCACCACCGCATACCACCACGCCATGGACGCCCGCGCCCCGAAACGGAAGCTGGTCGAGATGATGTCCGACAGACTCCGGCCCAGCCCGTCCACGATCACCACCTCGGTGCTGAAGAGGGTGGCGAATCCGACCACCAGGAAGAGATAACGGCCCGCGGGCCCCATGCTGTCGGCGAGCACCGTGGCCTCGTCCCACAGGAGTCGGCCGGCCTGCGGTACCAACCCCTGCGGGTGGAGCACGGCCAGCGCGCCCAGGATGAACAACAGGATGGTGAAGGTGTTGAGCAACCAGAAGTAGAGGGTCTGATCCCGCACCACGAATCCGTACCAGTCGCGAAAGCGCCGGATGTTCTCCGGGGTTTCCGGGAACGCGAACCCGGTCTGGCTGGCGGCCTCGCCGCGCGCGCGGAACGGGTTGAGCAGGACGGGCATGCGGCCGCCCATCCCGATACCCTTGTCCCGCAGGTAGAAGGCATAGAACAGATTGGCGCATCCGCCGGCACCAGCGAATACCATCGCGCCGAACAGGTCGCGGACGGGAAGACCGGGCTCGAAGTGGCCGATGTTCACCGCGCCGCGCGCCAGCTCGAGCAGGGTCTCGGCGGTGGTGACCCGCGCCGTGATCACCAGCAATCCGAGGACGATGATCACGATCATGACGGCGATGGCGCGCTCGACGGCCCGGTAGATGCGCTTGGGTCCGAACAACAACCCGGCGACGCCCGCGAAGGTGATGGCCGTCCACAGCCAATCAGGACTGGCGTGATCGGGGCCCAGCAAGAGCGCCTTGAGGGTAAGGCCGGAGGTCCGGGCCCACCCCGGCAGCAGGTAGCCGGCGAGAGCGAAGAAGACAAAGGCCGGCGCGAATCCCCACCACATGCGGGTGAACCCGGTGTAGGCGCTCTCGCCGGTCGCGATGGCCCACCGGCCGATCTCGAAGTTGACCCACAGCTGGAGAAACACGCCGAGCACCGCCGCCCACACCAGCGTGGCGCCGAACTCGGCGGCGATCCGTGGCCAGATCACGATCTCGCCCGCGCCAATGGAGAGGCCTAGCAGGACGGCGCCGGGCCCGGTGAGCTTCCAGAACGGCCGGTCGCGCGCCGGCAGATCGCTGGGCTGGAGGGGAGCGATCGAGCGTTTCATGGCGGCGATAATACGGTTAGGCCGCTTGACGCGCGAGCGGCCGGAGTCGTATACAGGCCCATCAGAGAGAGGTCGTATGGATCCGCTGAATCTCGCCGACTTCGAGCGCCTGGCGCGTGAGCGCCTGGACCCCGGGGTCCACGGGTACGTCGCGGGTGGGGCGGCGGATGAGGTCACGCTGGGCGAGAACCTGGCGGCCTTCCGTCGGCTCCGCCTGTTGCCGCGCGTGCTGGTCGACGTTTCCGCGGTCCACCTCGGGGTGACGGTGTTGGGAGAGCCTATCGCCTTGCCCGTGCTGCTGGCGCCGACCGCGTTCCAGTCGCTGGTGCATCCAGAGGGCGAGCTGGCGGTGGCGCGGGCGGCGGCCGGCGCGGGGACGATCATGGTGGTGAGCACCATGTCGGCCTACCGCATGGAGGACATCGCGGCGGCGGCGCCGGGGACCAAATGGTTCCAGCTGTATTGCTATCGCGACCGTGGAGTCACGCGGGCGTTGGTGGAGCGGGCGGAGGCCTCGAGCTACGGGGCCATCTGTCTCACAGTGGACCTCCCGCGGGTGGGCCGGCGGGAGCGCGACTTGCGGAGCGCGTTCCACCTCCCCGCCGGCGTCCGCCCCCGGAACTTCGATGGGCTCCTGGATCTGACTGGGGTGGCCGACGAGGCGCAGGCGTTCGCGGAGTACATCCACGGGCTGGTGGACCCGTCGCTCACCTGGGAAGCGGTGGACTGGCTGCGGTCGCTGACGGCGCTGCCGGTTTTGCTCAAGGGGATCCTCACACCCGCCGACGCGCTGCTGGCCGTGGAACACGGCGTGAACGGGATTGTGGTGTCCAATCACGGTGCCCGGCAGCTCGACACGGTCCCCGCCACGATTGACGTGCTCGGCGCCATCACGCAGGCGGTGGGCGACCGGGTGGAGGTCCTGCTCGATGGCGGCGTGCGTCGAGGCACCGATGTCGCCAAGGCATTGGCGCTGGGCGCGCGGGCGGTGCTGATCGGGCGGCCCTATGTCTACGGCCTGGCGGTTGACGGCGAGGCCGGCGTTCGGCGAGTACTGGAGTTGCTCAGGGAAGAAACCGAGCTGGCGCTGGCGTTGCTGGGGTGCCCATCACCTCGGCACCTGCGGCGGGAGCACCTTGGTTCAGCGATCATGCCGTAGCTCTGCAAACGACACGCCCCCGGCGCTCGCGAGGCGTCGAGGGCGTGGGGGATATTTGTTCCGAAACCGCATCGAGCGTGGGGTTGGTGCACGCTCGGGGTCTTTCGCTGCGCCGTCGGGCCGGGCGTTGCTACGACCCCCGTCACTTCGCTCTCGGCTCCGACAGCCTCACCCGGCGGCCTCGGCGGCTTGAACCTCGCCGGCCCCTCCCCCAGGGGGCGTCCGTCGGGACCATGTCCCAATATGATCCACCCCGAGAATAGCCATGCGGCCGTGAAGGCGGCGTGAACCGGGAGTGAAGTCAGTCGGGCCGGGGCTCGGCGCGCCAGCGATCCAATTGGCGCCGGTCTCGCTTGGTGGGACGTCCTTTGCCTTCATACACCGGCGTCGGCCTGGCCCGGCGCTGGAGTGCCTGTACCTCGCGAGCGGCGCGCGACGCTGGCGTTTCAGCATACAAGGTGCGGGCCACCGGTGCGGGACCGCGCTGCTCGGACAAGCCGCGGACCACGACGTGAAACTCGACCACACCTTTCCGGATTCGCACCTCGTCGCCTGCGCCGAGCAGCTTGGCCCGCTTGGGTCGCTCCCCGTTTACTCGAATCCTGCCGCCCGCCAGGGCCGTGGCGGCTTCCGAGCGGGTCTTGAAAAACCGTGCCGCCCACAGCCAGCGGTCCAGGCGCACGCGGGGCGGCGGCGGATCACTCACCGACTCGCCGCGAACTGGTTGAGCCGCGCCGCGAGGTCGTCCGCCGGCAGCCATGCGCCCCGCACCATGACCCCGGCCCGTTGCCACACGTTTCGCACGTCGGCCAGGGGATTGGCGTCCAGGAGTACCAGGTCCGCCTGTTTCCCCAACTCGATGGTGCCGGCGCGATCCGCCACGCCGAAATACACCGCCACGTTGCGGGTGCCGGTCTCCAGCGCTTGATAGGGCGTCAACCCCGCGGCCACCAGGGCCTCCAGCTCGCGCAGGGCAGAGAACCCCGGGACGTTCCACCACTGCGGGGCGTCGGAGCCGAGCAGGAGACCGGCCCCGGCGTCGTGAAGGGCCTTGACCAATTGCCGCCGGACCTCAATGAAGCGCCGGCGGGTCTCGGCCGACGGATTCTGCGCCAGAAAGTTGCGCTTCTGTTGGACCCATCCCGCCACCATCTGCGCCGGCATGTAGCGCAGCTCGGGTCGCTGCGCCATGGCGTCGGGGTCTTCGTCGTTGGCCAGATTCTCCATGAGGATCTGGGTGGGAACGTTCCAGACGCCGGCAGCCTGCGTGGCCCGCGCCATGGGGGCGATCTTGGCCTGGTCCAGGTGGGGTACGAAGGCGATGCCGAAGAACCCACCGGAGCCGTTCAGGTCCACCGGCGCGCCGTCGGCCACCAGGGTGTGCAGGTAAGAGTCCAGATGGTCAATGGTCCAGTAGCCCGCCTCGAGCGCGCGCGGCACGCCGACGTCCACGGGCACATGTCCGGCGTAGCGTCTGCCCAGGCGATCGGCGGTGGCATCGAGCGCGTCGAACTCGGCTCGGGTGAGCCCTGGATGGATCTTGATGAAGTCGTACCCCGCCGCGTGCTGCGCCGTCACCAGCGACTGCGCCTGCGCCGGGCTATTGACCGAGTTGTCGCTGGCGGACGGTCCGGAGGTCCAGACCCTGGGACCGACCAGCTCGCCGCGCTCCAGTCGCTGCCGCAGCTCCAGGTGCGAGGGCTGCCCCAGCATGCCGCGGATGGTCGTGATGCCGGCCGCCACGTAGAGGTAGAGTACGCGCTCGGTGAAGGCGGCGCCGGCCTGCGGAGCGGGGATGTGCGCGTGCATTTCGGCCAGGCCAGGTATCAGGTAGCGGCCCGCGGCGGCGATGCGGCGCGCGTCGGGCGGCACCGGCGTGCTCGCCACAGGACCTACCGCGGTGATACGCCCGTTGCGCACGACGACCGTCTGGTTTTCCAGGACGCGCTCGCGGTCCATGGGGATCAGGTTGACTCCCACAAAAGCGACCGGTTGTGCCTGAGGCGGCGTCGCTTGCCCGACGGCGGCGCCGCGGGGGACCAGCGTGGCGGCGAGCAGTGAAAGGAACACGCAACGCTGCATGACGACTCCTTTTCGTGCGTTCGCGAGGCCGCGTTTCGGACTTCGGCGGCCGGCACTTGACCGACCGCTGCCCGCCCGAATGTTAGGGAATCTGACGAGCGTGAGCCACCCGTGCGGAGGCTTTGCGCCGGGGGCGGGCGGCGGCGAACGCTGGGCGCGGAGGGTTTGGAACGTCGCTGGGAGTCTCGGACGGGTGACGATCATCACCTTCTGGCGGTGATCCCAGTCCCACCGTAACGTTGGCGGTCCTTCCCTGAGTGGTGATGGACAACATGGAGCTTGTTGATCGGCTCCGAACTGCGTTGGCAGGCCGCTATGAAGTCGAGCGCGAGCTCGGCCGGGGCGGGATGGCGATCGTGTTTCTGGCGCGGGACGTCAAGCACGATCGCCAGGTTGCGGTGAAGGTGTTGCGCCCGGAGTTCGCGGCCACGCTCACCGCCGATCGGTTCCTTCGCGAAATCCAGATCGCCTCCGGGCTCGATCATCCTCTGATCCTTCCGGTCCACGACTCGGGATCCGACAGTGGGCTGGTGTGGTACGTGATGCCCTACGTCGAGGGGGAGTCACTCCGTCAGCGGCTGAGGAGGGAAAAGCAGCTCCCACTCGACGACGCTCTGCTCATCACGGGAGAGGTGGCGGAGGCGCTGGAGCACGCGCATCGGCGCGGCATCGTCCATCGGGACATCAAGCCGGCGAACATCCTGCTCCGGAGGGGGCACGCGGTGGTCAGCGATTTCGGGATCGCGCGGGCCTTGACCGACGCGGGCGGGGAAAAACTCACCCAGACCGGGCTGGTCATCGGGACGCCCGGCTACATGAGCCCGGAGCAGGCGACCGGTGAGAGGGACGTGGACGCGCGGAGCGATGTGTACAGCCTGGGGTGCGTCTTGTTTGAGATGCTCACTGGGGAGACTCCGTACACGGGGCCGTCGGCGCAAGCGGTCATCGCGAAGCAGTTAAGTCTGCCGTCGCCGTCGGCGTCAACCGTGCGGGAGACGGTGCCCGCGTCGGTGGATGCGGTTCTTCGGCAGGCCCTGGCGAAAGTGCCCGCCGATCGCTTCGCCACGGTCACGGAGTTCGCGACGGCCCTCCGGCATCCGCCCACGGCGGAGCGGCGGCGGGCGTGGATCGGGATAGCAGCCGGTGCCGCGGTCCTCGCCTTGTTTGCCGTGCTTGCGCTCGCGAGCAGGGAATCGACGAGGGTCCGCTCCGGGGACGCCAGTCGGCTGACGCAGCTGGCTGTGCTCTATTTCGAGGACTTGAGTCCCGGAGCCACGTTGCGTCACGTGGCGGCCGGGCTTACGGAAGAGGTGATTGACGAGCTCAGTTCCGTCCGTCCGCTCCGGGTCGTGTCCGCCGCCGGGGTTCGAGCGTACCGGGGTCGAAGTGTTCGGCCGGATAGCCTGGCCCGCACGCTGGGTGTTGGGTCCGTGGTCGACGGGAGTGTCGATTCCGCGGTCGGAATGCTCCGAGTCTCCGTGCGCCTGATCGACGCGGCAACGCTCGAGCAATGGGGTGCCGAGAGCTTCCAATGGCCTCTGGCCGACCTGCCCGCCCTTGGTCGCCGAGTGTCGGAAGAGGTCGCCTCGTTTCTGCGGCGTCGTCTGGGCGAAGAGATTCAACTCCGGCGGAGACAGACAGTGACCCGGAGCGCGGAAGCGTGGGCGCTAGTGCGGCGCGCTCAAGAGACCAGGATGGACGCCGACCGGATCGCTCGCTCGGGTGGTGTACGGGCTGCGTTCCCGATTCTCGAACGAGCGGATTCCATGCTGGCGGCGGCTGAGATGCACGACAGGTCCTGGATCGAGCCGGTGACCCTGCGTGGCTGGTTAGCCACCGACTTCGCCGTGTTGGCCAGCCGGCTCAAGTTTGCGCCGGCGGAACCTGGTGCCCCGTCCGGTCCCCCGGCACAGACCGCCGCCGACTGGTTTCGTTGGGGCCTCCAGCACGCGGAGCGGGCGGCTGGCCGGGCCCCGGCCGATGCTGCTGTCCGAGAATTGCGTGGGGCCCTGCTCTACCGACTGGGATCCGAAGACCACCCCGATCCGGATGCTGCTTATTTCCGCCGCGCGGAGGTGGATCTGCGGGCGGCCGTCGCCGCGGACCGGACTCTGGCACGCGCGTGGTATTATCTCAGCCTGGTTCTCCAAGACCGCGGGGAGATGCTGGAAGCGGCCTTTGCCGCCGAAACGGCCCTCGATGCGGACGCTTACCTTAATGAAGCGCCGGCCATCGTTCAGACGCTCATGTTCGCCGCCCTGGAGCGGGCCAGCTTTGACACGGCAGGGGCATGGTGTCGAGAAGGGCTGCGTCGGTTTCCGGGCGATCGGCGGTTCGCACAGTGTGAACTCACTCTGCTGGGCTGGTCGGGGAACCGCCCTCCGGACGTCACTCGCGGATGGCACCTCCTTGCCGCCATCGAGAAGGCGGACACCGCGGGTCAGTTCTCAGGTACGGCGGCGTTCAGACGGTACATGGTGGCCGCCATCCTCGCGCGCGTCGGCCTGAAGGACTCGGCTCTGCGGGTTATCGGTCAGGCCTCTGCCGTCGCCGCCCAGAAATCCGGAACGCAGGACGCGCCATACTACGAGGCGTACGTGCGCGAACTCCTTGGGCAACGGGAAGACGCCTTGCTTCTGCTCGCGCAGTACCTGAGGGAGACTCCCCAAAGTCGGGCATACGTAGCCCGCAATCGCTGGTTCCGCTCCCTGCGCGGAGACCCCCGCTTCGAACGACTCGTGGCAGCCCCGTGAGGCTTATCGCGCCCCGCTTCGCTGGAGGCGTACGACCAAGCTATCTCTAAGGCTCTTGGCATAGTCAACGCCAAACAGCCGCGCGTAATACGGGTAGACGAACTTGTCGAGCGCCGACAGCGAGAAGAACATTGCGTCCACCCTCTGAGGGGAGAACGTCCGTCGTATCGGTGCCACGGAGCGGCTGAAGACCTCAAGCCGCACACTGTCAACGTCACGAAACAACGGTAGCACCGACTCGACAGGTGAAAACCACGGGCACCAATCTCTCGTGGGCGGGTCGTGACACTCGATGAAGAAGATCGAGGGTCGGTCGAAATCCAACGGCTGGAGAAACGGGCCGAACACGTCGTACTCGCCGCCGAGACGGCGCACGGTTGCCTGGGCTTCTGCGAAGTCCTGGAAGAACCCGGCCACCTGATGGTCAAATTCGTAGGAAGCGACTATCCAGACCCGGCCACCCTCCCGAAATCCGTCCAGCGCCTCCGCGAGGCGCTTGGCCAGGGTGGCCGGAATGGCGCGCTGCTGCGCTGGTGATGCCGGAGTGGTAGGCGGCTGCGCCACGAGCACGGCGACAAGCCCCCTGTTGACCAACGACGGTCCGGACGCAACCGCGATGAGAACTGCGGTTACTGCGGTGGCACGTGCGACGTTCATAGCACCCCGCTTGTATGGTGTCAGTGTGGCCGGGGGAGAATATGCTGCGTGCCCTGGGTCACCGCTAGATGGTGATGCCCATCACGGTATCGCGAAGGTGCACGCGGCCACACGCATTGGCTAACTCTCTGTGCGGCATTCTGTTAGCTCCGCTCACCGGCTATTCTTCGGGGCAAGGGTCGCACCAATGTCTTTCGCGCGCGCCGGCCGCTGTGCTGGGTCCTTGGACAGGCACGACAACAGGTCGCGGTCAATCTGAATCGGCACCTCTGCCCTCACCACCCGCACACTCGGCGGGCGCTCCTTCACATGCTTCGCCATCACCGCCTGCTGCGTCCGCCCGGTAAACGGCGGCTCCCCCGCCAGCATCTCGTAGATCACGCAGGCGAACGCGTAGATGTCGCTCCGCCCGTCGAGATCGCCCCGGCCGGACGCCTGCTCGGGACTCATGTACGCCGGGGTGCCCAGAATGAGCCCGCTCGAGGAGATTGAATCCCCCGCCGCCACCACCACGGCCCGCGCCACGCCAAAATCGCAGAGCATAGCGCGATCTCCGTCGAACAGGATGTTCTCCGGCTTGATGTCCCGGTGCACCACGCCTTGGGCGTGCATGTAATCAATGCCCGCCGCCACGTGCCGCGCGATGGCCACGGCCTGGTCTACCGGCAGGGGCCCTTCGCGTTTCAGCAATGCCCGGAGCGAGTCCCCCTGAGCGTAGGGCATCACGAAGTACAGCAACCGCCCGGCTTCGCCTGAATCGAGCAGCGGCAGGATGTTGGGGTGACTGAACTTCGCGAGAATCGCGACTTCCCGATGAAATCGCTCGGCCCCCATGGTGGCCGCCAGCTCCGGGCGGAGCACTTTGATGGCTACCGGGCCAGATTTCGCAAGATCGACGGCGAGGTACACACTGGCCATGCCGCCCTGGCCGAGCATGCGCTCGACCTGGTAACGGCCAGAAAGGGCCCGCTGAACGTCGCCAACGGAATGCCGCACGCACCCGCCGTTGCGCGGGAACGGCCTACACTACGCCACGGCTCTCCCCAGGGCCAGATGCCGCCACCCCGGAGCCCGGACCTCCTGGTCACCGTTGCATTGACGCCTCAGGTACCCCCTCGCACCTTATACCGCACATCGCCGGGATCGCAGGGAAGCCGGAGAAACTCAGGTAGGGGGAAGCCATGCGGTGGTCCACACTGATTTGCACCACGTCAGTCGTCGCGCTCGCGGCCTGCGCCCAATCCGACCAACTTTCCATGCAGCAACGGGCCGTCGAACAACAGGCGCTCCAGGAGCGGCTACGCACCTGGGAACGCGCCATGAACTCCAAGAGCGCCGACACACTCGCCGGCTTGTATTACCAGGGCCCAGAAGTCACCGTGGCCCGGCCCAGCGGACGCCGGACCCGGGGCTGGCAGGAGGAGCAGCAAGCCCAGATGGAGTTCGTTGGGAGAACCGAAAGCATCAATCTGGTAATTCAAGGAACAACCGCAGACGCCATCACCGCCACCCTGGGGTTGACCACCTTCGCCTACTCGGCCGATGTGACCGACACGTCCGGCGTCCGAACGGTCTACGCCGGGCAGGGAACCGGGGTGTGGACCAAAGAACCTGGCGATAACACCTGGAAGATCTGGGCGCTCCAACTCTCCCAAAACGCGCCGGAGCCGGCCCCGCGCAGGCGGCGCTAGTCTCAGGCGACGATGGCCGACCCTGGGCGACCACAACTGACGCCGGCCGTCGTCCCCGCCATCGGTTCACGACCGGTAGTGTGCGTTGACTCTGACGTACTGCTCTGACAAATCGCAGGTCCACACCGTAGCCTCGGCGCCGCCCATCCCCAGTTCCAGCCGAATAATGAGGGCGGGTCCGGCGAACACCTCCCGGGCG
Source organism: Gemmatimonadales bacterium (assembly GCA_036393515.1). Lineage (GTDB taxonomy): Bacteria > Gemmatimonadota > Gemmatimonadetes > Gemmatimonadales > GWC2-71-9 > JACQHC01. The sequence continues at coordinate 5,594 of DASWGV010000136.1, read as the reverse complement.
GCGGCTTCGTCGTACACCGCCGGCGTGCTACCCCGGGCCAGCAAAAGCCACTCACCCGCCGGGCCGCCGCCTTCGGCGCGACGCTGAACGGCGAGCCCCAAGCGCTCGGGGACGATGGGAAGGCCCGATGCGCCTGCGGCCGCAAGGATCCGGCCCCAATTGGGATCCCCGCCCGCGATCGCCGTCTTGACCAGCGAGCTGCGCGCGATCGCCCGACCGATGTCGCGTGCCAGTGCTTCGGTGGACGCGCCCGCCACCACGATCTCCACGAACCGCGTGGCTCCTTCCCCGTCCCGCACGATCATCAGCGCCAGCTCGCGGGCCACGTGGAGCACGGCCTCATCAAACGCCCGTCCGCCTTCGACGTCACGCGCCAGGGCCACCTCGCTGGCGCCGTTCGCCAGCAGCAGCACCGTGTCATTCGTGCTGGTGTCGCCGTCGACCGAGATGGCGTTGAAGGTGCGGTCGGTCACCCGGCGGAGAAGGTCGTGCAAGTGACTCACGTCTACCATGGCATCCGTCGTCAGGATCGCGAGCATAGTGGCCATGTTGGGGTGGATCATGCCGGCGCCTTTGGCGATCCCGCCGACCGTCACCATCCCGCCCGCGGTTTCGACCCTGACGGCCAGATGCTTAGGCTGCGTGTCCGTGGTCATGATGGCGCGCGCGGCGTCCGCGCCTCCTTTGGCGCTGACCAGGGGCGCCGCGGCCGCAATCCCGTTCGTCACCAGGTCCATCGGCAGCGGCACGCCGATCACTCCGGTGGACAGTACTAGCACGGAGCGCGCCGGAACTTGAAGCGCCGATTCGGCCGCGCGGGCCATAGCGCCGGCCGCCGCGAGACCGGGCTCGCCGGTGCAGGCGTTCGCTACCCTGGCGTTCATCACCACGCCGCGCAGGCGGCCCGGACGCTCGTTCAGGAGACCCTCGTCGTAGACCACCGGCGCCGCGCGCACCCGGTTCTGGGTGAAGACGCCCGCCGCCGAGCAAGGCGTCTGGCTGACCAGGAGGGCGAGATCAAGTTCGCCGCCGTCCTTGAGGCCGGCGTGGACCGCGCCGGCGAGAAAGCCCTGTGGACTGGTGACACTGCCGCCGGGAACCGGCTGGAGGCTCGGCACGGGGCCAAACTAGTCGGCGCCTTCCCCAGCGGCAACCGCTTGTGCGAACGAGAGTTGCGTTTTATCGTTGCCCGACTCTCGCCGAGGTAGCCCGGCTGATGTCGGACGCCTTCCCGAGTTCCGAAGACTACAGCGAACAAGCACATCGGCTTTACAACCAGGGTGAGTACGACGCCGCCGTCGAGGTTCTCCGCGAGGGCTTGGGGGTCTATCCCTTCTCCGCGGAACTGCACGTCGGCTTCGCCTACGCTCGGCTGGCGCGCGAGGAATTTGCCTGGGCGCGGCGCAGCTTCGAGAGCGCCGTCGGCCTTCAGCCGGATCATGAGGACGCGCTCGCGGGCCTGGGAGAGACCTTGCTCAAGCTCGGCGAGCGCGACGAGGGCTTGCGGTGTTTCGAGCAGGCGCTCGACCTGGGGTTCCGCGAGGACCATGACCTGGTCATCCAGATGGGGCGCGCCCTGTTTCGCGAGGGCATGTTCGGCCACGCCCTCACGTTCTTTCAAACCGCCGCGCTGCACCACGAGGAGTCGTCGGAGGCTGCCGCCTGTGTAGGCTACGCGGCGCACCGGCGGGGCGACGAGGAAAGCGCACTCTACTGGCTCCGGCGATCGCTGGACCTGGACGCCCAGCACGCCGAAGCCCGCATTTACCTGGGGAATCTTCTGTACGATCGCGGGGAATACGACGCCGCGCTGTTCCACCTGGAGCAGACCAATCCCCAGGACCATACGGATGAACTCGCCATCTGGCGCGTGATCGAGCTCAAGAAATCCATCTACCGGCTGAAAGCGGGCGATCCCGAGCTGGCCCCCTGGCACGAACGGTTGGGGGAGCTGTCGGCCGAGCGGGATGCCACCGACCGAATCCTGGAGGAGGTGGAAGCCACCCAGCCCGACGGCTCGGTACGGGATCCCAACCAGCTCGAATTGTTCGGCACGCTCCTCATCGGCCTTCAGGAGATGGAGCGTCGGGCGGATCGCGAAATCCACCGGGTGCGCACCTCGGGCGGCGTGACCTACAGCGGTACCTGGGATGAGATCGTCCTCCAGATGAAGATGGATGATCGGGATTGGTCGGCCGTCTCGCTGGAGGACTACATGGAGCAGGTTTCGCGCAAGAGCCGGCTGGAAACGGGCATGGTGATTCCCCCCACGGATGCCGAGGCCTTTGTGCGCGGGAGCGCGGTAGCCGGCCTGTTAAGAATCCTGGGATGACCGCAAGGCGGACCGGCGGTTGGACGGGCCGGGGACGGACGGGTGATTCCTGCCGACGACAATCTGGCGCGTCTATCCCCCAGACCGCCTGACCGACGGTCCGCCTTTGTCGAACATATCCCTCACCACCTCCGTCACCAAACGCGTCCTTTCCAACGGCCTGACCCTGCTGGCGCAGCCTGTCCCGTCCGCCGATGTCGTGTCCGTGGCCACACATGTCCGAGCCGGCTATTTCCACGAGCCGGATGAGTGGGTCGGGATCGCTCATGTGCTGGAGCACATGTTCTTCAAAGGCACGGACCGCCGCGGTCCAGGCGAGATCGCCGGAGAGACGCAGCGGTTGGGTGGCTACCTCAACGCCTCGACGATCTACGACAAAACGGTCTACTGGGTGGTGTTGCCGGCCACGAACCACGCGCTGGAGCATGGGGTTGACGTGCAAGCGGACGCGCTGCTGCACTGCGCCCTCGACCCCGGCGAGCTGATGCGAGAGCTTGCGGTGATCATCCAGGAGGTCAAGCGCAAACTGGACAACCCGCCCGCGCTGGTGACCGAGACCTTGTACCAATCGCTGTTTCGAGCGCACCGGATGCGGCGGTGGCGGATCGGCACCGAGGATGGACTCCGCCGGCTGACCGCGGGCGATCTCCGATCGTTCTATGAGTCTCGCTACACCCCGGACCGCGTCATCGTAGCCGCCGTGGGGCGGCTCGATGCCGGGGAGGCCCTGGACCTCATGGAAAGGCAGTATGGTGGGTGGGTCGGGGCGGCCGCCAAGCTGGACGCGGGGCCGGAAGAATCGGCGGAGCGCGGCTCTTCCTTCCGCGTGCTGCGCGGCGACGTGGCGCGGCCCCTGGCGGCGGTGGGATGGCGCACGGTGGGAACCATGCACGCCGACACGCCCGCCCTGGACGTGGCGAGCGTCATCGCCGGGAGCGGCCGGGGCTCGCGGCTCTGGCGACATGTCCGGGCCCCGGGGCTCGCCAGCACCGTGGCGGCGTCACACTACACGCCCACCGAGGTCGGCGTATTCGAGCTGTCGCTGGAAGCGGACCCGGAGCGTCTGGATGACGCCGTGGTGGGGGCGCTGAGCGCCGTGACCGACCTGGCGCGTACGCCGCCGGAGCCCGGCGAAATGGCGCGCGCGCGGGCGCTGATCGCCAGCCACTGGGCCAAGCGCGTCGAGACCATGGACGGTCGCGCCACCTTGCTCTGCGAGTTCGAGGCATTGGGCGATTTCCTGCTGGCCGACGGCTGGCTGGAGCGCACGCTCGCCGTTTCAGCAGAGGACGTCTGTGGCGTGGCCTGGACCCACTTGGTTCCGGACGCCGCCTGCGGCGTGGTGTACCTGCGCGACGGCGACCAGACCCGTTTCCCTCCAGACCAATGGCCGCCGACACCGTCCGCACGGGCGCGGACGGAAGCGGTCCGCGCCGGCGATCCGGTTGCGACACCGGGGAGGAAGCGGGGGACCCCGCGGACGGAGCACCCCGGCCCCGGCCTCACGCAAGTCAAGCTGGATGGTGCCGACCTGGTTGTATGCCCGCGGACGGGGGCCGGGCTGGTGTCGCTCTCGCTCTCTGTATTGGGCCTGCGACAAGGGGAAACCGAGACCACGGCCGGACTCACGGCGCTGTTGGTGCGTTCCGCCCTGCGGGGCGCCGGCGGGATGGACGCCGAGGCGCTGGCCATGGCCGCCGAGACGCTGGGCGGCGCGGTTGCAGCGGCCGCCGGCGGCGATGCAGCCGGTTGGAGTCTCACCGTCCCGGCGGGTTCCGCGGGCTCGGCCGCCCGGTTGCTGGTCACCCTGGCGCGCCAGGCGCACCTGGCCGACGCCGACGTGACCGTGGAGCGGGGCCTCCTGGCTACCGACGCGGCCCGCGCCCGGGACGACATGTTCGGCCATCCGCTTCAACGCGTGCTCGGCCAGGCGTTCCCTCGCCATCACTACGGCTTGCCGGTCTTGGGCCATCCCGAGCACGTACCGGACCTGGATGCCGTATCGGTTCGACGGGCGGCTGAGCGCCTGCACCGGGCGCCCACCGTGTTGATCGCCGCCGGAGATCTGCCGGAAGACGCGCTGGTTGACCTGCTCGCTCAGGCCTGGGGGGACGCCGATGGGTCGTCGGCCGTCCGGCCGGAGTCCGGGCCCATCACGTGGAACGCGGGGCGCGGTTCGGAATCGCGGGAAAAGGCTCAAACCGCATTGGCAATGGCGTTTCCCGCCCACCGATTCAGCGTGGCGGCCCAGGCAACGGTCGAGGTCCTGTGCTCACTGCTCAGTGGCATGGCCGGTCGCCTGTTCCGGGCACTGCGGGACCAGCGTTCCCTGGCCTACACCGTGACGGCTGCGCCATGGTTTCGGAAGGAATCCGGCGCCGTGCTCACGTACATCGCCACCTCGCCGGAGCGGGAGCACGAGGCCCGGGCCGCGATGTTGGAGGAACTCGACCGGGTCAGCCGCGATCCCATCGAAGGAGTTGAGTTCGAACGAGCCCGGAACTACGCGGCCGGGTTGGTGCAGGTGCGCCGCCAGCGGGTCGCCGCCTGGGCGGGTGAGATTCTTGAGGCATACGTGCAGGGCACGCTCGGTAACTTGGAGTCGTCACCCTCCCGTCTGCGCGCGGTCAGCCCGGATGAGGTTGTCGTCGCCGCAGGGCGGATCTTTCGCGCTGATCGCCGAGCGGAGTATGTGGTGCGGGGCGGCGATGGTGGATGATTTTTCTATTGAATCGGCGCGCTACCGGCCATACCTTGCGCCGTGCGCACCGTGGACGACGGTCAGAACATCGACATGGCGAGGAACGAGCGCAGGTTGTCGTTCGTTACACGCAGCCGCTCGCTCAACAGCCGTACCACCGACCACAGCACCTTGTATCCGACGTCCCGATTGAAGTCGAGCAGCATCTCGAAGTCCGAACGGGTGATGGTAATCAGGGTGCAGTCGGTGTTGGCGATGGCGTCGGTGGAGCGCTCGGACCGGTCGAACACCGCCATTTCGCCGAAGCAGGTCCCGGGCTTCAGCACGGCGAGTGCTTCTTCGCCGCTACCGGGAACCTGCCGCGAAATCCGGACTTCGCCGTGGGAGACGATATACAGGCGGTTGCCGGGTTCGCCTTCTTTGAAGATGGTTTGGCCGGACTTGAAGGTTTGCTCGTTGCAGATCTCAGCGACCTGGGCGATCTCTCCGTCGTCGAGATCGGCGAACACGGCTGTCTTCTTCAGCAGTGTGCGGTCCAGGCGTGCGCTCATTAGATCGCTT
>DASWGV010000135.1:0-11729 GCA_036393515.1 Gemmatimonadales bacterium | reverse complement strand
ACAGCGCGGCGCCCAGGACGTGGGGAAGCCCCACGTCATCGCCAAACTGCCGGGACGTGAGGTATGGTTGTGCGACTGGAAGGACAGTGAGGGCAACCTCATGTGCCTGATGGAGGAGAGGAGTCAGGGTTGAGCAGCGCGGTTCTCCGGCTCGACCAGGTCCGCGCGGGTGACGGCGCCATTGCGGGCGGCAAGGGCGCGAATCTGGGCGAGTTGGCCGCGCATGGATTCCCCGTTCCGCCCGGGTTCATCGTGTCCACCCAGGTCTACCGGGAGTTCGTCCAGGCTTCTGGAGTCACCGCCGAGCTGGGCGCGCTGGACGGCGTCACGGCCGAGGAGCTGAGGCGCCGGTGCGCCGCGATTCAACACCGCATCCTTGGCGGCGCGCTGCCGGCGCATCTTGCGGAAGCCGTTTTGGCCGCGCACCGCCACCTCACCGCGGACCGCGGCAGTGGAATGTCCTGCGCGGTGCGCAGCTCCGCCACGGCGGAGGACCTGGCGGGTGCGAGCTTTGCCGGGCAGCACGGAACCTACTACTACGTGGGATCCGGCCGACTCCTCGACGTCATTCGGCGGTGCTGGGCATCGCTCTGGAGCGCAGAGGCCGCGGCCTATCGCGGCAGCCGCGGCATCCCTCACGCGTCGGTGCTCATGGCGGTGGTGGTGCAGGAAATGATCGAGTCGGAAGTCTCCGGCGTCGCCTTTACCGTCAATCCCGTGACCGGGTCCCCGGCCGACGTGATGATCGAGGCAAGCTGGGGTATGGGCGCCGCCCTGGTAGACGGACGCGTGACGCCGGACCGCTACCTGGTCGCCCGGGACAGCCTCCGGGTCCGCGAGCGCCGGATCGCCGAGAAGCGCGTCATGGTCCCCTCCCGCGTGTCCCGCGAGCGCGACGCGCGGCTGGAGCGGGTGTCCCTCTCCATGCAGCATCGCCAGACCCTGAACGACGATCAGATCAAGACGGTGACCGAATGGTCGCTGAAATGCGAGGCGCACTTCGGCGCGCCACAGGACGTGGAGTGGGCCCTTGCGCGCGGTCGCGTGCACCTCCTCCAGTCCCGCGCCATCACCACGCTGGCGAGAACGGCCTCCCAGGACGCGGATGGCGGTGTGCGGGGGAAGTGGGTGTTGTTCAAGGCCCTGGCCGAGAACTTCACCGATCCCATGACGCCGCTCTCTCAGGACCTCCTGGCCAATCCGCCGCCGCCCGGCCTGCGGTTCATTGGAGGACGTCTCTATCTCAACCTCAACGCGGTACGGCCCCTGGTCCCCTTCCGGCTCACCGATCAGGACCTGGCGGACCTGGTGTATTTGACGGAGGCGGGCTCCGGCCAGGTGCTGCGGGTCTCCTGGTCGCGGCTGCCCGCCGCCCTGCTTGCCCTGCTGGTCAATCACCTGGTGTTCGGCGTGGTGATGGCACGCACTCGCGGCATGCCGGACGATTGCATGGACGGCTACCGGGTCTTGTGCCGGGCGGTGATAGAGGATCCCGCGGTCGACCCACCCGCCGCCCTGCGGCGGCTGTTCTTGCTGCCCAAATTGCTCGATCCCATCGGTCACATGCCGGTTATGGTGAACATCGCCTCCATGCGCTTCATGCCATGGATGGTGGTGCTCAAGCGGATGCTTCGCCGCTGGGTGCCGAACTCGCCGCCGGACACCGTGGCCGCGCTCTGCTCCGGCAATGAAGGCGTTTTGTCGGCCCAGATGGGCCGCGAGATCGCCGCAGTGGCCGGCGAGGCGCGTGCCGATGCGGCCGTGCGGGACCTGCTGGTGCGGCTGGCGCCGGAAGACGCGCTCGAACGGCTGCGCCAGGAACCCGCCGCTCCAGCATTGCTGACCCGACTGAACGGCTTTCTCGCGGTGCACGGCCATCGCGCCATCAAGGAGTTCGAGATCGCCGCGCCGCGCTGGGAGGAGAACCCCGCGCCGGTGGTGGGGATGATTCGGAATCACCTGTTGGCGGACACGGAACCCGCCGCGCACCGGGCCAGACCGCCGGATGCAGCGACCACCCGGGCCCGGTGCGAGACCGTAATCCGGGAAGCCCTCCGGGCGCTTCCGCTGGAGCGAGCCCTGGGCGTGCGGTGGCGCCTGATCCGCCTGGCGGCCCGCCGCGCCCGATACTACCTCAAGCTCCGGGAGAACTCGCGCTTCTACCATATCATGGGCCTTGGTGCCGTCCGGAAGAAGGTGCTCGCCATCGAAGCGGAGCTGCTGCGCGACGGGAAGCTCAAGTGCCGGGATGACGTGTTTTTTCTCACCTGGGACGAGGTCCGAGCCCTGCGGGCCGGCCGGCTGGACTGGCCGGCGCTGGAGCCGCGCGTCCGGGCGCGGCGCATGGAGCACGTGCGGCTGGCCAAGATCACACCGCCCCGCACTATCGGCATCGTGTCAACCACGCCGCCGGAGGAAGAGTCCGGTTCCAGCGACCGGCTCCAGGGGCACGGTGCGTCCCCCGGCCGCTACCAGGGTGTGGCGCGTGTGATGCTCGACCCGTCGGCCGACGGCGCCCTCCGCCCCGGCGAGGTGCTGGTTGCGCCCTACACCGACCCGGCCTGGACCCCGCTCTTTCTGGTCGCCGGCGCCGCGGTGGTCGAGGTGGGGAGCTACCTCTCGCACGCCGGAACCGTGGCGCGGGAGTACGGGATGCCCTGCGTGGTGGACGTGCCGGACTGCACGCTCCGCATCGCCACGGGGACCAGGGTGGAAGTAGACGGCGAGCGCGGGACCGTGCGGATCCTGCCGCAACGCTCGGGAGACGGCCCCACGTGACCATCATCGCCGGCGGGGCGCTTCTTCTGCTTGGCATGCACTGTGCCCTGCGCACCGTCGCCGCACTCTACCGCGTCGTTGACCTGTGGTACACCATCGGGATCGCCTACCCCCGCGTGCTTCGCGGCATCATGGGTTGGGCCGTCACCACAGTCGCGATCGCGGTGCTCCTACCGGAACGCGGGCGCGCTTTCTTTCTGTGGGGGGTCGCGGCGTTCATTCCGTTCTACCTGACCCTCTACCTCCTCAGGTATCCCCTGCTCAGGCGCCGGCCGGCGCCGGAAACCCGTTTTCCATGATCGCGTCCGAACAGCTCCCGGAGCAGTTCAACGTGGCGGCCTGGTTCGTGGACCGGAACGCCACGCAGGCGTTGAAAGACCGGCCGGCGTTCACCTGTCTGGACGCGGACCCGGGACGCTGGCCGTGGCTCAGCCGGCACGGGGAAAGCGGATCTCCCAACGCGCTCACGCTGACGTACGCCGACGTCCAGAACGTGGCCAATCGAGCGGGCAACGCGTTCCGCGCCTGCGGCATTGGGCAGGAGGACCGGGTGCTGATCCTGTGCTTGGACGGCCCTGAGTTCCTCGCGGCCTTCTGGGGAGCCATCAAGATCGGCGCCGTGCCGATCCCGGTAAACACGCTGCTCCGCGCCGACGACTACGCCTATCTGCTGGCCGACAGTCGCGCCAAGGCCGCGGTGATCTCGGGCCCGTTGCTCCCCGCGGTGCAGCCGATCCTGCACCGGGCGCCGTTGCTCCAGCACGTCTTCGTCGCGGGCGGTGACCCGGGACCGCACCTCGCCTTGGAACACCAGCTGGCCCATGCCTCCCCGACGCTCAATGCGGCGCTGACCTCCCGGGACGATCCCGCGTTTTGGCTCTACTCCTCGGGCTCCACCGGCTTTCCCAAGGGAGCGGTGCACCTCCATCACGACATGGTGATCTGCGCGGAGACGTACGCGCGACAGGTCCTTTGCATCTCCCAGGAAGATCGTGTCTTCTCAGCGGCCAAACTGTTTTTCGCGTACGGCCTGGGGAACGCGGGGTATTTCCCCATGGGCGTGGCGGCCCACAGCATCCTCTCGCCCCACCGCGCCACGCCGGACGGCGTGTTCGACATCATCCACGCCCACCGGCCCACGATCTTCTTTGGCGTGCCCACGTTGTATGCCGCCATGCTGGCGGTGAAGGACGCCGAGCGCCGCTTCGATCTCTCCTCGCTCCGGCTCTGCGTGTCGGCGGGCGAGGCGTTGCCGGAGGAGCTGTACAGCCGGTGGCGGCAACGCTTTGGCGTCGAGATCCTGGACGGCATCGGGACCACGGAGATCCTGCACATCTTTCTCTCCAACCGGCCGGGCCAGGTGCGGGCGGGCTCATCGGGCGTCCCGGTCCCCGGCTATGACGCCGTGATCGTGGATGACGAGGGAGGCCCGGTGCCGCGCGGGGAGATCGGCAATCTCCGGGTCAAGGGCGACTCCACCATGGCCTTCTACTGGAATAAGCACGACAAAACGCGGGAGACGCTCTACGGACCGTGGATCCAGACGGGCGACAAGTACTACCAGGATGCCGACGGCTTCTTTTGGTACGCGGGTCGGGCGGACGACATGCTCAAGGTCTCCGGCAACTGGGTTTCGCCCATCGAGGTGGAATCCACCCTGATGAAGCACCCCGCGGTGCTCGAAGTCGCGGTGGTCGGCGCGGAGGATGGCGACCGCCTGATCAAGCCCAAGGCCTACGTCGTGCTGAAGGAACCGGAGGCCTCGTCACCCGCGCTCGCCGCAGAGCTGAAGGCGTTCGTGAAAGACAAGATCGCGCCCTACAAGTACCCGCGCTGGATCGAGTTCGTGGGTGAGCTACCCAAGACCGCCACAGGCAAGATCCAGCGGTTCCGGCTGCGATGAAACGGAGGTTGGTGGACCACGCGCGCCTCGAGGCAGCCACGCGTAAGCGACTCGCCCGCACGGTGGCGGGGCACACCACGCTGGAGCGCGCGCTGGCCTGGGGACGGCGGTGTCGCCCGCCGCTTGCGGTCGAGTCCATCCTGACCCAGGACGAATACACCCATGACGTCCTGATCCCCTATGAAGGCCGCTATCTGGTCTACGACGCCACCTGACTGGGCGCCGTGACGGCGGTCGCCGTCTGGGATCACCGGCCTTCTAATAAGGAATTGCTCGAGGCCCGGTTGGCCCGCGGTTGGACGCCGACGCCGAGCGGGTTGAAAGGCGGGGACCGGGTGCTGGGCTATGCGGCGTGCATCTTTGAAGGACACGCCCCCGGCCTATCGCCCGTCCGTCCTTGGCGCCAGCTTATCGCCAGTCCCAACCCTCCCCGGAGGCCGTCATGACGTCGCTGTCCGCGTTGTGGCTCCCGATTCTGGTGTCGTCGGTCCTGGTCTTTGTTGTCAGCTCCATCATCCACATGGCGTTGCCCTGGCATAAGAGTGACTACCCCAAGGTGCCGAATGAGGACAAGGTGCGAGACGCCATCCGCCCGCTGGCGATTCCACCGGGCGATTACATGGTCCCCCGCCCCACCAGCCCGGCGGAAATGAAATCGCCCGCGTTCGCCGAGAAACTGAAGCAGGGCCCGGTCCTGATACTCACGGTGTTGCCCAACGAGATGACGCCGATGGGGAAAAGCCTGACCCTCTGGTTCCTCTATGCCGCGGCGGTGAGCCTGTTTTCCGCCTACGTTGCGGGGCGGGCCTTGCCGGCCGGAAGCGATTACCTGGCGGTGTTCCGTTTCGCCGGCGTGACCGCCTTCGTGGGATACTCCCTCGCGCTGTGGCAGATGTCGATCTGGTACCGGCGCGCCTGGTCCACCACCATCAAGGGGACCGTGGACGGACTGATCTACGCGTTGCTGACGGCCGGGGTCTTTGGGTGGTTGTGGCCGTAGGAAAGGTGTGGAGGTTGTGAAGGTCGCTCCCGCGCACCTCCACAACCTCCCGTCACGGGGTCGCCTCCCACCGCTGCGTCAACGCAAACACCAACAGCGTCGCCCGCTGGGTTCCCTTCCAGGAGTCCGTGGTGTCGAACTGTTCATCCAGTGAATGGGCGCCCCGGCCCTGCCCGCCTCCTCCGACGGTGATCGCGGGGATGCCCAGACTCATAGGGATGTTGGAGTCGGTGGAGCCTTCGCCCAGGTTGCCGGTAAAGCCCAGCGCCTGATTCACGGCCAGCGCCGCGCGGACGATGGGCGAGTCCTCAGGCGTATTGCCGGCGGGACGGTCGCCCACCAGGTCCTTCTCCGCGGTGACCATGTCGGGATGATTCCAGCGCCGGTTCTCCTCAGCCACGGCCTCATCCACCGCCAGGTGAAACTGCGCGTCCACCGCGGCCAGTGACGCCGGGTCGGACGAGCGCATGTCCACTTCCATCCAGCCTTCGAACGGGATGGAGTTCACCGAGGTGCCGCCGCCCACACGGCCCACGTTGAACGTGGTCTTGGGCCGCGCGGCCACCTGGAACTCCCCGATCTTGGCGATGGCGCGCCCCATGGCCTGGATCGGGTTAGCCAGGCCGAAGGCGCCGAAGCTGTGGCCACCCGGCCCCTTGAAGGTCACGCGATAGCGATGGCTGCCCACCGCAACCCGCGTGATGCCCAGGCCGGTCCCGTCAATGGAGACGAACCGGTCGATCTCGCCCTTCATGGTCTCGCCAAAGAGCGCCTTCATGCCGCGCAGGTCGCCCAATCCCTCTTCGCCCACATCGGCGACGAACGTGATGCTCCCCTCCGTCACCACGTTGGCCTGGTTCAGCGCTCGCACGATGCTCACCAGCACGGCCAGGCCGCGGCAGTCGTCACCGATTCCCGGACCCTTCAGCACGTCGCCCTCACGCGTCACGGTCACGTCCGTCCCCTCGGGAAACACCGTGTCCAGATGCCCCGCGATCACCAGCCGAGGACGGGGAGAGCGGCCGGGACGGTCCCCCAGCACGTTGCCGACCCGATCCACCCGCACGTTCTGGAGGCCGACCTGCTCGAAGGCCTGCTTCAGCACCTCGCCGCGAGCCGTCTCCATGAACGGCGGCGCCGGGACCTCGCAAAAGCGCTGCTGGTCCATGAGCGTCTGGGCTTCGTGGGCGCGCGCGGCCTCCACCGCGGCTCTGACTGCGGCGTCCTGAAGTAGACGCGCGCCGTCGTCCGGCATCTGGGCCCGCGCGGGCGCCGCACCGGCGAGCGCGCACGCGGCGACGAGGGTGAACGTCAATCGCATGAGTCGCTCCATCAGTTCGACACTTTCGGCACCGTCGGCCGATCCTCCAGGCTCCACTTGATGAACGCGCGCAGGTCGTCGTTGGCCCGCACCCGATCCTCGTTGCGCAAGTACATCATGTGTCCGCTCTCATAATAGGTGAAGCGGAAACGATCCTTGAACTCTCCACCGGGCTGGATATGCGAGATGGTGTACACCGCGCTGAAGTAATCCGTCGCCGCGTCGTAGTAGCCCGCCTGGATCAGGACCTTGAGGTAAGGATTGTTCCGCATGGCCTGGCGCAGCATGTCGGCCACACTGGTCTCCGGATCCTGCTGCCAGGGCCGCACCGGCCCCCACACGTTATAGGGCAGCTCGGGATTGTATTTCAGCTCCTCGCGCAGATACCGGTTGACCACGTTGGCGAACGGTCCGTTCCAGTCCGCCAGGGCCGGGTCGAACTCGGGCGCTTCGCCGGCCGCGTCGCGGTCCACGCCCACGTAGCGGCTGTCCAGCCGGCCCACCACCAGCCGCTGGTCGCGCAGCAGCTCTTTCCAGTACCGGCGGGCGTCGAGCCGCAGGTTGGCCTGCTTGACGAAGTCCGCGGTCACGCCGGTGTAGCGCGCCACGCGCTGCGCAATGGCGTCCCGCTCGGCGTCGCTAATGCGGTCGCCCTTGACCAGGCCTGAGAGGTACTCGCCGGTGGCAAAGGCCTCCACTTCGTCCAACACCGCGCGCAGCGGGCGGCTCTGGAGGTCGGCGGGAAGTTGCCGGTGGAACCAGGCCGTCGCGGTCCGCTGCGGCAGGGCCGTGGCGTAACTCACATCCTGCCCGCGCTCCACGTCCAGCCCCGTCATGGAAACCAGCATCACACCGTTCAAGTAGATCTGGTGCTGGGACAGGAGGTGGCCCGCCAGGCCGGACGCGCGCGTGGTCCCATAGCTCTCACCGATCACGAACTTGGGGGAGTTCCAGCGGTCCTTCTTGACCAAGTACAGCCGAATGAACTCCGCCACCGAGCGGATGTCCGACATCTTGCCGTGGAACCGGTGCAGGTCTTCCCCCTCCATCATGCGGCTGAAGCCGGTGGCCACCGGGTCTATGTAGACAATGTCCGCCACGTCCAGGATGGAATTGGGGTTATCGGCGATCGTGCCCGGGGGACGGAGGGCGAATCCTTCGTCGTCATACACCACGCGCCGCGGGCCGGTGTAGCCCATGTGCATCCACACCGAGGCGGTACCGGGGCCGCCGTTGAAGGAAAACACCTGCGGGCGGTTGGCCGCGTTGGGCACGCCGTTCCGGGTATAGGAGATGTAGAACATTCGGGCCATGGCCTTGCCGTCCTCCCGGATGGGGAGCCAGCCGGCCTCGGCGGTGTAGGCCACGGTCTGATCGCCTATGCGAATGGTGTGCTGGGTCACCACCGGGTCGGCGGGGAGCAGGCCAGCTTCGGGACCCGCCTTGTTCCCGCCACCTGGCGCGCCGGCCTGCTGGCCCGCGGGCGGCCCTTGCGCCATGGCCAGGCCGGGCAGCGCGATCAAGGTGACGAACAGCAAGCACCGGACGAGGATGGAACGGCGCGCGGTCATGAGAACTCCTGGGCAACGAGGAGGTGCTGGACGCCTGAAACGGTAGCCCGTCGAGCGGCCCTGCGCTACAGATAGGGTTGCGGGACGCGGTCGAACGACCCACGCCGCGTTGCACGTTGGCTCCTGGCTCATCGGGAACGTCCCCTGCTCAGGACGTTGGCACCGGTACCCAGTTCCGGCCCGGTCACCTAAATTGCTTTTCCAGCGCAGGTTAGTGCAATCAGGTCGCCCGGAGCGTTTCTTGCCGCAAGGCTGCTGTCCGCCGGGCGGACCTGATCCCTGAAACCAGCCGGAGGCACGTTGTGATAAGGTCGGGCGTCGGAGTACGACCAGCCCTTCGTGCGGTCGTGCGTGGCACAGTGCTCCTTTGGGCGGCACCGGCGTTGGCGCAGGACCGGCCGCCGCCGCCGCGGGACAGCCTCGCTGCGGTGCGCTTGAGCGAGGTGATCATCACCGCGCCCACCACGGCGGCGCCGGCGCCGACGGCCTTCACCATGTCCCAGGTCTCGGTCACAGAGATCCAGGCGCGCGCGGCGTTCTCCGTGGCCCAGATTGCCACCCTGATCCCGGCCGCGCACATCCAGACCAACTCGCGGGGGGAGTCGCTGGTGTATCTCCGGAACGCGGGGGAGCGTCAGGTCGCGGTGTTGATGGATGGCGCGCTACTCAACGTGCCGTGGGATTGGCGGGCAGACATGAGCCTGGTGCCCGCCGCCATGGTGGGCGGCGTCTCCATCGTCAAGGGCGTGCCGCCGGTGGAGTACGGGACCAATGTGCTGGGCGGCGCCATCAACCTGGCCTCGCGGATCTACGAGCGCACCGCCCAGCCGGTCACCGAGGTCGAGCTCTCCTACGGCAGCGAGCAGCAGATGCGGGGCACGCTGTCCCACCGCGCGAGCCGCGGGCCCGTCGCCTTTGCCACCTCCCTGGGCTACGCGTCCGCCGATGCCATGCCCTTGCCCCGCAGCGTCAGGCTTCCGTTCAGCCAACCGGACCCTTCAGTGCGCACCAATTCGGATTCCCGGATTGCCAATGCGTTTGGCCGGCTGGTGTACATGATGGACAACGGCACCGAGTTCGGCGTCACCTTGCTGCACCTGGACGCCGAGAAAGGCGTGGCGCCCGAAGGACACCGGGATGCCACGAACTCGGCCGTGCGGTTCTGGCGCTATCCAGTGTGGCGCAGCTCGGCCGCCATCTTCTCCGGCGAGGGCACGGTGGGGGCACAGACCACCTGGAAGGGCGCCTTGTGGGGCAGCCGGTTCCAGCAGACCATTGACCAATACACTTCCGCCACGTACGACAGCTTCGACGCCCGGGAAGAAGACCACGACGTCACCTTCGGCACTCGGCTGGTGGCGCAACACCACCTGGGCTCCGGCGCGGTCAAGCTGGCCCTGAATGCCCTGACGTCGTCTCACCGGCAGCGCGACCTGGACCTGCAGACCGACGGCTCGGTGGCAGCGGGAACATTTCCCACCCTGGAGTATCGGCAACACGTCCTGAGCACCGGCCTGGAGTACGAGCTCAGGCCGGTCAACGCCGTTACGCTGACCGCCGGCGCGAGCTACGACGCGAGCTTCTCGCCCAAGACCGGCGACAAGCCGGCGCACGACCCGCTGACGGATTACAGCGCCACGCTGGGCGCCGCCTGGGACCCCGGCGGACCGCTGTTCGTGCGGGGCTCGGTGGGACGGAAGTCCCGATTCCCCACCATGCGGGAGTTGTTCGGCGAATCCTTGAGCCGGTTCCTGCTCAATCCCAACCTGGAGCCTGAGCACTCCGTGCTGACCGAGGTCGCGATAGGTCTCCGCTCCTCGCGTCTGAGCGGCGAGATCATCCCGTTCGGGACCTTCACGTCGAACACCATTGACCAGCGCAACATTACCCTGCCGGGTGAGACGCGGCCTCGTCGCGAGCGCATCAACCTGAGGGGGAGCCGCGTGCTGGGAGTGGAGATCGCGGGAGCCGGGCGGCCGCACCGGGACCTGCGGATGGAGGGACACCTGACCCTCATGCACGTGCGCCGGCTCCAGAGCGCGCCCGCTGATCCGACGCGTTTGTCCGAAAAACCAGATGCGCTGGGCCGTCTCTCCCTGACCTACTCGCCGCTCTTCGGACCCCGCGCGCAGGTCGAGGGGGTGTACACCGGGCGCGCATACTCCCTGGATGACAACGATCAGTTCGTACCGCTGGCGCGCTCCGTGGTCTTGAACACCAGGCTGGGCTACCGGTTCGAGCTGCCCGACCTGCGCTCGTTGGAGCTGTTCCTGTACATCGCGAACCTGGCCGACCAGCTGGTGGAGCCCCAGCTGGGGCTCCCCGCCGCCGGCCGGTCCGTTCAGGGAGGCCTCCGGGCGGACCTCTAGCCCCGCTGGTAGTTTTCTCGCGGGTTCATGTTCTGGCGTGCGTGGCAGCACAACTGCACACCGTTTAGACAGCACTGCCTGCCGAAGATCCTACGTTGCAATCCAGGCCGCGACCGCGGTCAAACGAACGGACACGGTGGAGGTTCCTGCTGGCGCGTACTACGTCTCCACCGCGCAGTCGCGCGGCAATCTCATCGCGTATCTCATGGAGCCGGAGACCGACGACAACCTGATTACCTGGGGCTTCACCGACCACCGGCTATGAGTCGGACCGCCCCCTCTCACCCAGCCGCACGACCACCGCGTGCGTCTCTCCGTCATCCGTCAGCGGGATGGCCCGAGCATCGACCGCACGACCGTCCAGCTCGGCCTCCCTCACCCCTCGGCAGCGACCCTCGGGATTTTGCACCGTGATCTCGTAGCACGCCCGTCCGAAGCGCCAGGTGATCCTGTACCCGGGCCAGGATGACGGAATGCAGGGATCCATCTCGAAAGTCGAGCCCCGGCGCCGCAGGCCCAGGATGCTTTCCAGCCCCGCGCGGTACATCCAGCCCGCGGAGCCCGTGTACCAGCTCCAGCCGCCACGCCCGGCCTGACCGGGCTGGACCGAGACATCTCCGGCTACGACATACGGCTCCACCTGGTAGCGCTCGACATCTCCAGGGCTTCGCGCATGGTTCACGGGGCTGAGCATGTGGAAGAGCTCGACCGCCTCATCGCCGTTTCCCTGCTGCGCCACCGCCATCACCACCCACAGCGCGGCGTGGGTGTACTGCCCGCCGTTCTC
>DASWGV010000134.1:0-6681 GCA_036393515.1 Gemmatimonadales bacterium | reverse complement strand
CGGCCAAGCTTCCCCGATCGTACTGGAGCTGGGACGACATGGTGGAGTTCAACGCCACCGGGTACTTCCCCTCCACACCCGCCACCAACCTGCTGTTCGGCCTGCGCGAGGCCCTGGCCATGCTGCGAGAAGAAGGACTCCCCAACACGTTCGCGCGGCATCGCCGGCTGGCGGGCGCCACCCGGGCCGCGGTCGCCGCCTGGGGCCTGGAAGTCTTTGCGCTCAATCCGGCCGAACAGAGTAACACGGTCACCACGGTTCTGCTGCCGTCAGGGACCGATGCGGAGACGGTCCGGCGAGTAGCTCTGGAGCGCTACGACCTCTCGCTCGGCGCCGGCCTGGGCAAGCTCAAGGGTCAAGTGTTCCGCATCGGGCATCTGGGAGATCTCAATGAACTGATGCTCGCGGGCGCACTGTGCGGCGTGGAGATGGCGCTGCACGCCGCCAGGGTCTCGATTCGTCGAGGGGGCGTACAGGCCGCGCTGGATCAGTTGATCTCTGGAGGGGACTGAAGCAGCTTGACGACGCCGTCACCGCTCATCCGTCGCCTCGGCGCCATACTGCTGCTGCTCACCGCAGCCTGCTCCGCCACCGACCGTTTCCTCGAAGTCCGCCTTGGCCATGTGGGCGCGCCGGGCTCGCTCTTCGCCCTGTCGGCCGAGGAGTTCGCGCGGCAGGCCAATGAGCGGCTGAGCGGTCAGGCCCGGGTCGTGGTGTTCGGTTCGAGCCAATTGGGTAGTGACGAAGTGATGATGCAGAAGTTGAAGCTCGGCACCCTCGAGTTGGCCCTCCCGTCCACCGTGATGTCCACCACCGTCGAGTCATTCGGCCTGTTTGAGATGCCCTACCTGGTGCGCGACCGCGAGCACATGAAGCGCATCGAGGACGCCGTCGTCTGGCCAACCTTGGCGCCCGCCGCTGAAGCGGCCGGATACAAAGTGTTGGCCATCTGGGAAAACGGGTTCCGCCATGTCACCAACAGCCGGCGCCCCATCGTGGTGCC
This sequence comes from Gemmatimonadales bacterium, assembly GCA_036393515.1. Taxonomy (GTDB): domain Bacteria; phylum Gemmatimonadota; class Gemmatimonadetes; order Gemmatimonadales; family GWC2-71-9; genus JACQHC01. The sequence continues at coordinate 5,678 of DASWGV010000134.1, read as the reverse complement.
GGCAGATCTTCGCGGCATCAAGCTCCGGACGCCCACGGGCCGGTGGCGCATCCGAATGTTCCAGGCCTTGGGCGCCAACCCGTCGCCCATGCCGCTGTCGGAAGTGTTCGTGGCCCTTCAGACCGGGGTGATGGACGGGCAGGAGAATCCGCTGGCCCAGGCCTACACGTCCAAGCTCCATGAGGTACAGCGGTACCTGTCGCTCACCGGGCACGTGTACACGCCGGCGTACCTGACGGCAGGTGCCACGGCGTGGCAGCGACTCCCGGAGGAGGTACGGCGCATCCTGGAGGAGACCGCCAGGGAGACACAAGCCTACGTGTACCAGACCGCCGAGCGCCTGGACCGCGAGCTGCTCGACCAACTCCGTGGCAGCGGGATCCAGGTGAACCAACCCGATCTTGCCGCTTTCACAGCCGCCAGCCAGTCCATTTACCAGGAATTCGCGCAGTCTGTGCCCGGCGGCCGTGCGCTGATCGACGGCGCCACGGCGCTCAGGTCGCGATAGATGCGCGCCTTCCGACGGCGATTTGAGCGCTTGTTGGAAGGCGCTGTCTTGACCCTTATGGCCGCCCTGGCCGGTGTGGTGCTCCTGGCGGTGGCGTTTCGCAAGGCCGGCGCCGCGCTGGTGTGGTACGACGAGGTGGCCGCGGTCCTTCTCGCGTGGCTCACCTACTACGGCGCGGCGCTGGCGGCGCTCAAGCGCGCCCATATCGGCTTCCCACGCCTGGTCCGTTCCGCGCCCCCCCGCGCCCGCGCGGGGTTGATCGTGGTGCGCGAGTCCGTGGTCATCGGGTTCTTTGTGCTGGTGGCCTGGGCTGGATGGCGCGTCATGGGCGCGCTGAACGGCATCACGCTGGGGAGCCTGCCGTGGCTCTCCACCCAGGTCACCCAGTCGGTGATCCCCATTGGCGCCGTGTTGTTCGTGATCGCCGAGCTCCTGAGCGTCGCCGAGGGCGCGCCGGACCAGCCCGCGGCGTGACCGTCGCGCTGCTGCTGGCGGGGCTCCTCGCCCTGATCCTGATTGACGTCCCCATCGCTGTCGCCCTGGGCGTCGCCGCGGCGGTGGCGATGGCCCTGGCCCGGGGGGCCGACGCCCTGGTCAACGTGGCCGTGGTGCTATTCGACGGCGCGGCGGAATTCCCCCTGATCGCGGTCCCGCTCTTCGTGCTCGCCGGGGCCATCATGAACGCCACCGGCATTTCCCGGAGACTGGTCGCCCTGGCATCGGCGCTGTTCGGCTTTGTGCGCGGCGGGCTCGCCATGGTCAGCATCGGCGCGTCGCTGTTCTTCGCGGAGATCTCCGGGTCCGCCGTGGCGGACGTCGCCGCGCTCGGCTCCATTCTCATTCCGCAAATGCAGCGGCGCGGGTATCCCAGCACGGTCGCCGCCGCGACGTGCTCATCGGCCGCCACGCTCGCGGTGATCATCCCGCCCTCGATTCCCATGATTCTCTACGCCGCGATGTCGGGCTCGTCGGTGGTCGAGCTCTTCGTGGCCGGGGTAATTCCCGGACTCATTGGCGGTGGGTTGATGATGGGCGTGGCGTATGGGCTCGCCGTCCGATACCACCTCCCCGCGGAAGGGGCGTTTCAGCTCCACCGCGTGTGGGCGTCATTCCAGGAGGCAGGTTGGGCCCTGCTGCTGCCCGTCATCATCCTCGGCGGCATCTTCAGCGGCTGGGTGACCGCCACTGAAGGTGCCGCTCTCGCCGTGCTGGCGGCCATCGGCGTTGGGGCCGGTATCTACCGCGAACTGGACTGGACGCGCCTCCGCACCGCCACGCTGGAAGGAGGTGTTCAAACCGCCGTGGTGATGCTCCTGGTCGCGACCTCGAGTCTCTTGGGCGAGTATTTGACGGAGATACAGTTTCCCCAGCGCGTCGCGGGAGCCATTGTGGGTCTCACCACCAACCCGTTGGCCGTCCTGGCGCTGCTCAACCTGTTCTTCTTTGCGGTTGGTCTGTTCCTGCACTCGGCGGCGGCGATCATTCTGGTGGTGCCGATCGTGATGCCGCTGGTGCGCGCCGTGGGGATTGATCCGGTGCACTTTGGCCTGGTCGTGACGCTCAACCTCGGCATCGGGCAGCAGACGCCGCCGGTCGCGTCGGTGCTGATTACCGCGTGCTCCATCGCCCGCGCGGACATTTGGGAAGTGACCAAGGTGAACGTGCGATTCATTGCGGCGCTGCTGGCGGTGCTGCTGCTGGTCACCTACGTTCCCGCCGTTCCCATGGCTCTGGTCAACCTATTCTACCGCTGAGACCGATGCCGCGCCCCGCAACCCCGATTCACGAGGTCCTCCACCCCCGAGGCGTGCCCCAGCCCGTCGCCGGCTGCCGGACGCGCCGCGCCCGCGCCCGCGCCCGCGCCGATGCCTGAGCCGGTTCTGGTCCACCGGGTAGGCGCGATCGCGACCGTCACGCTCAACCGGCCCGAGCGCTTGAACGCGCTGAACCATGCCACGTGGACCCGCCTGGCCGCCGCGTTCGGCGAGCTGGACGCGGATGACACCGTTGGCTGCGTCATCGTGCGCGGCGCCGGCGAGCGGGCCTTTGCCGCCGGAGCCGACATCTCCGAGTTCGCCCGCGAGCGTGACACCGTCGAGAAAGCGCGGCACTACGGCGCGGCCGAGCATCACGGTGTGATGGCCGTAGCCGACTGCCGCCACCCTACGGTAGCGATGATCCGCGGGGCCTGCGTGGGCGGGGGGTTAGAGATCGCGGTGGCCTGTGACATCCGGATCTGCGGCTCATCCAGCCGGTTCGGCGTGCCCATCAACCGGTTGGGACTCACCATGCAGTACCCGGAGCTCGACTTCTTCATCCGGGCCGTGGGACGCGCCACCACCCTCGAGATCCTGCTGGAGGGGGCCGTGGTGGATGCCGAGCGCGCGCTTGCTCTGGGGCTGGTGAACCGCGTGGTCCCCGATGATCAGGTGGTGCAGGAGGCGCGGGCCGCGGCCGAGCGCGTCACTGGCGGCGCACCGCTGGTGAACCGTTGGCACAAGAAGTTCGTACGGCGGCTGGACCGTGGGGGCGCGCTGACGTCCCAGGAGATGGACGAAGCGTTCGACGCGTACGCCACCGAGGACTATCGCATCGGGTTCCAGGCGTTTCTCGCCAAGCAGACTCCGAAGTTCAAGGGGAAATAGCGCGCATGGGTCCGCTCGCCGAGCTGCGAGTGGTAGAGCTGGCGCACATCATGGCCGGCCCGGTGTGCGGCCGCATGTTGGCCGACCTCGGCGCGGACGTGGTCAAGGTGGAGCGACTCCCGGAGGGCGATACCAGCCGGAGCTTTGTCCCGCCGGCCCTGGACGGTCAGTCCGCCGCGTTCATGATGCTCAATCGGAATAAGCGTGGCATCGCCGTGGACCTGAAGGCGCCGGAGGGCCTCGAGATCGCGCGGCGCCTGCTGGCGCGGGCCGACGTGGTGATCGAGAACTACCGCGCCGGAACAATGGACCGACTGGGCCTGGGCTACGAGACGCTCCGCCGGGACAATCGCGGTTTGATCTACTGCGAGATCTCCGGCTTCGGCCGCACCGGCCCGTTCGCCGACCGGGGGGGCTTTGATCTCATCGCCCAAGGGTATGCGGGCCTCATGAGCATTACGGGGGAAGGCCCCGGACGACCGCCAGTGAAGTGCGGGCCGCCGCTCACGGACATCACGGGCGGCATCCTCGCGTGCCTTGGCGTCCTGGCAGCTCTGGTGCACCGCGGCAAGACAGGGGAAGGCCAGCGGGTGGACACGTCGCTGTTCGAGGCGGGCATCACGCAGACCTACTGGCAGGCTGCCATCGCGCTGGCCACCGGCGTCTCGCCGGGTCCCATGGGCTCGGCTCACCCCCTGGCCGCACCCTATCAGGCGTTCAAGACGGCAGACGGCTGGATCACCGTAGGCGCGTCGAACCAGAACACCTGGCTCAGGCTCACGGAGGCGATCGGACGGCGGGAACTGGCGGCGGATCCGCGGTTTCGCGAGAACGCGGATCGCATGGGGAACCGTCAGGCGCTGGCGGACGTCCTGGCCGCGGTTTTCAGCGACCACTCGTCCGCGGTCTGGCTGGAGCGGCTGGAGGCGGCGGGCGTTCCGGCCGGGCCGGTCCTCTCCATCACTGACATGTTGAATCATCCCCAGGCGCTGGCGCGGGGGATGGTGCAGGACGTACCGCACGCCACGCTGGGTGTGGTACAAACGCTGGGCTTCCCGGTGTCGCTCTCGGCATCGCCCGCGGAGGTTCAACGCGGCGCGCCCATCCTGGGAGAGCACACTCGCGAGGTGTTAGCGGAACTGGGGTACACCCCTGAGGCGATCGAGCGGTTGGACCGGGAATCGGTGGTGCGGTGCGGGGCCGGCTCCTGAAGCAACTCGTGATCTTCAAGGCACCACTTCGAATGCGCTGCCGCGGGATGGACGATACACCCGGAATCCCCGGTGATCGGTGGTCATGACCGTGTGCAGGCCCAGGGCATCCGCAAGCGCTACCAGCGAAGCGTCGGCGTAATCCATCGGTAGGTCGGAGTATCGGCGCATCAGACGCGCCGCGTGCTGGTGAAGCATGCCTTCCAGCCCAACAATCGGGATCTGCGCGGCGAGCAGGAACTCAAGCGGCAGGGCGGCGGAACCGCCACCGCTCTCCACCAGGTAGCAGGCTTCCGTGACCACCGCCTCCGTGGTCAGGCAGCGATCCAGGTGGGGTTCCCAAGCAACCACGCAGCGGGTGTGCCACTGATCCGTCCGGTCCAGCGTCGCGACAATTGGGCCGGTGTCCAGCAGCACGTCACGCGGCACCGGCGCATCACTCACGCCAGTTATGCTCGCGGATGCGCCGGGCCAGGGCCTCCCGCTCCAGGCCTGAGCGGTCCAGCGCCACCACACCAAGGAAGGGTGTGATGCGCGCCCGCGCGTCTCCGGCGCCCGCCGCGGCCCCCGGCGTGGCCAGGTAAGCCGCCAGGGCCTCTCGGACCAGCAGCGACTTGGGCACGCCCCGTTCACGGGCGCACCGGGTGAGTGCTCGGGCGACCTCCCGCGGGAGGCGGAACGTGACCTGGTTCTCCATGCAATGCAATTGTAATGCTGCAGCACTGCAAATCAAGGCATTGGAGTTAGGTATGGGCTTGTAGCCACGAGCCGCATACAGTATGGCGTATGCTCCATGCTGACACGCACGCAGATCCTCCTTGATCCGCAACTTCTTCGCGCCGTTCGACGGCGGGCTGCGGACATGGGCATTTCGGTAGCCGAGTATGTCCTTCGGCTGCTGGCCGAGGACCTCGAAGAGCCGCGCCGCGCGGTTGATTCCTCGCTGGTCTTCAACCTCGGCGATTCCGGCGGGTCGGGTATCGCACGCCACAAAGACGTCATGGTGGCGGAGGCTATGAGCGTCGACCGCCATCGCGAAGCTCGATCAATGCGGTAGCGATCGGCCAGCGCTGTGCGCACCCGTTCGAGGGCATCTTCCATGGGGCCTACGATATCGCCGCGCGCAGGGGCCGGCGACCCCAGGACCTACACCGAGTAGTTCGGCGCTTCCCGGGTGATGGCCACGTCGTGCGGATGGGACTCGCGCAGCCCCGCAGTCGTGATCTGCACGAATTCGGTGTCGCAGCGCAGCTGGTCAATGGTGGAGACGCCGCAGTAACCCATGCCGCTCCGGATGCCGCCAACCAGCTGGAA
>DASWGV010000133.1:0-2783 GCA_036393515.1 Gemmatimonadales bacterium | reverse complement strand
TTACCATCACCCAGCGCGTCCCGGAGCCGGGTCGCGACCGTTCGTAGCACCTGATCGCCCACATCATGACCGTGGGTGTCGTTGAACTGCTTGAAATGATCCACGTCCACCATGGCGACCGTATACGGGCCGCTGAGACGCACCAGGGCCTCATCGAGGGCACGGCGGCCGGGGAGCCCCGTAAGGGTGTCGTGATAGGCCAGCACATAGGACACCTCGATCGCGGCGAGCAGCAGGATCAACCCTGCGGCGGTCAGGTACAGCGCGCGATCCGCCTCATCGCCGCCGGCATGCCAGGCGAGCAGCGTGGCCCCCAGGGCCCAGAGATACCCTCGGCCCGTGGTCTCCGGCGCCACCCAGCGTCCGGCGCCCATGGCGGCGCCCGCGACCGCGAACGCTCCCAGGGCCGAGCGACCCAGCGGCGTAAGCGGAGACAGGCCGTCCGCGTCGAGCCAGCGGGCCAGCTGATCAGGTGCCAGGTCCCGTGCGTCAATGGCGATGACGATCCACGCGGTGGCGGATTGGACCAGGATAGCGATCCACACCGTGAGCCCGGCGGGGGTGAACACGCCCCGCTCCGGGAGCAGCGCGATGGCGGCCAGGTTCAGCGGGATCAGGCAGGCGCCTACTTGAAACGCCACCGCGTTCGCCGGTGCCCACCGGGACACCAGCGTATGGGCCAGGGTGAGCGCGATCAGCGCGAACGCCAGCCGGCTGCGTTTGAGTGACCATCCCACCAGCAGACCGGCAAGCGCGGCAGCGTAGGGGCCGACAAGCATGACGCCGGGGGCGGCGCGCTCCAGCCCGCCCCAGCGCGCGAGCACGGCGGCCGTGGCCAATAGCAACGGCCCGGGTCGGAGCGCAAAACGAAGCGCGGCGGTCATGGGCTGGTAAGGCTAGCCTTGCTCCGGCCGTTCCCGCCAACGCCGCCCCCACGAGCACCGGACTTGCCAGTCTGCCTCGCAGCGGCAAATTGGTGCGGCCCGCGTCCCCCTCACGCCGCGCGGGCGCCTGTGACAACCCCCCGACGTCGCACTGGTTGGAAGGAGCGGTATGGCCGAGCCACCTTCTCGGGCCGAGTACTGGAAACGCAACGTCCGTTACGTGGCCATCCTGTTGGCCATCTGGTTCGCGGTGTCGTACGGGGCGGGCATTCTCCTGGTCGAGCCCCTGAACCGCATTCGCATCGGCGGCTTTCAGCTCGGTTTCTGGTTCGCCCAACAGGGCTCGATGTACGTCTTCGTGATCCTGATCTTCGTGTACGTGCGCCTGATGAATCGTTTGGATCGGGCCTTTGACGTGGACGAGCGCGAGGGCGGCCGATGAACATCCAGGCCTGGACCTTCGTGATCGTGGGGCTCTCGTTCGCGCTCTACATCGGCGTGGCCATGTGGGCCCGGGCCCGTTCCACCGGTGAGTTCTACGTGGCCGCCTCCCAGGTGCGGCCGGTGGTGAACGGCATGGCCACAGCCGCCGACTGGATGAGCGCCGCCTCGTTCATTTCCATGGCGGGCCTGATCGCGTTCATGGGACGCGACGGGTCGGTGTACCTCATGGGATGGACCGGCGGGTACGTGCTGCTGGCCCTGCTCCTCGCTCCCTACTTGCGGAAGTTTGGCAAGTACACCGTGCCCGACTTTGTGGGCGACCGGTACTACTCCCGGACGGCCCGGGTGGTCGCGGTGGTGTGCGCCATCTTCGTGTCGTTCACCTATGTGGCGGGGCAGATGCGCGGCGTGGGGATCGTCTTCTCCCGCTTTCTCAACGTGCCCATCGAGCTGGGCGTCATCATCGGCATGGGGATCGTATTTTTCTACGCGGTGCTGGGCGGCATGAAGGGCATCACCTATACCCAGGTGGCGCAGTATTGCGTGCTGATCGCCGCGTACTTGATCCCGGCGATCTTCATTTCCCTGCTCATGACCGGACAGGTGATTCCGCAGCTGGGGTTCGGGAGCACCCTGGCCGATGGGTCCGGGACCTACCTGCTCGACCGGCTGGATGGTCTCACCGACGAACTGGGGTTCGGACGGTATACGGCGGGCCGGAAGACCACCTGGGACGTCCTGGCTATCACGGCCGCGCTGATGGTAGGAACGGCGGGCCTACCGCACGTCATCGTCCGCTTCTACACCGTGCGAAAAGTGAGCGCGGCCCGGAGCTCGGCGGGCTGGGCGCTGCTGTTCATCGCGCTGTTGTACACCTCGGCACCGGCGGTCGCCGCGTTCGCCCGGACCAATCTACTCACCACCGTGACCGACACGCGCTACGCCGATGCGCCGTCATGGTTCAAGAACTGGGAGGCCACGGGACTGATCGCGTTCGAGGACCGCAACGGGGACGGGCTGATCCAGTATAGGGGCCCGGCCTCGGACGTGGCGAACGAGTTGACCATTGACCGCGACATCATGGTGCTGGCGAATCCCGAAATTGCGCGGCTACCGGCGTGGGTGGTGGGCCTGGTGGCGGCGGGGGCGCTGGCGGCGGCGCTGTCCACGGCGGCCGGCCTGCTCCTGGTGATCTCGACGTCGGTGGCGCACGACCTGCTCAAGAAAACGCTGGTGCCGGATATCCCGGAACACCGCGAGCTGCTGGTAGCGCGGATCGCGGCGGGGTTCGCGGTGCTTATCGCGGGCTACTTTGGCATCAGGCCGCCCGGGTTCGTGGCGGAGGTGGTGGCCCTCGCGTTCGGCCTGGCGGCGGCGTCGTTCTTCCCGGCCATCATTATGGGGATTTTTTCCACCCGCATGAACCGTGAAGGGGCCGTGAGCGGCATGATCGCC
>DASWGV010000132.1:0-35584 GCA_036393515.1 Gemmatimonadales bacterium | reverse complement strand
TGATGCTGGCACCGGCGCCCGTGCTGGAGGGCTGCGTGACGAACACCACGTGAGTCGCCGCCCCTGCGTCGAACGTGACGGTGGGCTGCGACTGGAGCACGATCTGGCTGGAGCCCGGGTTCACGGTGACCGTGAGCGTCTTGGCACCGGCCCCCGTGGAAGAAATGGTGGCTGTGGTGACGCCGTTCACGTCCGTCGGGGCCCCGGGCCCGGTGATGACGTTGCCCGTGCCGGACGCCGAGACCGCAACCGTGGCGCCCTGGACGGGGGTGCTGCCGCAATCCAGCACCGTCACCGTGATGGTGGCCACATCGACCCCGTTGGCGGCAACGTTCGCCAGATCCGACACCACGGTCGAATTCACCGCATTGGGAATCCCGCAGGCCGGCTCCCAGAACTTCACCATGGGCTGCTGGTTCAGGACCACCGGAGTCCCGGCCGGGTTCACCGTCACGCTGAGAGTGTTGGTCTCCGCTACGTCATTCCGGAGGTAGCCAACGGCGGTGCCGGTCGCGTCGGTGGCACCGGGTTGAGCCAGCACGCCGGACAGGTCCGTAGCCAACTCCACCGCCTGTCCCGCCACCGGGTTGCTGTTGGCGTCCCGGACCACCACGGTAACGGCCGACTGCTGGAAGTTGTCCGCCGCCACGCTGTCCGGGTCCGCGGGGTTCGCGGTAGCGGTAGACAACGAGGCGCTGATGGTGTTCACGTCCGCGATGAACTGCACCGTCGGTTGCTGGGTCAGCACCACCGCCGTGCCGGCCGGGTTGACCGTGACCGTAACGGTCTTGGTCTCCGCGGTGGTGGAGGCGATGGTACCGGACGCCTGGCCGCTTCCGTCAGTGACTGCGCCGGGCTGGGTGACGGTATTGTTGCTCCCTGTCGCCGCGAGCGCCACCGTCTGGCCGCTCATGGGGTTGCCGTTCACGTCCCGGACCGTCACGGTGATCACGGACAGGTCAAAGTCATTGGCCACCACGTTGGTGGCGGGGGAGGCGATGGCGGTGGACAGCGTGGCGCTCACCGTATTGCCGGCGGTCACGTTGAACCCGCTGCTGGTGGCGCCGGTAAGCCCGGTGGCCGAGGCCGATAGGGTGTAGCCGGCCCCCGCCTTGTCCAATCTCAGATCGTTGAACGTGGCGGTGCCGCCGGAGGCGGCGGCGTTGGTGGTGCCGAACAGCACGCCGCCTGACGGATTGGTGCCGATAGCCATGCTGACCGCGTTCGAGGCGCCGGGCACCAGGTTGTCGAACGCGTCACGCACCGCCACTTGCGGGGCGGGATTGATGGCATCCCCGGCGGCGACCGCGGTGGGTTGGGTGACGAAGGCCAGCTTGTTGGCCGCGGCCGCCCCAATGTTGAACGCGGCGCTGGTGTCCGGCGCCAGGCCGGTGGCGGTGGCGCGCACCGTATAGCCGTTGAAGGCCTTGTTGACCGTGATGTTGGCAAAGGTGGCGATGCCGCCCACGGCGGGCTGGGCGACGGTGCCGCCCAGCGTCGCGGTGCCGGTGCTGGGATCGTTCAGGATGGCCAGCGTGATGCTGTTGGTGGCGGAGGTCACCAAGTTTCCGCCCACGTCCTGCACCGCGACTTTGAGGGCGGGTGCAATGGACCCACCGGCCGTCGCGTTGGAAGGCTCCACCGTGAAGGAGAGCTTGGCCGGGGCGCCGACCGTGATGTTGAACGGGTTGCTGATGGTGCTATCCAGGCCGGTAGCCTTGGCCTTGAAGGTGTAGCCCGTCCCCACCCGGTCCAGCGTCACCGCGTTGAAGGTGGCCACGCCGTCCACCGCGTTCACCACCGCGCCGCTCAGGATGTTGGCGCCGGTGGGGTTCGCCTGGAGCGTAAGGGTGACCTGATCCGTGGCGCCCGCGATGGTGTTGCCCAGCGGGTCCTGGACCGCCACGGTGAAGGCCGGCATCACGGTGCCCAGCGCCGTGTTGCCCGGCTGGGCCGTGAAGCCGAGCTTGGTGGCGTTGCCGGAGGTGATGTTGAACGCCGCGCTGGTGACGCCGGTCAGGCTGCCGGATGACGCTGTGAGCGTGTAGCCGCTGCCGGCATTATCAATGCTGAGCGTATCAAACGTGGCCACGCCGCCGGCGGCGAGTACCGTGGTATTCCCGAACAGCGCCCCGCCCGCGGGGTTGGTGCCGATGGCGACGTTCACCGCCGCGGTGGACGTGGTCAGGTTGCCGTACTGATCCAGGATCTGCACCGCGGGCGCCGGCGTGATGTTCTCGCCCACCGCCGCGCTGGAGGGCTGCTGGCTGAAGGCCAGCTGCGCCGCCCCGGCCGGCGTGATGGTGATGGCGACGGTGGTATCCGGCGTGAGCGTACCGGCGGTGACCACCAGGCGATAGGCGGCAAACGCCTTGTCCAGCGACAGGTTGGCGAACGTGGCAACGCCGCTGACCGGCTCAACCTTCCTCACGCCGCCGAGCGTGGCGGCCCCGCCGCTCGGATCCAGGGCGCCGGTGCCGATGGCGATCGAAACGCTGTCCGTGGCCGTCGTGACGGTGTTGCCGGCGCCGTCCTTGAGCGCCACCTGGAGCGCGATGGACTGGCCGGCCACGGCGTTACCCGGCTCGGCGGTAATGACCAGCCGCGTGGCGCCACCCAGACCCACAGAGAACGCGTTGCTGGTCGCGCCGGTCAACAACAACGCCGTGGCCTGGAAGGTGAACCCGGACCCTTCCTTGTCGAGCGTCAGGTCGTCAAACGTGGCCACTCCCGACTGGGCGTTTCGCGTAACGGTGCCCGTCAGGTTCGCGCTGGCGGGATTGTTCGCCAGGTTCAACGTGATGGAGTTGGCGTTGCCGGTGGCGGTGTTCCCCAGGGCGTCCTGTACGGCGACCATCACGGCGGTCAACGGAGTGCCCGCCACGCCTGCCGCGGGCTGGACGACGAACGACAGCCGCGTGGCCTCAGCGGGCGTGATATCGAAGCCGCCGCTGGTGCTCGAGACGAGCGACCCCGACGACGCGACCAGGGTGTATCCGGTGCCCGCCTTGTCCACTCGCAGGTTACTGAACGTGGCGACCCCGGCCACCAGGGTCTTGGTCACGGTACCGAAGAGCGTCCCTCCCGCCGGATTGGTCCCGATGGCCAGCGTGACCGAACCGGTGGCGCCGGTGACCTGGTTCCCGTAGGCGTCCTGGACGATCACCTCGATGTTGGGCCGCAACGTGTCTCCCGCCGTCGCGCCGGCGGGCGCCACCCGATAGGCCACCGTGGCGGCCGGGCCGTTGTTCACCGTGATGGTGGGCTTGGGCAGGGTGGTGACCGCGCTGCCGTCAATGGCGGCGCTGATCTGGGTCGCGGTGCCCGCGGTTTCTCCGGTGAAGGTGGCGGTGTAGGTGCCGTCGTTGTTGTCCGTCACCGCGCCGATGGACCCGGTGCTGGTGCCGCCGCTGGCGCTGAACGTGACCGTCGAACCGCCGAAGGGAATCTGGTTGTCAGCCGCGTCGCGGGCCGTCAGCGTGATGGTGGAGGTCGCGCCCGCCGCGATCAAGGCGCTGGAAACGCCAACCGTGGACTTGGAGAGATCCGCGCGGGGCACGCAGGCGGTGCCGGTATTGTCCGGCCCCTCGCGCAGGTCAATCACCAGCTGGTACTCGCCCGTGGTGCCGCCGGTGCCGGATACCTGGATCCGGAAGGTGTCCTGGTAAGGAACCGCCACCAGGAGACGGGAGTCCGTGGTGTCCGCGTGCAGGTTGTCGTTGGCGGCGATCTGGGTGGTGCCGTCGGAGTCGTAGACCCGCAACACGGTATTGAGCGCAGACGAGATCGGCGCGCGCTGCGCCCTGGTCTCCAACCGGAGGGTGTCCAGCGTGCAGGCCGCGATCTTGAACCAGTCCACGTCCGAGGCGGGGAAGATGTTCAACGCCCCCAGCGTGCCGCTGAACGCCCCCGTGCCGGAGCGGCCCAGGCTGGTGCTCGGGTCCGGCGCGGTGGACGCGGAGTCGCCGCTGGCGGTGATGTCCGTTCTGATCTCAAAGGTTGCGACATCACTCGACCGGGGAGTGGTCACCCCCGTGGCCTGGGCCAGCACACGGGTGTAGTAGGTCCCGGTATCCGATACCGTGATCGGGTGCGAGGTCCCGACCGCCGCCGCTGCCGTCTTGCCGCTGAAGCTGCTGCTCTTGGCCCACTCCACCACATAGCCCGTGGCATTCGGCACCGTGCCGATGGTCGCGGTCACCTTGAACCCGGTGGTGGGAGTGGGCCCCACGCTCAGCGTGGGCCGGAACGACTGAAACGTCAGGGTGGGTGTGGCGGTGCCGCCGGCCGGAACGGTGACGCCCTCGGTGCGGGCATAGTAGTCCACCGAGTCATTGACCAGACCAAAGAGCTCGACGGTGTAACCGCCCCCGGCCGCCAGGTCCTCGTAGGTCTTGCTGATGCCGCCGGCGGGAAGGGTGAATGGACCGTCGTCTACTGGAGTGGGACCGGAAATCTTGACTCGACCGTGGGTCAGGTGCCCCAGCACGTTGAAATTGGGCTGGACCTGCGCGACCACGCCGGTGACCTGTCCGCCTACCCGCTCGTCCTGTCCTGCCGCCTCTTGGGGTCTGGATTGATCCACCCGATTGGCCGGTGCGTCACCCTCAACCGGCGCGCCGGTGGGCGGGGGCACCTCGACCTCCGGCACCACCACCCGAATGGCCATCCGGCCGGTGGTGGGCGGCTCGACCGGCTCATCGCAAGCGATGAGTACCCCAAGGGCGACCACGGTGGCACGAAGCGAGCGTCGCATGCGCTGCTAGTTCCGGAGTCCGAAGATCAGCCGGAGTAGAGTCGGCACCGAAACCGACGGGTTGGGAATGGTGACAGTGATATCGCCGGTGGTACTCCCGTTGCCGTTCCCGTTACCGTTTACGGGCGGGGCCTTCTTGCCGAGCACCAGGAACGCCGCTGCCCCGGCGCCGCCGATACCCGCGATGATGAGCGGCACGGGCACCCCACCACCTCGCCGTTGCGCCCCCGGGCCCACCTGGCCGCGCTGGCCCTCCGCCACCACCGGCGTCACCGGAATACTGAGCCGATCCAACTGGCCGGCCCGCAGGGTGAACTCCTGGCGCCGGGCCGCTTGCCCGGGGAACGTCACCTCCAACTGATACCGGCCCATGGGACCGGCGAAGGTGAGGGGCAAGGAACCAGACCGCGCGGTCTCGGGCCACTGCCAGGTCTCAATGGGCGTGACGCGAGCGGTGGCGCCGGTCACATCCGCCGCGATCGCCACCGCGCCGTACGCGTGGTTCACCCGCAGAGCCACCTGCGCCGGCGTGAGGGTCTGCCGCTGGGTGACCGCCGTGCGCGCCTGCTGCAAGAGCGCTCGGACCGCGCTGAACACCGCCGCCTGCCGGCCCTGCCCATGCACACCGACCAGCCGGCCATCCGCGTCAATCACGGGACCCGCGTTGTCGCCCGGGATCAGACTATCGGTTAGATCCAGCCGCGCCCCGGTGGGCTGGGCCGCCACGCGGGTGCGCACGTCCGCCGCGGTGGTGCATCCGCGAAGCCCCAACGCCCACACGAACCCGGACGCCGGCGTCTGGGCGGCCAGGGGCAGGGAATCGGTACGGGTCACCGGCAGCACGATCACGGCCAGATTGTTGGCGATGTCCCACGCGGCCACCCGCAGCTCGTCCCGCACAGTGCGGTCCGGCGCGGTGCGCGCCTCAATGGCCTCTGCGCCGCGAATGGCCTGATACGACGTGATGACCAACCCGTCGCGGCTCACGTACGCGCCCGTACCGCAAGCGGGCTGGGTTTGGAACCGCTGCACGTTGAGCGGCACCAGCTGCCGGAGTGCCGCGGTCCGCACGTTTTCGGCGATGCTGGCGGCAGCGGCGGAGACCAGATCGAATTGGAGAACCGTGGTGATGCCGGGCAGCACTTCGCGCGTCACCTGCGTGGGCAGGAAGTTCTCGGCGGCAGCCTGGACGCTGAAGGTCCCGGCGGCTACGGTCGTTTGGCCTCCCGACTGAATGACGACGCCGCCCTGCACCAGCGCGTTGACCGGCGCGCTCACGTTGGGCGCGAGCACCCGGAGGCGTCCCTGCCCGGCAGGCGCGCCAGGGGCCGACCATTCCCACGACGTCCGGGTCACCGCATCGCCCGGACTCGGCGCGGCGGCAGCGGTACGCGCCGCGCGCGCGGCGGTCACCACGTCCGGCAAGAAGGTGACGGTATCCATCACCATGTTCGGCGCAATGCGGAAGCCCCAGCGGAGCCAGGTCTGCGCTTCCGCGGCGCGGTCTTCTTCGACCAGGATCTGCGCCAGCATCTGGACACCACGCTGCCACAGGCTGTCCGGCGGTCCGCCCGCCGGATTCAGCGCGCCCCGCAACAGAGTTTGTGCTCGGGCGGGGTCGAGGTCGTCGTAGGCTTGGAAACCAGCGCGCAACTGGTCGTTCCGGGCTTGTTGCGCGTGAGCTACAGGAGAACCGATGAGCGCGCTGACCACCAGGAAGAACATCCATCGGGTCAGCACGCGGCTGGGCATTCCCTGATCAACTCCTGGGCTGGAGGCGGACTCGAACCCGTGTAGTATCGCCCGCTCTGACGGTGAGCGAAGTGTCTATGGTCACAAACCCCTCACGCTCCAACCGGAGCTGGTGGGTGCCCGGGAGAAGCATCTCGCGGACGGTTGACTGCTGGCCCTTGGCCTGGTTGTCCAGGGTCACGTTGGCCCACCCACCCTGGATACCGACCAACAGCAGGCCGAGGGCTGTTGCCGGTGCCGCCCCTCCGGTGTTTGCCACTCCAGCCGGCGTGCCGCCGCTGGCCGGTTGGGTGGCCGGCGGAGGCTGCGCTGCCGGAGGCTGCGTGACCGGCACCGCGGTGGACGCCACCACCCGGGCGCCGGTAAAGGGGAGTTCCAAGTTCTCACCGGCGGCAATCGTAACCGGCGCGGACATAGCGCGGTAGCCCACCGCGCTCAACTGGATCTCATGCCGCCCCGGTGACAACTCGAACGTCGACCCCGTCTGCCGGCGGCCGTCCACGGTTATGGTACCGCCCGGCGGCAGCCCTGTCACGGTCACCCTCCCCGTGGATGCGGCCGCGGCCGGCACCGGAACGGAGGCGACATTGGTTGGCTGCGCGCCGGCCGGCTGCGCCGGAGCGCCACTTGCCGCACCCGGTTGCCCGCCGGCCGGTTCCGCCCCCGGGGCTGGTGAGCCCCCGGGACCGAACATCACCCAACCGGCACCGGCGCCGCCCAGTACCACCACCAGGCCCGCGGCCATGACCAGCCCCTTCTTGCTCTTCTTTTCCGGGGCGCGCGTGACCTTGGGGGCGGGCGTCGGGGGCGCCGTGGCGCCGGCCGGACGGGGCGTCAGCATGGTGGCGGCCTGACTCGCCGCCGCGTGCGCCATCTGCGAGACCTGCGCCGCGTCCACCATGACCGTGGCGGACTCCGAGGAGATCTGAAGCTCCGGCGTGGGTTCGCGAAGTGCTTTCACAAACGCGCTGCACGTGGCAAAGCGCAGCTCGCCCTTTTTCTCCAGCGCCTTGTGGACCGCCTGATACACGTGGGCGGGCAGCCCCTGAATGAAGGTCTCCATTCGCGGCGGCGCGATCATGCAGTGCTTGTGCAGAATGTCAATCGCCGAATCGCCTTCGAAGGGCACCTGGCCCGCGATCATGCGGAAGGCCATGACCGCCACCGAGTATTGGTCCGAGCGGCCGGTGACCGGGCGGCCCATGCCCTGCTCGGGGGACATGTAATACGGCGTACCCACCACGGAGCCGGACGCGGTGAGCGTCTGCTCCGTGAGCGCCTTGGCGATCCCGAAGTCGGTGACCGTCACGCGATTGCGGCCGTCCATCATCACGTTGGCCGGCTTGATGTCACGGTGGATCACCTTGCGCTCGTGCGCGTAGTCCAGGGCGTCCGCCACTTGATCCAGGATTTCGATAACCTCCGGCAGCGGCAGCTTGCCCTTCTCCTTGAGCACGTCGTCCAGCGAGCGGCCCTCGAGGTACTTCATGGCGTACCAGAAGATTTTGCCTTCGGACGCGACGCGGTAAATCGGGATGATGTTGGGGTGATCCAGGGCGGCGGCCGTCTTGGCCTCGCGCAGGAAGCGGTCCACCCCGTGACCGAAGGTCAGCTCCGGCGGGAGAACTTTGATGGCGACCTTGCGACCCAGTTTCTTTTCCGTGGCGAGGTACACCACCGCCATGCCGCCGCGGCCCAGCAACTTGTGGATCTCGAAATCACCGGCCGCGTCATCGCGCAGCAGCTTTTCCATGTGCGCGAACGACGACGAGTCCATCGAAGCGGTGGCGTTCTTCTGCCCTTCCGCATCCGACACCTGTGACCCGCAGCTGTGACAATACTTGGCGTCGTCAGGAACGGGGGTAGAGCAATGGACGCACTGCATGCGGGCTGACGGTCTCCCGGAGCGGGTGGCATGGCAATCAAAGGCAAGATTGCGGCCGCGGTGCGCACCAGTCAAGTATGCGCATCACCGTGGGTTAGGTGAGGGGCGTCACGGGCGATTCGGAGCCAGGTGTGGCGGGTGTGCTACACGACGCGATTGGACGGACAGAGACGGACAAGGCGGACTGGCCGACGGGCGGGGAATTCCTGCCCGCTACGCGGCGTTTTGGTACAGCTCGCGCTTGATCGGGTTACTCCCGGCCCGTGCGGTCGAGTACGTTTTGGCTATGCAGCCGTTCGAGAAACTGGCCGCGTGGCAGGCCTGCCACCGACTGACACTCCACGTGTACCGGATCACGCGGAACTTCCCCACGGAAGAACGCTACGGATTGACCGCCCAGATTCGTCGCGGGTCCGTGTCAGCGGCCTCGAACATCGCCGAGGGGTCAGCCAAGCGTGGTCGGAAGGAGTTCCGGCGGTACCTAGACAATGCCCGAGGCTCACTTTCGGAACTGGGCTGCTTGTTCATTCTGTGTAAGGACCTGGGGTTGCTATCAGCCGATGACGTGACGTTGCTGGACTGCGAGCGCAATCGCGCGGGCGCGCTCACGTGGAAACTCCTGAGGGCAATGACTGACAACCCCTGAGCGGTGCGCCAAACTCGCACGTCCGTCCGCCTGTCCGCCTTGTCCGTCTCCGTCCGTCCCCTACTTCACCAGCTCAAACCCCAGCGGCTGCCCCACCAGCTCGATCTTCACCAATCTCCTGGGTGCCTCCCGGGTGACGAAGAAGACAAACGCCTGCGGCGGCCCGCTGACCTCTATGCGGTAGACCGGGAAGGTCCCGGCGGGCACCGTGACGTCCTGCTCCCCGGAGACTTTCACCGTCATGGTCCGCACCGCGTTCTCCGACGCCTCGAAGGCCGGGACCGTGAAGGAGACCCCGTCCGCCAGCGCCAGGGCCGCCACCAGCGCCTGAAACGCGTTGACGTCGGTGGTCCCTTGGGCGAGCGCCGTGTCGACGTCCACAATCTTGGGACTCCCGGCCCGCGGATCCGGCGTTTGCGCCCGGCCGGAGACCCGCCCACCGGCGTACGTCAGTCGCGTCTCCATGGCCTGGCCCGCGCCGGTCCCGGTCTGCACCACCGACCGCACCGCAAGGGTCCGCGGGTCCAGGACCACCGTGGTCCGCTGCTGAAGCCCCACGGCCGGAATCTGCGTTTCCTCGGTGTACACCAGGGCGGTATCCGCTCGCTCGATCTCCGCGGTCATGTACCCGAAGGGATTCCCTTGCACCAGCACCACGAACGAGTCCCGCCGCGCCACCAGCTGCGACGGATCGAGCTGGACGGGCCCGGCCGAAGCAGTCAACGCCTCCCGGGTCATGGGTCGGCCTTCAATGTCGACCATGCTGACCGGCGCAATAACGGCCAGGCGATCGTACAGTTGCTGACCGTCCCCCACCACCACGATCACGGCCGAATCCGGCCGAATCACCCGCTGCGCCGCCGCGCGGATGTCCACCGGCGTCACCGCCTCGAGCCGCTCGCGATAGGTGCGCAGGTGATCGTCGCCCAGGCCCAGCAGGCGAACCGTGGACACCTGGGAAGCCACCTGTTGGGGGGTCTCGATGGAGCGCGGGAACGAGCCGATGAGATACCCCTTGGCCGCGGTGAGCTCGCTGTCCGCCACCGACTCCGTCCGCATCCGCCGAAGCTGGTGCAGCAGCTCCACCAGGGCGCTGTCGGTGACCGGAGTGCGAACCTCGGTGCCGGCGGAGAAATGGCCCACGTCCAGGCTCCGCGTGATGCCGGAGGAAGCGCCGTAGGTCCAACTCTTCTGTTCCCGCAGGATGGCGAACAACCGGGAATCGGCGCCGCCGCCCAGGATCTTGTTGCCCACCGCGGCCGCGGTGTGCGCGCGGTCCGTGGGGCCCAGCGCCAGGTTGCCAACCACAATGTTGGATTGGGCCGAACCCGGGCGATGCACCAGCGTGATCGAGGTCGGTGCGGAGGTGGGGGGTGCGGCTGCCATCGGCGGCGTCGGGGCCCCGCCGTTCCAGGGACCCAGGTGCCGCTCCACCAGGCGCCGGGCGCCATCCAGCGTGATGTCGCCCGCCATCACCAGCAACGCGCCCTGAGGCTTGAGCCAATGGCCGGCAAAGTCGCGCAGCTCCTCGGGGGTGAGGGCCCGCACGGATGCCTCGGTGACCTCACGACCGTACGGATGGTCCCCATACAGCCGGCGGCTGAACTGGCGGCCCGCCAGGGAGCTGGGATCCGACTTGGCGAGCTGAAGCGAGGACAGCGTTCGTTGGCGCGCCAGCTCCAGCTCTTCAACCGGGAACGTCGCGTTGAGCAAGACGTCCGCCAGGAGACCGAAGGCCAGATCGCTGTGGTCCGTGAGCGAACTGGTGGAGAGCGTGAACAGGTCATTTCCGGCGCCGGCGCTGAGGCTGGCGCCCACTCCCTCGATCTCCGCGGCGATCTGCTCGGCGGTCCGGGTGGCGGTGCCCTTGGTCAGTAGCTCCGCCACCATTTCCACCAGCCCCTCGCGCCCCGCCGGGTCCAGGCGCGAGCCCGCTCGCATGGCGAGCGAAAGGCTCACGATGGGCAGCTCGTGATTCTCCACCAGGATGATCTGAATTCCGTTGTCCAGCCGGGCTTCGCGGAAGGGGGGGAACTGCATAGGTCGCTGCGGCGCCGGGGGCGGGGGAGCGGTGGGGAACTGCGCCCACAACGGCGCCGCGGCGATCACGGTTAGCAAGGCGACGCCGAACGATGACAGCCCCTTCATTCGCCACCCCCGGTCTTCGGCACCACCACAATCGCTACCGCGTTCTCCGGCACCAGGTACTGGCGGGCCACGCGCTGGAGGTCGGCGGCGGTCGCCGTCATATAGCGGTCCAAATCGGTGTACATGTCGTCCACGCTGGCGTGGTCGTGCGCGTAATGCTGCAACCGTTCGGCCACCGCCATGGTGGTCTGCAACCCAAAAATGTTCCCGGCCCGGAAGTCGTTTTGCGCCTTGGTGAGCTCTTCGTCCGTGACCAGGGAATCCCGCACACGCGCCACCTGGGCGGCCAGCTGGGCCTCCAGCGTGTCGGCGCTCACCCCCTGGTTGGCCACGGCGATGGCGGCGAACAGCCCGGGTCCGCGGCGCGAGGAGGACTGGGTGAATGCACCGAGTGCGGCCTGGGTTTGGCGCACCAGCGACCGGTTGAGCCGCGAGCTTTCCCCACCGCCCATGATGATGCTGAGCAGCGCCAGGGCCGGCGTGTCGGCATCGGCATGCGCCGGGGTTCGGTAGGCGACGATCACCGCGGGCAGCGTGGCGAGCGGGTCCTCCCAGTGGTGACGGCGGGCGCCGGGCCCAAAGCTCATCCGGCAATCCACGCCCGGCACCGCCGGGCCGCGGGGGATGTCGCCAAAGTATTGCTCGATCAGCCGCCTGGCGTCCGCCGCCGCGAAATCTCCCACCAGCGTCAGGGTGGCGGTGTTCGGGGCGTAGTGCTGGCGGAAGAACGCCTGCACGTCCTCCGTTTTGGCCGAGTCCAGATCGGCCATGGACCCGATCACGCTGTGCGCGTAGGCGAAGCAGGTGCTGGAATCGTAGAGCAGCGTCAGGCCCTCCAGCAGGGCGGGCTGGTACGGTTGGTTGTCCACTCGGAGGCGGCGTTCTTCTTTCACCGCCTGGCGCTGGTTCTCGAAGTTCTCCGGCGTCACGGCCAGCGACCGCATGCGGTCCGCCTCGAGCCAGAGCCCCAAGTTGAGACGGTTGGCGGGTAACGTCTGGAAGTAGTTGGTCCGGTCCTCGTCGGTGCTGGCGTTCAGCGTGCCGCCCGCGCGCTCCACCAGCTGAAAGTGCTCGCCCTTCCCCACGTGGGCCGATCCCTGGAACATCATGTGCTCGAACAAGTGGGCAAACCCCGAGCGGCCCGCCCGCTCGTTCCGGCTGCCCACGTTGTACCACATGTCGACCGTCACGATGGGAGTGGAATGGTCCTCGGAAAGGATGACGCGAAGACCATTCGGCAGGGTGTAGGATTCGTAGGTGAGGCGGGCCTGGGCCTGAAGGTCCCCGGCCATGCCCGCCGCCCAGGCAACCCAGGCAGCCCACGCGGCGGTGGCCCACCGCCGGCCGCCGTTGCTCGAGATCGGCCAGGTCATGACGCACCTCGACTCGTCGCGATCCAATGCTTCACGTGCTGCTCCTGAGGCGGCCGGGTGAAGAATGATACCACAACCAGCGCGGTGAGGTTCGCCGCCAGGCCCACCAACCCCTCATGCACGCCCCACGGCCGCCAGCCGGGCTGCGCCACCAGCACCCCGGTCACCGTCACGCCCACCATGAGACCCGCCACCACACCGGCGCCGGTGGCGCGCCGCCACAGAAAGCCGAGGTAGACCCCCGGGGCCAGCTGCACGATGGCCCCGTAGGCCATCAGCAGCAGACCCACGAGTGAACGACCCGAATGGAGCGCCATCACATAGCCCACGACGCCGGCCGCCACGGCGGTCCACCGGATGAGCGTGCGCCGCGTCAGGTCGTTGAGTGCGCGGCCTGACAACGGCCGATACACGTCCTCGACCGTCATGGAGCCGACGCCGTGGACCAGCGCGTCGCCGGTGGACATGCCCGCCGCGAGGGCGCCGGCGCAGAACAACCCCACCACCACAGGGGGCAAGCCGGTGGAGAGAATGATGTGCGGCATGACCGCGTCCGGGTTCGGAGGTTGCGTCGTATGCAGGACGCCCGCGAATCCGACAATGAAGAGCGGCACCAGAAACACCTGGAAGGTCGGATACAGCGTGATGGTCCGCCGAATGGTGGCCTCGCTCTTGGCGGCAAAGGCCTTCATGAAGAGGTGTGGCCACATCATAAGGCCCAGGGCCGAGACCAGGATCGCGGAGGAATACGCGAAGGGCGACCAGGGGGTGCCGTCCGGCCCCAGACCGGGCGCCGTGAGAAGCTCGGGACGCGCTGCTTCGAGTTGCGCGAACATCTCGCCGATCCCGCCGTACAGCTTGTAGGGGACGTAGAGACCCAGGGCCCACGCGATGACAATCATGAAAACGCCCTGAAACACGTTGGTCCAGCCGACCCCTTGTACGCCGCTGTGCCACACATAGGTCAAGACCACGGCGTAGGCCGCCGCGGCGCCCAGCCATTCCGGAACGTGGCCGTTGGTCACCTGAGCCACCACGATGCCCGCCCCCCGCATCTGAAGGGCGATGTAGGGAACGGACGCCACGATGCTCACCGCGCCCGCCAGCACGGCGACCCAGCGGTTCTCGAACCGGTGCGCCAGCATGGCGCCCTGGGTCACGTACCCATGCTTCCGCCCCACTCGGCTGGCCCAGACACCCAGGGCCATATAGGGCGCCATCCCCAGCACGCCATAGGTGAGGATGTAGAAGGCCGCGCCGCCGCGGCTGTACGCCCACCCCGGTCCACCCAGGAACGCAAAGGCGGAGAAGACGCTCGCGCCCATCACGAAGTACATGAGAATCACGCCGAACCCGCGGTCCCCGGCCACATAGCCGGCCACGGTGGCGCTGGCGCGCCTGCCCGGGACGATCCCCACAATCAGGTTGCTGATCAGGTAGAGACCGACCACGGCCGAGACGATGCGCCAATCGGTCACGATCGGTGGGTCCGCTCCACGGCGTAGCACACCAGGATGGCGCCCAGGACCCAAAGCGTCGGCCACGCAAAGGCGAACGGCAGCCCCAGCACAAAGGGGCGGATGGTGTTGAAGGGGCGGACACCGGGGAAGGTGACGGCGACCGCCATAAGAACAAAGTAAACGCCGGCGAGCAGGCGGGACGCGCGTTTCACGGCGGTAGCTCCCCTTTCATCCGGGCGGCGCGAAGCCGCTTCATCTCGCGCCGGGCCTCGCGCGCCTTGCGCGCAAAGTACGCGAAGGGTAGCAGCGCCCCCCCGCCAACGCCGATGGCGACCATGGGTGCGAGTATGGGGAACGCCGCGGTGCCGGCGGACATCCAAATGACCGCCAACTCCGCCGCGACCGCCACCGCCGCGAAGCTATCCCGCAGGTGCGCCATGTCCTCGCGGTAACTCTTGACGCGCAGCTCGTCCGATGTCTCCGCGGCGCCGGCCGCCAGCAGCTGACCCTCGTACCGGTAGATCGCGCCACAGCGGGGGCATACGCGCAGCGGAAGCGCGAACAGGCTCCGCAATCCCTCCCGCCAGTACCCGCTGCCGCGCAACCGCCGGAGCGGGTGCTTCAACAGTTCCAATGGGGAACCGCAACGCTCGCATCTGGGGTTCACGGGACCTGTCGCTCCTCGCCTCTCTACGCGGGCGCCGAGCCCCTCCGTTTCAATCTCGCGTCCGTTGGCGAAACAGCGTCTGCAATCGCTGGGTCACCGGGCCGGGCGTTCCGCTCCCAATCGCCGCCCCGTCCACCCGAACGATGGGCATGACTTCCATGGTGGTGCCCGCCAGGAACATTTCGGCGAGCCGCGGCAGGTCGTGGTGGAACACGGGCGTCTCTCGCGCCGGGACCTGGTGGGCGTGACACAGTTCCAGCACGATCTCCCGCGTGATGCTGGGCAGGATGTAGTTGCTCTTGGGGGCGGTGCGCACTTCCCCGTCCAGCACGAAGAACACGCTGGTGTGGCTGCCCTCCAGCACCACCCCGTCGCGCACGAACAGCGCCTCGAGCGCGCCGGCGGCGCGGGCCCGCTGGTTCGCCATGCAGTTGGGCAGGAGTTGCACGGTCTTGATGTCGCAGCGCGCCCAGCGGATGTCGGGCACGGTGATGGTCGTGATACCGGCCGCCGGGTCGCCCTTGGGCGTGAAGCGTCCGGCCTGGACGTACACGGTGGCGGGGACGGGCGGATCGGGGAAATGATGTGCGCGCGGCGCCGAGCCGCGAGACACCTCGATGTAAACGGTGGCATCGCCCCGGGTGAGATCGTTGCGCCGGATCAGTTCCGGGAGCACGGCCGCCAGTCCAGCGACGTCCACGTCCCCGATCATCGTCTCTCGGAGCCCGTAGCGCAGCCGCTCCAGATGCGGCGCTAGCGCGAAAAACTTGCTTTCGTAGGTACGCACCACCTCGTAGATCCCGTCGCCGAACAGAAAGCCGCGGTCGTCGGGCGAGATGCGAACCTGGTCTTTGGGAAGGTATTGGCCGTTGAAGTAGACCGTGGGCGTCATGGAGGTGTGTGAGCCTGGTGGACGGGTGGCGTCATGTCGGACGGATGAGTCCGGCCTCGATCAGAATAGTACGCGCCTGCTCGACCTGGTCCTGGCGCACCCGCACCGTGGCGCCTTCCGGCAGCGGTCCCATCCACATTCCTTCCGGCGACTGAATGACGGAAGGGATGCCCTCCTGCTCCAGGAGGTCGGCGGCCATTTCGGCCTGAGCCCGGTCATGAAAGCGACCGATGACGACGGACCCGCTCACCGGCGGATCATCGGGTGGGGAACAGCCTGAGCGGCGTGGTGCGCGTCACCATCTCTTTCACGCCGGGAGGCAGTGACAGGGCCATGAACTGCGCCAGGTTGTCGCCCATGCCTTTGATACCGGGGCTGGGCCAATCCGTGCCCCACAAGACCCGGTTCCCCACTTCTTCCAGGCGCGGGAAGTACTCCAGCAGTTTACGCGGCGGGATGCCGGAGAGTTCGAGGTAGACATTGGGGTGGCGTCGAAGCACGAAAAACGCTTCCTCCATCCACAGCGGCCGCCCGCCATGCGCCATGAGAATGGTGAGGTCGGGAAAATCAATCGCGACGTCGTCCAGCTCCATGGGCCGGCCGTACTTGGACCGCGCACCGGGAAAGATGCTGGTGCCGGTATGCACCATGACCGGCAGGCCGCGCTCCTCGCAGCGGCGGTAGATGCGGCCCAGCGGCTCCAGGCCCTCCGTATAGGCGTTGGCCGGAAACACTTGATGGCAAGGATGCAGCTTCAGGCAACGGATGCCCAGACCCAGGAGACGCTCCACGTCACCCTCCGGATCCTGGGAGAACCGGGGATGGACCCCGCCGAACGGAATCAGTCGTTCCGGAGCCGCGCCGGCGTACCGCGCGGCAAAGTCGTTGGTCTCGTCCGTGAAGCCCATGACGTCGGGACTGGGATAGTTGATCAACCCCACCCGCCAGATACCGTCCCGATCCATCAAGTCCAGCAGGAGGGCGGGATCGTCCATGAGCGCGGCCAGGCGCTCCCAGTGCGCCTCCTTCCCACGCCGCATGACTTCCGCGACGTGAGGCTTGAGCTGGCGCCACGGCTGGATGTGGACGTGAATGTCGGTGACGCCGGGAGGGGGGCTCATTTGTGCGTGGCCGGGGTGGTCGGCCATGGGTGGAATCCTTTCCCAGTCTTCTTGCCCAGCTCGCCGGCGCGGACCTTCTCGCGCAGTATTGCGGGAGGGGCGTAGTGGGCGGATTGGAGCTCCTGATGCAGATACTCGGCGATCGCCAGCCGGACGTCGAGCCCCACCAGATCGCTCACCCGCAGCGGACCCATGGGGTGGCCGTACCCCAGCTCCATGGCCTTGTCGATGTCCGCCGCCGAGGCAACGCCCTGTTCCAGCATCCGCATCGCCTCCAGGCCCAGCACCACGCCCAGCCGCGAGGAAGCGAAGCCCGGGCTGTCGCGCACCACGATGGGCTCCTTGCCCATGGCCCGCGCGACCGCTACCGCCCCCTCCGTGACGCGCGGGGCGGTTCGGTCGTGCACCACGACCTCGACCAACTTCATCAGGTGGACGGGATTGAAGAAATGCATCCCGACCACTCGCTCCGGGCGGGCCGTGACCGCCGCGATCTTCCCCACCGAAAGCGACGACGTATTGGTGGCCAGCAGGGTCTCGGGGGAGACCTGGGTCTCGAGCCGGCGGAACAGCTCCTGCTTGGCGTCCAGCCGCTCCACGATCGCTTCGATGACCAGGTAGGCGCCCGCCGCAGCGTCCTCCAGGGAGGATGCCAGCCGGATGCGTTGGACGGCGGCCTGGGCTGCTTCCGCACCGAGCTTGCCGCGTTGGACACCGCCATCGAGGTTGGTCCGGATCCGTTCCATCGCCGGCTCGAGGGCTCGGAGGTCCGCATCGATGAGCGCCACCGCGTATCCCGCCAGGGCGGCGACTTGGGCAATGCCATGCCCCATGGTTCCGGCCCCGACCACCGCGAGCTTCGCGGCCTCGAATCCTATGGTGCCGGTGCCTTCGACCGTGACCAGCATCAGCCCACCGCCGCACGGCCCACGTCGGGCCGGTTGGTGCAGATTCCGTCCACGCCCAGCGCCAGCACCGCCCGCATGCGCGCGGCATCATCCACGGTCCAGGCGTACACCACCAGGCTCCGCTGGTGCGCCCCCGCGATGAGCGGCCCGTCCAGCATCGCTTCGTGCTGCCACAGCTCGCCGGCCCCGGCCGCGGTCAGCTGAGCGAAGGGATCCACCGGGTAGGAGGTCGAGAGCACGCCCGCCACCAGCTCGGCCCCGGATGCCTTGAGCCGGCGGATGATCCGGTGGTCGAACCCGTGCACGTGGCACCGGGCCGGCGCCGGCGCCGCCGCCATACGGGCCAGCAGGGCGCCGTCGTGCGAAGCATCCAGCGACTTCACTTCGATGAACACGATGGTCTGCGATCCGATGGTCGCCAGCGCCTCCGTGAGCGTGGGCACGGGCTCGCCGTTCGGCAAGCGCTGCGCCCGCGCCTCCGCCGCGCTGAGGTCGCGGATCCGGCGCCCGCCGAGCTGAGGATCATGATGCACCACGATCTCGCCGTCGGCGGTGTCGTGCACGTCGAGCTCGATTCCGTCGGCGCCCAGGGCCACAGCCGCGCGGAAGGCAGCCAGGGAGTTCTCCGGCTCGTAGGCCGAGGCGCCGCGATGGGCAATGACAATCGCGCGGCCGCGCACGGGCATGGGTGGAGCGGGCGACGGGGTCAGCGGCCCCGGAAGACCGGGGGCCGTTTCTCGAGAAACGCGCGGAGACCTTCGCCGGAGTCCTCGCTCCGGAAACACTGCATCTGGTGCTCCAGCTCCAGGTCGAGCATGTGATCGAGCGTGTGATCGCCGCTCTGGTAGATGGCGCGCTTGGCGAGCGCCAGGGCCAGCGGTGGCTTGGCGGCGAGCCCGGCCGCCAATGCGCGGGTCTCGTCCGCCAGTCGGTCGTGCGGCACCACCCGGTTGAAAAGCCCCAGCCGAAAGGCTTCGTCGGCGTTCACCATCTCGGCGGTGAAGACCAGCTCCAGGGCGCGGGACGGGCCGACCAGGCGCGGCAGGAAATAGGTCCCGCCCCAATCCGGGTGGAGGCCGATTCGGTTGAAGGTCTGGCCGATCGTGGCACGGTCGGAAGCAAGACGGATGTCGCAGGCCAGAGCCAGGTTGGCGCCGCCACCCGCGGCGGGCCCGTTCACGCTGGCAATGACCGGCTTGGGCGTGTTCCGGAGGGTGGTCACCACGGCGCGCCCCGTCTCCACCAGCGCGGACGCGTTCTCCATGTCCCGCGTCTCCACCAGCCGCTCCATGTACCCAATGTCGGCCCCGGCGCAAAACGCGCGGCCCGCCCCCGTGATGACCAGCACCCGCACGTCGTCCGCGTCGGCGAGCTGCCGGATCGCGTCCACCACCTCGTGCCGCATGCGCCCGGCAAAAGCGTTCAGCTTGTCGGGACGGTTGAGCGTGACGGTGCCGACGCCGTCGTCCCGCGTGATCTGGACGTGTTCGAACGCGGTCACGCGCGTTCCACGATCATGGCGATCCCCTGGCCCACTCCGATGCACATGGTGGCCAGCCCATACCTGCCGCCGGTGCGGCGCAGCGCATGCACCAGGGTGGCGAGGATCTTGGCCCCGGTGCAGCCCAGAGGATGCCCCAGGGCGATACCGCCGCCGTAGATGTTCACCCTGGCCGGGTCGAGGTCCAGCTCCCGAATGCAGGCGATCGCCTGCGCGGCGAACGCTTC
This sequence comes from Gemmatimonadales bacterium, assembly GCA_036393515.1. Classification (GTDB taxonomy): domain Bacteria; phylum Gemmatimonadota; class Gemmatimonadetes; order Gemmatimonadales; family GWC2-71-9; genus JACQHC01. Next base: position 16,248 of record DASWGV010000132.1, on the reverse strand, counting down.
GTTCAACTCCACCAGGTCAATATCCGCGATGCGCAGTCCGGCGCGGGCCAGCGCCTTGCGGGTGGCTGGAATCGGGCCCAGTCCCATACACGAAGGATCCACACCGGCGACCGCCGTACACACCACGCGGGCCAATGGTGGTCCGGAAGGGCGGACCGCCGGTCCGCCGGTCCGCCGGTCCGACAGAAGCAGCAGTGCGGCCGCGCCGTCGTTGATGCCACTGGAGTTTCCCGCGGTCACCGTCCCAGAAGCCGCAAAGGCCGGCTTCAACCCGGCCAGGGACTCCACCGTTACATCTGGCCGGGGGTGCTCATCGGTGTCAACTGTCCGCCGGACCGCCGGACCGCCGGCCCGCCCCTCAAGCACCACCGGCACCATCTCATCAGCGAAGACGCACGCCTGCTGCGCCACCATCGCCCGCCGCTGGCTCTCCACCGCGAACACGTCCTGCTCCCGGCGCGTGATGCCGTACTGCCGAGCCACCACCTCCGCGGTCTCCCCCAGGGAGATGGTCCACTCCTTGGTCATCCGCGGATTGACGAAGCGCCACCCGACCGTGGTGTCGGCCGTCTCGGGCGGGCGCCGATCCCACGGCGTGCTCTTCTTCAGCATGACGTACGGCGCACGGGTCATGCTCTCCACGCCGCCGGCCACGAACGCGTCGCCTTCATTGGCCTTGATGGCGTGCGCCGCGCCGGCCGCGGCCTGGAGCCCTGAACCGCAAAGCCGGTTCACGGTCTGTCCGGGAATCTCAATGGGGTAGCCGGCCAACAGGGCGGCCATCCGGGCCACGTTCCGATTGTCCTCGCCCGCCTGGTTGGCGCACCCCAGGATCACATCATCCAACCCGGCCGGGTCAAACTGGGCGCGCTCCACCACCGCCCGGAGAGCGACCGCGGCCAGGTCATCCGGCCGCACGTCCGCCAGGGCGCCGCCGTGGCGACCCACCGGCGTCCGCACCGCGGAGTAGATCAGGGCCTCGCTCATAGGCGAACATGGCCGCCGGTGTTCACAGTCCCACCCACACCGTCTTCACCTCGGTATACCCGTCCAGGGCCTCTCGCCCCAGGTCTCTGCCGAACCCACTGGCCTTGTAGCCGCCAAACGGGGCTGCCGAGTCGTAGAAGTTGTAGGTGTTGATCCAGACCGTGCCGGCACGCAGGGCGCGCGCCACGGTGTGCGCCTTCTGGATGTCGCGGGTCCAGATGCCGGCGGCCAGCCCGTAGACCGTCTGGTTGGCCAGCCGGATCCCCTCCTCGACACCCTCGAAGGTCTGCACCGCCAGGACGGGGCCAAAGATCTCCTCATCCACGATCTTCATGCCCGGTGTGGCGCCGTCAAAAACAGTGGCCTCGACGTAGTAGCCCTTGCCGTTCACTTGGGCGGCGTTGCCTCCGGCCACCAGGGTCGCCTCCCGCTTGCCGGCCTCGATGTACGACAGCACCGTTTCCTGTTGCCGGCGGGACACCACGGCGCCCAGGCGGGTCTTGGCATCCAGCGGGTCGCCGGGGGCCAGCTTCTTGGCCCGTCCCACCAATTCTGCCACGACCTGGTCATGCACCGATCGCTCTACCAGCAGGCGCGATCCGGCGGCGCAGACCTCTCCCTTGCCGTAGAAGATGCCGTTGAACGCGCCGCGTGAAGCGGCTTTGAGGTCGGCGTCCGCGAACACGATATTGGGGCTTTTCCCACCCAACTCCAGCGTCACGCGTTTCAATGTGCCCGCGGCATCCCGCATGATCTCACGCCCCACCTCGGTGGATCCGGTGAACGCCACCTTGTCCACGCCGGGATGCTTGACCAGGGCACCGCCTACCTTCGAGCCGCCACCCGTGATCACGTTGAAGGCGCCGGGAGGAAGCCCGGCCTCCAGCATGATCTCCGCCATCGCGAGCGCCGTGAGCGGCGTTTCGCTGGCGGGCTTGAGGATGAGGGTGCATCCCGCCGCCAGCGCCGGGGCGAACTTCCAGCTGGCCAGGTTGAGCGGGAAGTTCCACGGCACAATGGCCGCCACCACGCCCACCGGTTCGCGGAGCGTGTAGGTGAAGAACGGCCCGTCCACCGGCAGCGTGTGACCGGTCACCTTATCCGCCCAGCCGGCGTAGTAGCGCAGCGTTTCGACCGTCATGGCGACATCGATCCGCGACTCGAACAGCGGCTTGCCGTTATGCAGCGTCTCCAGCCGCGCCATGTCTTCCAGCCGCTGCGCCAACAGGTCGGCCGCGTGGTAGAGCAGGGCGCCCCGCTTACGGGCCGACAGGCCACGCCAGGCATCGCTTTCCAGACCGGCGCGCGCGGCCGCCACCGCGTCGTCCACGTCCGAGGGCGCGGCCGCCGCGACCTCCGCGATGGTCTCTTCCGTGGCGGGGTTGACCACGGGAAACCGGGCCCCGTTCGCCGCGGGGCGCCACTGGTTGTTGATGAACAGGTCGGTCTTCAGGGTCACACCCCCTGAAACTGCGGCGCGCGTTTCTCCAGGTACGCGGCCAGGCCTTCTTTGGCATCCTGGCTCTGGAACAGCTGCTGTTGCAGCTCGCGTTCAATGGCGAGGCCGCTCTCGAAGGGAACCTCGATCCCGGAACAGACGGCCCGCTTGATGGAGCCCACCGCCTTGGCCGCTTTCCCCGGAGGCACGAACTGCCCCGCGTAGGCCAGCACGTCCTTCCAAAAGGACTCCTTGGGGAACACGTGGTTCACCAGACCCAGCTCCTTCGCTTCGTCGAACGCGAACGTGGTGCCCGTGGCCATCATCTCGATGGCCCGGGATTTCCCCACCAGGCGGGCCAACCGCTGCGTACCCCCGGTGCCGGGCAGGACCCCAAGGGTCACTTCCGGGAGACCGATCTTCCCTCCGTCGCGGCACGCCAGGCGGATGTCGGCCGCCATGGCGATCTCCAGCCCGCCGCCCACCGTGTGCCCGTTGAGTGCGGCGATCACCAGCTTGGGCGTGTGCTCCAGCCGGTTCAGCGTCTCGTTGGCGTGGAGGCAAAAGAAGTATTTGAAGCGTGGCGTTACCTCGCTCAGCATCTTGATGTTGGCGCCAGCGGAGAAAAACTTCTCGCCTTTGCCGCGCAGCAAGATGACGTGCGCGCCATCGTTCATCCGCGCGTCCAGCACCGCGGCGTCCAGCTGCCGCATCATCTCGTAGGTGTAGGTGTTGGCTGGCGGATCGTTCAACTCCAGGATCGCGAGTCCGTTTTCCACCCGGTACTCCACCAGGGTCTTGGTCTGTGCCGCGGTCGCCGTCATGGGTGATGCGCCTCCTCGTTCGGCCGACTCGGGTCGGCCGCGATGGGTCGTGGGTTTCAACGTCGGTGTGCGTCCAGGAAGGGGGGCAGGTCCAGCGGGACGTCCTGGTCCCCCCATTTGATCGCCTCGAAATACGACCGGCACCGCCGGCAGTAGTGGAGGGCCACCATGAGCGACGTGGAGAAGTCCGCGCGCCGCTCGGTCTCCGTGGCGTGGCAGAAGGGACACGCCTTGGCTGGGGCAGGGCCGGGGGGCTTCATCATGAATCTTGACGGAACACCGCGTTCTTGCTGCCCCGCATGTGATAGAGGATCTCCTCCAGGGGTCCGCCGGCGCGCGCCCGGCGTGTCGCCGCCGACCATGTGCCGTCACGGCCCGTCCCCGGCGTCGTTGATGGTTCCGCCAGACCGGGAATGCCGGCCGCCGCTCCGGTTTGGGAAACTTCGCGGATGGTGTCGGCCAGGAGGTCCTGGTTCGCGCGCGCTTTCACGCCGGCAGCCACCAGCGCCAGATCCTCCGCCTCACTCGGCGGACCAACCCATTCCGTGACCGACCTGAGGGCGTCGCGCACGGCCAGCTCCAACCCCCGCAAAGAGTCGCCCCCGCGCCCAGCCAGGGCCCGGAACCATCCGCGGCCGTGGTGCGCGTGGTAGCGCTCTTCCTCCAGCATCTTGTCCATGACACTCCGGACCGGGAGAAACGTGGACCCGGACATGCTATCCAGCACCCGCGTCACGGAGAGGTCCACCACGTAGGTGGCGGCCACCACCGCGGCCCAGTCCGGCAGGTCCCGATCCAGGTACGCCACGTTGGCGAACCGGTCGGCCGCTCGACGCGCGACCAACTGGTCCGGATCCTCACCAAAATGGGCCTTGAGGATCCCGTGGAGCAGGCGCACGTGACCCAGCTCGGTCTGCGCCAGCGAGCAGTTCGCGATGGCCGCCTCCAGCGCCGGCGTGCCGAAGGTCCATTCGCCGTAATGGTACCCGAGGAGAAGCTTGGTATCCGCGCAGGCCACCAGGAGGTTGCGCAGCGCGACGCCGGAGCCGTCGGGAAGATCGGCGCCGGTCTGGTAATCCAACGTGGTCAGTTCCCCCACAACGGGATCTTCCCATGGCCCGTCACCGGCACCACCGCATCCCGCCTCACCACGCACATCTCCACCCAACTCTCCTCGTCGTACGCGGCCCAGGCATACGTCTTGGCCAGCTCGTCATCGGTGGCGTTGACGCTGCCCACGTGCTTCAACTCCTCGCCGTGATTCTTTCGGGCAAACACCTCGTAAATGCGCATTCAGTCGCGAGCCGTGAACCGTGATCCGTGGGCCGTCATACGACTCCGCATACCTCAAGGGCCCGACGGCCGCGCTCGCTGATCATGTGGCGCGTCCAGGGCGGAGACCACACCACGACAACCTCCACGGCGCTCACGCCCGGCAGCGGGCGCAAGGCGGCCCGCACGTCGTCACGGAGCATGTCAATCGCGGGACAGCCAATAGAGGTAAAGGTCATCCGCACCTGGACCCTGCGGTCCACGACCCGGATCCCGTATACCATGCCCAGGTCCACGATGCCGATGGGATACTCCGGATCCTGGACGGCGGCCAGGGCCTCCCAGACGGCAGCTTCGGTTACCAGCGGCGCCCTCCGAACGGACCGTCGGCGCGGCCCTGGAGCATCTCGACGTAGCGCTGGTTCATGGGGCCCCGGGCCTTCCAGCGCTCGAAGACCTGCTCCCAGCTGAGCGGCTGGTCGAACCGCCACCGCTTGGCTGGGGCGTCGTATTGGCACGGGAACGGGTAGTCAATGACGTACTCGCCCCGCTCCGCATCGTGATGGGCGGGGACCCGAATGCCGATCCCCTCGCACAACGGTACGGTCGCGGCCATCCAGACCTGACGCAGCTCGTCGTTGGTCTTGCCCTTGAGCCGGTAGACCAGCTGATCGGAGTGCCGTTTCAGGGTATCCGGCAGGCCAAACCATTCCAGCGTCATGGGGAACATCCAATCCACGGCGCGCTGAAGGGCTTCGCGCGCCGCCCCGCCCGCCTTGGCAAGCCGTTTCATCCACGATTCACCGTGCCGGAGGTGCAGCACCTCCTCGCGGTCTACCTTGACCAGGGCGCGCTTCAACGGACCGTAGCTGGTGTGTTCGTGCACGTCGCTCAGCAGCGTGATGCCCGCCCGGTCAAAGAACCCGTTCGCCACCACCATCTCGGCCCAGTTCTCCAGCGGTTGGTCAAACCCGTAAGGGTGCTTGAATTCGTGGGGCCGGCGGCCGAACACGAGCCAGCGCTTGTCCACGCCGATGTCCTCCATCAGCCGGTAGGCAATATTGGCGTGCCCCAGCTCATCGTGCACGATCGCGGTAACGGCGATTCGGCTGTTGATGGTGGGAGCGTCCCGGGAGGCCAAATAATACGCGGGCGCGCTCAGCAGCTCCGTGTCGCCTTGGACCGTGAGCTGCACAATCAGGGCGCGTTTGTAGCCCGGCGTCATGTCGTCTTCTGACTCCACCACGAAGCCGGCGTTGATCCGGTCCACCAGGCCCTGTTCGGCGGGGTCCTTAAGCGCGGTGGTCGCCGCGGTCACGACGGTGCGTCCTCCAGTGCGATGGTGGCGGGAGACCTGCGCGTGCTGCAAGGTATCTGGCCCGAAAAGGGCCGGTCAACCGGCGCACCCGTCGGGAGGCAACACCGCCCTGCCGCTCTGCCGCGCTGCCGCTCTGCCTTTAACATTGTCGCCACATCCTCGTCTCCCAGAATGTGGCCGCCCCGATGCCCGAACGGTCCGACACGGACGCGGAACTCATTGCCTTGTGGCGCCGGGGCGACCAGGTGGCGGCCGCGGAGCTGGTGCGGCGTCATGCAACGGCCGTTGCCCGGTTTCTGGGGGCCGCCGGGGCTGGGGACGACGTTGAGGACCTGGTGCAGGAGGCCTTTTTCCGGGCCTTTCGAAGCCTGGACCGTTTTCGCGGCGGGGCGAGCTTCCGGACCTGGGTGATGACCATCGGGTCGAATGCGCTCAAGGATCTGCGGCGGCGGGGGCGGCGGCGCGACACCCTCCCACTAGACCAGCACGAGAGCGCCGATCCGGCCGATCCCCACGCCGAGCTGATCTCTCGGGACGCCGCCCGCCGAATAGAGGAGGAGGTCCCCCGATTGCCCCGGATGCAGCGGGACGTCTTCCTTCTGCGGGCGCAACAGGGGCTGGAGTACCAGGAGATCGCGCGGGCCCTCGGCACCACGCCCGGGGCGGCGCGGGTGCATTATCATCACGCGGTGCAGCGACTGAAGCGAGTGGCTGACGAATAGACGACGAAGGGAGACGAAGGGCGACGACCATGGACGAGCATGATCTGGAGCGGGTGGCACAGCACCTGGGCGAGCGGACGGCGAGCCGGATTGACGCCGACCGCGTCGCGGCGCGGGTGCTCCACCGCCTCCACACGGAGCCGGTCGAGCGGCGCTCGCTTGTCGGCCGGTGGTTCGCCGGGACACCCATGGTGGTCCGGTTGGCCGCAGTGCTGGCGCTGGTCGTGTCCGCCGGCCTGGTGACCCGGCGGGCAACGCTGGATCGTGAGCCGCCCATCGCCTTGGTGGCGCCGCTCTTGCCCGAACTGTCCATGGACGAGCTGCACGAAGTGCTGGACTCGCTGGCGCTCGAAGCGCCGCTGCCTGAGGATCTCGCCGTCGGCCTCATCGACCTGACGGAAAGCGAACTTCAGGAGCTGCTCAAACGAATGGAGGGCTGATGCGCACGCGGTTCGTGGTCGCCATGGCGCTCGCCGCCGCCCCCATGGCGGCGCAGGACCAGCCGCCCATGGTCGAGAACCTGCAGCGGCAGGTGATGGCGCGCTTCGTCGAGAGCTTTCGCAATCAAGCGGGGCTGAGCCCGGAGCAGGACCAACGGTTTCGGGTCGTGGTCGCCCGATCATTCGAGCAGCGGCGCCGCCTGGAGCAAGAGGAACGCGCCCTGTGGCGGGGGCTCTCGGGACAGATGCGGCCCGGCCTGGCTGCCAATGCGGACAGCGTGGCGCGGCTACTCGACGGGATCTTCACCGTGCAACAGGCCAAGCTGGACCAGGCCACGGCGGAGCAGCGCGAATACGCCGCGTTTCTCACCCCGATTCAGCGGGCGCAGCTCACCCTGATGTGGCAACAACTCCAACGGCAGGTGGAGCAAATCATGCAGCGGCGGCCCATGCGGCAGGGCGGGAGGATGCCACCTGACCTCAGCCCAGGTCCACCGGAATCTTCTCCGCGAACATCCGCCGGCCCGCCTCCATCAGCGCCTTGAAGCCCGCGGGGTCACTGGCGAGCGCGGCCCGCTCGATCCGCTCCAGACAGGCGCGCACCAGCGCGAACAAATCCGCTGAATGGCTGTTCAAGTGCTGGATCTCGTAGTACAGCGTCGGGTTTTCCCCCGCCACGTCGGCCGCGACCTGCGCCGCGCGGTTGAAGGTGGTGCTCGCCAGTGCGGCCAGGTCACCGGCCGAGCGACCACCGGATGCCAGGGTGGTGAAGAACAGGATCGCGACGAGGTGGCTCAGCCCCAACACGTACTGCATGTAGGCGTCGTGCTCGGCTACCGGGATCCGGGTGATGGTGAGGGCGGTATCGCGGAACAAAGCCGCGGCTTCGTCAGCGGCGGCCCCGTTTCCGCAGTCGAGCACCGCCATGACCCGGCCGCCCAAGGTTCGCACCGAGGGCCCGAAGAGGGGATGGAGACTGGTCACCCGGCGCCCGGCGCGCGCGGCGACGACCAGGGTCTCCAGCACGTGGCTCTTGAGAGAAAAGATGTCCGCCACCAACCCGGGCGGGTCGTGCGCCAGCACTTCGCGTAAGAGGGAAGGACCGGACGACAGCGGTGTGGCAAGGAGGGTGACGTCGGCGTCGCGCAGACCCTCGGCCAGGGCCGCTCGGCGGGTGCCCGGCACCGGCCCCGCCGGATCGCAGCTCAGAACTTCGTGGCCCTGGGCGCCAAAGAAGCGGCAGAGCCAGCGCCCCATCTTCCCGGAGCCCCCGATCACCAGGATCCGGCGCGCCTCCAGCGCCGTGCTGGTGTAGGCCTCTTCCTGCTCGCGGACCGCCGCGGTGATCACCTCGTGCGCCACGCGTTCGGCCAACCCGGGCTCCATCCCCAGCTCGGCAGCGGCCCCGCGGTAGCGGGCCAGGACCTCCGCCTCCGCGCTGTAGCTCCGCACCGGGAGTCCGGCCGTACGCTTGGCGGCGCCAATCTCGCGCACCAGGGCCAGGCGATCGCCCAGCAGTTGAACCAGGCGCCGGTCGACGTCAGCGATGCGGGTCCGTATGCGGTCCACCGGATCAGTCATGGTCATGCCTCCGCGCTGGGCACTAGTCTATAGCGGCGGGCTATATTGGGAGCACATTGCCCGAGTGGTGGAATGGCAGACACGCGGGACTCAAAATCCCGTGCCGGCAACGGCGTGTGGGTTCGACTCCCTCCTCGGGCATCTGCACCAGGCTCAACGACTTCAGGACCCCAAACGAGAGCGCCCGGGCACGTCGCCGGGCGCTCTCTTTATGGCCGCGGGGTGACAGCAGGTGACAACTCAGGCCGAGCGCGTCACCCTTTCAGCTATCTGGAGCGGCCGATACTCCACGGCCGCCAGCCGGTGGCGCACCTCCAGCAGGTGGCCGTAGGTCTGCTCGATCATGCCGACGCCGCCGTGGCCGAGCTCCCTGGCGACCGTCCACAGGCTCACCGGTGCCCCGGAGTCAAGCGTTTGAAGTCTCAGGGCGGTGTAGGTGTGGCGGAACAGGTGCCACTCCTTCCCGCGCGGTTTGGCGAGCCCGGCACCCCCGAACGCCCGCGCGATCGCTCCCCGGACGTCACGAAGCGGCTCACCGTCCGTCGCGGGGAAGAGCAGCCCGCGCGCCCGATCGCCCACCACGGGCACCAGCAGAGCCCGGAGCTGAGGCCATAGCGGGACCTTCCGGACCGCATGCCGGGACTTCCGGTCCCCGTAGTAGGTATTGGGCCGGAACCGCACCACGCCGGCGTTGAAGTCCACATCCTCGACCAGGAGCGCGAACAGCTCCCGCTTCCGCGGGCCGGCCAGGAGGGCCGTCCCGATCAGGGCCTGGAGCGGCCGGACCCCGCGGTAATCGGGATCCGCGTCGAGCGCCGCCGCGGCGACCAGGAGCGCGTGCCCCTGGGCCGATTCCAGGTAGGGAACCTCCCCCCGACTCACCCGGGGGCGCTTGGCGTCTCGGGCGACGTTGTGCCGCACGTAGCCGTCGCTGACGGCGCTCTGGAGCACGCTGGACACGGCGTTGAGGTAATGACACACCGTCTGCGCCGCTCGGCCCTTCAGGCGTAGTTTGAGCTCGTTGAAATGTCGTAGGTCGATCGCGTCGAGCCGCGGATCACCCCACCAGCGGGCGATCGCGTTCAACTTCTCCCGTTCCCGGGCAAGGGTGAGCGGGCGGGCCCGGCCGTCCGCCGCCTTCAGCTCAGCATGACGGTCCACGTACGCACTCAGGGTGGGGACCAGGACCGGCGCCGCCGGCGCAGGGATCCGGCCCACCCGCCTGGCCTGGAGATACTCCAGCCGGCGCGCGAACAGCAGCGCCGCCTGGGCCTGGTCGGACGTCGCCCGGCGTGAGCCTTCCGCTCGCAAAGCTTCACGCTCGCCGCCAACCTCCGCGAAGTTGCGAAAGTCGCCGTACCAGCCGCGGCCGGGGCGTTCGTACATGCGAGCGTAAGCGCGGCGGATCATGCGGCGGCGGATCATGCGGCACCCCCACGCCGCTGGTGCCGCCGCACCGCTTTCCGGCTCTTCGCGCCGGTATCATCCACGACGCGCCGCTCCAGTTCGGGCACCACCTTCTCGAGCGCCTCAATGCGCCGCGCAAACCCGGCCTCCTCGTCGTCGACGTCGGGCACCAGGGCCCCGCCGATCTTGGCGAGATCCGCTTCCGCTGTGTACGGCACGCCGTCCATGAAGGGAATCAGGAATCCGGAGCGATCCTCGTAGACGAGCCGCACTCGCTGGGCGCGCACCCGAGCCTCTCTGCAGTCGTGGAGAAAGGCCCGCCCGGCCAGGAAGAACGCCTCCATGGCCTCCAAGTAATCCGCCGCGTCCTCGTTCTTGACTTCGAATGCGCGCCGCCATTGGCCATCGTACAGATTCTCGGCCCGATTGAGGAGCTCGGCGAGCAGCCCGGCCGCGTACTCCAGCCGCGTGGTTGTCCGCTCCGAGGGCTTCCCGGCGACGCCTTGGTCACGCCGGTGATAGAACTGTCCGAACATGGGGCACCGTCCCTTGATGGGGTTCGGGATAGCTTATACGGCATGTCGTATGGCGTCAATATACGCTAGTCCGTATCTTCACCCCCGTGACTCCAACGGTTCTAAACCTCCGGGCCCGGCGGGAGCGGGCCGGCCTGACCCAGGAAGCCCTGGCCGAGCGAGCGGGCGTTCGCCAAGCGACGATCAGTGACCTCGAGACGGGAAAGAGCCGGCGGATCGACCTCGACATACTGGAGCGCATCGCGAAGGCCCTTGGCTGTGAGCCCGGGGAGCTGATCGCCAGCGTGAAGGGCCGGCCGCGGAAGGAATGAGCCCACCGTAGGCCGGCACTCAACAGATGCCTCCTGTGGGACCGTCACGCCGGCCGGCCTCCGCGTATGCGGTGACGGCCGCGGCCGGGATCACCCACTTACCCCCGCGGCCACCGGTCCGCCTGGCTCCTGGGAACCGTCCCGCGTGGCACCAATGGGCGATCGTCTTCGGGGATACCGCCAGCGCGGCCGCTGCCTGGCCGGTGTCGTAGGAGAGCGGGGCAGAGGATCCGCCGTTCAGGTGCGCCAGCTCGCGCAGGAACGCCCGGTAGACCTCGTGCGCCGGCAGCAACGCCCCGGGGACGGTGTCGGCCAGCAACCGCTCGTACTTGGTGCGGAGCTCGGCCGGCGTCACTCCGGACCCTCCGGCCGCTCGCCGGCCTGGCGGGCCCGCCAGTCACGAAACAGCGCCCCACCGGCAAATCTGGTTTTGTGGACAGGAAAAGAGAGTCCCGGGACGGTCCGCAGCTCTGCGGGTCCAGAGATTTGCCCGGGGGCATGGGGGGTCGACCTGCCGGCTCCGATGATGCTGGCGAGCCGACGAGCGGCGTCGCGGTACGCGGTAGCGGTAGCCACACACCGGGCCCGGTCAGCCAGGTCAGCGTCGGTCAGCAGGCCGTCCCGGAGGGCGTCGAGATCGGCCAGGAGCCGGTCGGAGATGATCACGCCCCGCCCTCCAGGGCCAGCCGTTCGGCCTCCTCGGGTGTCTCCATAGATGCCCCATAGGCGCCTTTGTTGCCCCCATTGGGGTTAAGGGCGCCTAAGGCATCTATGGGGGCATCTATGGGCAGTGCCCAGACCCATTCCCCACCCGATCCGAATCCAATTCGCCGGGGTTTGACGCCGATCCGCTCCCGGGCCCGGCGCACGGCTTTCTCCCCGAGGCCGGCCTGGCGGGCCAGGCGACCTACCTCTTTGGCCGGCCGCGGTCCCTCCTCCAGCTCGTGGCGTAGCCAATCGGCCGCCTCGTCAGTCTCGGACTGTTGCTCCGAGTCAGGCGGGAGACTCACCAGAGCGTTAGCCCGCAGTTCGGAGCGACCTGCCCAGCGGATCCGCGCCCGCCCGTATCCGTCATCCTCCACGTAGAACGACAGACTCCCAGGATCCCGGGCGAGGTTGGCCTTGACCAGCGCCAACACCAGCCGCTCCTCGTCGCCCGGGTCGCGCGCCACCAGGAGCGCCGAGCGGACGGCACCCACGATACCGATCGAGCCGCCCCCGCGGTAAATCGCGGGCCCGAGGCCTTTGGTGAGGTGCCGGATGAAGACGATGGCGGCCTTGGTCCGTTCGGCGAGGTCCACAAGCGGCCGGAGGGCCCGCCGGATGTCATGGTCCCGCCACGTGTTCACGCCGGACCCAATGAACGCCACGAGCGGATCGACCAGCACGAGCCGGGCGTCTACCTCTTTGATCGCCTTTTCAACGGCGTCCACGTGGGCCGGCAGCTCGATCGGCGCCTTGCCGTTCTCTAAGTCCAGGACCGCCTCGAGGGCCAGGATCCGGGACGGATCGCCTCCCGCAGCGTCAACCCGCGGCCGGACGGTGTCAGCCAGGCCGTCCTCGGCGGTGAGAATCACCGTGCCCGCGGCCTCCATCTGGTGCCCGTCCGCTGTTTGGCCACCTACCGACAATCGCGCAGCCAGATCCAAGAGGAGTGTCGACTTCCCAAGGCCTGGGTCGCCCTCGAGCGCGGTCACCTTCCCGAACGGCACGCGTCCGGGCCACAACCAGGACACGTCCTCCGGGACCACGTCGGAGAGGTACGTGACGATCGGCGTTCGACGTTTCGCCTCGGCCGCCAATAGATCCGGTGGGAGTTGGTCTTCGAAGGGAGCCCGGCTCATGCCGCGTCCCCGCCACGTGGCGAACGCTGCGCCGCCAACCGCTCGAGCGATTCCCGGTGGACGTGCCAGCGACCGTTGATCCGGACGGCTTCGAGATCGCCCCGCAGAATGAGCCGGAGCGTCTGCGGGTAGCTCAGCCTCAGCCGCGCCGCGGCGCCGACGACGTCGGTGTACGTCCCGTTGCCGGCGGTCATGCGAGCCTGGCCACGGAGAGAAAAACAGCGACGCGCAGCGCAACGACGGCTCCAGGCCAACGGTCGCCCTCGAGTGCAGACGGCTGCGGGGACCTCACGCCGCGATCCCCTCGAGCGCTCGCACGACACGGTCGACGCGATCGTTCAACGTGACCAGCTCGGCTTTCACCTCCAGGAACCCAGCCCGCTGCATCTGGTAGATCGCCTCGTCCTCCGGTGGGCCCGGCGGGTTCTGGTCCGTCGGCGGGAACCGCTCTAACAGAATGTCCCGAATATCCTCCAAGACGCCGATCTGCCGTTCCGCCGCAGAGGCTTGACCCTCGAACAGGTCGGCAAACTCGCTCGTGATCTCTTGGACAAACCGCGTGTCCTGCACGAACCCGATACTGGAGGCGTTGTAGGCTCGCGAGGCCTCCAGGAAGGCCCGGGCGATCTCGGGCAACTGACCGATGGACGACAGGTCGCCACCGCGCAGCGTCCCGACCAGATCGAGGAACGCGCTCCGGGTGCTCGTCAGCCGGCTGGCCGGCGAGCTGATGCCTACGCCGGCCTCTGCCCCCACGGCCCGGAGCATCTGCGCGGTACGTCTGGCGTCCTCAGCCTGACCTACCAACGCCGCGATCTGCTCCTCGATGGCGTCGGCTGTACGGCGCCGTGCCTCCCAGAGCTGCACTTCCTTGAGCAGGGCCAGCGTGGTGGCATCCGTCCCGCTCCGGACAGCCTCCTCGTACTCCCGCTGCTGCGCGAGCGCGAAGGCCATGGCGTCGGCTTCCACCTCGGATCCCCGGGCCCGGAGGAGCCGGACGTTGAGGTCCTCTTGGATTTCCCGCTCGCGGCGGAGCAGTCCCAAGCGCCGGGCCTCAGCTTCCACCCATTGTGCCGTCTCTATCAAGTACAACTCCGTGGCGTCCGCACCCCGCGCCCGAGCTGCGGCTAATTCCTGCTCCTGGGCTGCCAGGAACCGCACATCTTCGGCTTGACGTAGCACCTGGGCTGCCCCAGGGTCGCCCCTTTCGGCCGCGACCAACCCCACGCCCCGGCGTATCCGGTAGCGCAGATCCTCTTCCCCCTTCGCGCGTTCGACAGCCATCTGTGCCGCGGCCGCGATGGCTTCAGCCGCCTGGGTCAGTTTGATGGCCGCAATGGTGGCTTCGTCGGCGTGCTCCCGAACGGCATCCGTCAGTTCACGCTGGTGCTGGATGGCCAGCGCCATCGCGTCGGCTTCGCGCTGCATACCTGTGGCCCGCAGCAACCGCACGGCCAGGTCCTCGCGCGCGCGCTCCTGCTCGCGGGCGTGGTCGGCTGCGATCTGCGCCGCGCGCTGCGCTTCGAGATCGGCGAGGTCCTTGAGGCGCTTCCCTCGCTCGCTCTCAATGCCATTGAGGCGAAGCACCTCCTCTGCCCACGCCCCCATACTGGGCAACAGGCCGTCCACCTGAGCGCGGAGGTCGGCGAAACGATCCGCATTCGCCGCGAGGGCGGCCCCCAGCCGGTCCCCGCTCACTTCATAGCGGAGTGCCTCAAGCGCGGCATCGAGTTGACGTAACTGTTCTGCCGCCCGCCGCGCCGCTTCCGCCGAGCCCTGGAGACCGCTCAGGAGACCCGTGAACCCGCCGATGGCCGCCCCCACGGGACCGCCAAAAGCCAAGCCGCCCGCCGCGCCAGACAGCGCCCCGCCGAACGGTCCCCCGATCCGCCCGCCGATGTCCGAGGCGATGTTGAGGCCCGCGCCGAGAAGCTGGGGCCGGTTCTGCTGCCAGAACCCCTGGCGCTCGGGTGGCAGCTCGCCTTGCTTCCGCGCCCACGGATCCCAGCCGGGCAAGGGCCGTTGATTGAAGTCACGGATGATGGCCCGCACGCCCCGGTTGTCTGGGTCGGTCGGGAGGCCGGGTGTAAGGAGTGTCCGCAGCGTTCGGAGTTCCGCCTCCTCCATCGCCTGCGCGATATTCGCCCAGAGTCCCGCGAGTTCGCGCGCGCCCACCACCTGGTGGGCCAGGAACTCCTGGGCCTTCGTCAGCGTGGCGAGATGCGCCCGGTCCCGCTCCTCCTCAAAAACGCCCCGCTGCCGGACAAGGTTGTCGATCGTGGCCTCGATCTTCGCCACACGCTCCCGATGTAGCGCCTCTTCCAGCGGGGACATCCGACCGCCCACCACCACCCGCCGTTGTTGTCCGGCGAGTCGGGCTTCCTGCTCCGCGATGAGTCGGTTGATCCGCGCGGTTTCATGGATCGCGGTTGCCGCTGCCAGCCCCTCCCCGGTGAGCCGGAGCGCGTCAGCCTTCTTGGCCACATCAGCCAAGGCGTCACGCAGCCGATGGGCATCCGCCACCAGCCGGTTGAGTGCAAAGCCGATCACCGCGATCCCGGCCGTGAACGCGATGGTCACGGGTCCACCCGTGCCGAAGCGGAGCAACGCGCTCCCAAGGGAACCCATCGGCCCACCCACGCCGGCGGCCGCGAAACCGACCCGGACCATACTGGCCTCCAGCCGGCCGAAGCCCCCTGTCGTCGTCGTGGCCATCCGGTTCACGTCCCGCGTCACGGTGCTGACCCGGAAGAGCGCCCGCTCCGTGTCCGTCGCCGCGACACTCGTCCCCTTGGTGACGCCGGTGAACTGCGACCAGCCCGCCTCTAGACCGTGGACGGCTTTCTCGGTCTGGGCAGCTGAGGCGGTGAGTTTGTCGAGCGATTGCCTGGCGGCATCGACGTCGGTGCGCTCCACCTGCATCCCCAGCGTGGCCAGGTTCACGAATTCTCTACCAGTTGTAGGGGTGGCGGCGCCGCGCCCCGTGGAGCGGTGATCTCGCGTCCCCACGCGACTGTTACCTCGAGTGCCCGCATTAGCGGATCCATCGCGCTCCAGAAAGCCGGGCTCCCGGGAGCCTGGATCCGCACCGCGGCCGCGGCGCCGATGAGCTGGTCCATCACGTCGCGCGTCCGCTCGCAACACTCATCCAGCGAAGGGGAAGCGGGGCCCGGTGTTTCCGACGACCTGGGCCTAGGCCGCGCGCCTGGCTGCAAAGCGCCACCGGAACCCCGCACCCTCCTGCAACTCATGGAATGATGCCGATGATCCTCGTGAGCCACTTGGGCTGGATCACCGTCCAGTCGGCCCGCAGGTAGCCGCGGAATAAGACGTGCAGCCGCTCGAAGGCGTCCCCGCCTTCGCGTGTGGCCTCCAACGTGATGTTCGTTCGGGCGCCGATGACCACCTGGCGGAAGTCGCCGACGAACGCCGTGCTCGCATCGGTCGCGCTGCCTTGCACCTCATTCGTGGGCAGCTGGGTGCTGACGAGCTTCTGGAGCTTTTCGTAGGACGCCGGCGGCCGGAGCGGCTGGCCCTCGGTCGCCTCGGTCAGTCCCTCCACCGCCGC
>DASWGV010000131.1:0-2756 GCA_036393515.1 Gemmatimonadales bacterium | reverse complement strand
GGACCCCGACCAACCGCGGGTTCCCGGCCTGCCCTGGTCCACCACGGCCCGGCATTACGGGGGCCTGCATCGAACCGCGCGCAAGCTGGAGCGGCTGTTAGCCGAATTCCGGTTTCAGCCTCTTGCCGAAAACCCGAAGCTCAGCGAGGCGGATGCGGCGGTTGCGAGATGAAGGTCTCGGCCTTCGAGGGAGACGCGACACAGTGGGACGCATTGGTGCGGGCCTGGCCCGGCTGGACGCCGTTTCATCTCTACGGCTGGCGGGGAATTCAGGAGAGCGTACTGGGGCATGAGTGTCACTATCTGGTGGCACGGGATGATGTCGGGCAGGTGGCCGGGCTCCTCCCGCTGGTGCGGGTCAAGAGCCGGTTGTTTGGCGACTACCTGGTGTCCATGCCGTTCGTGAACTACGGCGGGCCGTTAGGGTCCGTGGAAGCGGTGCGAGCACTCGGAGGTAGGGCGCGGGAGTTGGCGGAGCGGGCGGGTGTGGGACTCCTGGAGCTGCGTTCCCGGAGAGAGCAGGACGTCGGACTGACCGTCTCGCACCGCAAGATCACCGTGGTGCTGGACCTTCCGCCCGTCGGCGCCGAGGCGGTGTGGAAGGCGTTGCCGGCCAAGGTGCGGAGCCAGGTTCGGCGGCCGCAGAAGGAGGGCATGGTCGCGCGTTTTGGCCCAGATCAGATGGAACCCTTTTATGGCGTCTTCGCGCGCCACATGCGCGACCTGGGGACGCCGGTGCAGTCGCGCCGCCTGTTCGAGGCGATCAGGTCAGGTCTGGGGGCCGACGTCTGGTTTGGCTGTGTGTACGCCGGGGCTAAGCCGGTAGCGGCTGGGTGCGGGATCCGGTGGGGTACGGAGTTCGAAATGACCTGGGCGTCCGCCTTGCAGGAGTACAACGCGGCGGCGCCCAACATGCTGCTCTACTGGTCCTTCATGGAACGCTGCGCAGCGGAGGGCGTCACGCTGTTCAACTTTGGACGCTGCACCCCAGGGAGCGGGACCCATCGGTTCAAGAGTCAATGGGGCTCGCGGGATGAGCCGCTCTGGTGGTACCAATGGAGCGCGACCGGCAAGGCGGCGACACCGTCGCCGGACGACGGAGCATTCTCCTGGGGGCCGCGGCTGTGGCGGCATCTGCCACTTGCGGTGGCCAATGTTCTTGGTCCGCGGATCGTGAGGAGTATTCCGTGAGGCAGTTGGCGGTTAGAGGCGCGAGGCGGGCGCAAGCGCCGTGGATCCTTCGGGCGCTGACGGACCGGCGGACACGGAGACGGACAGAGACGTACAAGACGTACGGGCGGACGGACGTGAGAGCCCTGCTGGCCTTTCTGCTGCTGCTTCTCGCCGCGTGCGACAACGCGGGCCAGGATCGCGTGCTGGGTATTGACGCCCGTGGCGACGTGGCGGGGACGCTGTTCCTGGATCGCAACACCTCGCGCGCGCTGGACACCGGGGACTCGCTGCTGGCCAACGTGCGGGTCAAGCTGGTGGTAGCCGGCACGCGGGACACGGCCACCTCGGTGACGACTGATGCCGCCGGCGTGTTTCGCGCGCCGGGCGTTGCCGTGGGACGGTACCAGGTGGTGGTGGACGCGGGCCTCCTGGGTGACTCCCTGGAGATCGTGCGCGTCTCTCCGGATTCCGTGGTGGTTCAGGCCAACGACACGCTGGGGCTGGAGCTGGGCGTGGGCTACCCGCGCCTGGGCTCCCTGGCCGATCTAGCCACCGCGACGCTGGGCCGCCGGTTGGTGGCGTCCGGCATCGCGCTGAACAACAGTGCCGCGTTCGGTGATTCCACGCTGTTTCTATCCGAGGCCTCGGGTGCGCTGATGGTGGTGGGCGTCCGGTCCGCCGTGGCGGCAGGGGACAGCGTGCGGGTGCTGGGCACGGTGGGCCAGCGCTTCGGCAGCCGAGTGTTGACCAATCCCACGGTGTTTCCGGTGGCGCCCACCACGGTTCCGGCGGCGCTCGATCTCACCAGCGCGCAAGCCGCCGCTGCCTCCGGCGGAACCGCCGAGTCCCGGCTGGCGCGCGTGCTGAATGCCCGGGTCATAGATACCGCGACGGTGGGTGACAGCCTGCGGCTCACGCTGGACGATGGGAGCGGGCAGCTGGTCGCCATGGTGAAGCCTGCCACCGGTATTGATCGCGGCCCGATGGTGCCGGCGGCGGTGCTGGATGTGACGGGGGTGATCGTGCTGACGGCTGGTGGCACGTGGCGGGTCCAGCCGCGGGGTCAATCCGACATCACCGTTCGGATCGCGGTGATGACGGTGGCGCAGGTGCGGGCGGCCGCCCCGGGCACGCGTGCCGCGGTTACGGCGGTCACGCTTTCGGCCTGGAGCAACTTTGGCGACTCGACCCTGTTCATTCACGACGGTGTGGGATCGCTCCGGGCGGTCCGCGTGGCGTCCGCCGCGGTCGCGGTCGCGGACAGCGTCCGCCTCACGGGAACCGTCGCCAGCCGCGAGGCCCAGCCGGTGCTACAAGACGTGACCGTTGAAACGTTCGGCACCGGGACGGCGCGGGTGGCCAGTGATGTCACGACGGCCGCGGCGGCACAGACCGGCGCACTCGATGCGGCGCTGGTGAAGGTGACCGGTGCGGCCATCACGGATACGGTCACGCAGGGCGGGGATCTGGTGCTCACCACCAATGACGGGTCGGGTGCGCTCCAGGTGGTGGTTGACGCCGACGTGACCATCAACCGCGCCCCGCTGGTCCCCGGTGCGGTGCTGAACGTGACGGGCGTGTTG
>DASWGV010000130.1:0-33893 GCA_036393515.1 Gemmatimonadales bacterium | reverse complement strand
GCGCTGGCCAGCTCACCCGGTGTGGGAAACCGATGGGCGCGCTGCACGGCCATCCCCCGGACCAGGGCCCGCTCCATGCCGCGAGGGAGACGGTCGAGCTTGGCGCGATGCTCGGGCGAAGCGTCCAGGAAACGACCGGCCTTCAGCGTATCCTCCGAGACCCAGAGACCCGGGATGGCGCCGACCAGCATCTCGTAGGTCACCACCCCAAGACTATACACGTCGGTCCGGGCATCGAGGTCGCTGCTCCCCGCCGCCTGCTCGGGACTCATATAGCCCGGCGTTCCCAGCGCAATGCCCGTACGCGTCAGCCCGGCGCCGCCCGCCGTGCTCACCGCCTTCGCGATCCCGAAGTCCGCCACCACTGCGTGCCCCTCCGGCAGCAGAATATTTTCCGGCTTGATGTCACGGTGCAGCACACCCTGGCGATGCGCGTAATCCAGGGCGTCGGCCACGCGCCGACTGATCTCCACGGCGCCCGTGAGATCCATCATTCCCAACCGACTGAGCACGCCGCGCAACGACTCGCCCTCAACCAGCGGCATGACGTAGTACAGCAGCCCGCCAGCTTCACCGGAGTCGTGCAGCGGCAGGATATGCGGATGACTCAATCGCGCGGCGATCTCGATTTCCTTGAGGAATCGATCCGGACCGATGGATGCCGCCAGGTCCGGCCGCAACACCTTGATGGCCACCGGCCGGTGATGGCGCTGATCGTGAGCCCGGTAGACCGTCGCCATGCCGCCGTGCCCGATCACGTCTTCCACCGTGTACCGGCCCGCGAGGCCGTTCAGCAGCTCACCAGGTAGCTCGGACATTTTTCCTAGGTGCCGGCCGGGGAGGATCGGGGCGCCGCACTGGACTGCCGCCGGCGCGTACCCTGTCCCACATTGAAACTGTCCAGTCGGGGCAACGTACGATACATCGCCATGCTCAGTTTCATACTGCTCGCTTTCGTCGCCCAGGTCCAGGCTCCTGCTCCTGTCGGGTACGTCAACGACTTTGCTGACGTGATCCCGCCGGAGACAGAACGCTTCATGCTCGCTGTGATTGACGAGGTCCGGACCAAGTCCGGCGGCGAGATCGTGGTCGTCACCCTGCCGGACCTGGCCGGCCGGCCCTCCATCGAGGTGGCGCGTGACATCGGCCGGCAGTGGCGGGTCGGAGCGCAAGGTGGCGCGGGTGATCAGGCGCGGAACGCTGGTGTCATCCTGTTGCTCCAGCCGGGCCAGCGTCCCGGGGACGGGCTGGCCGACCTCGCGATCGCCACCGGGTCTGGCGCGGAGGGGTTCATCACCGATGCGCGCGCCGGTCGCATCCGTGACGCGATCGGGCAGGCGGCGGTTGAACGCGGCAACTATGCCGACGGACTCCTGGTCGGTGTGGCGATGTTAGGCCACGCCTACGCCGAGGAGTTCCACTTTGAACTGACCGGCGCGGGAGCCCAGGTCCGCGTTCGCCGCCAGCCGTCCATCTCGCCGGGCTCGGTTGGCATGCTGGTCTCGCTCATCGCGCTGTTCGTGATGTTCGCCATCGTCGGATCGGTGGCCTCGAGCCGAGGGGGCCGAGGGCGGTTCCGCCGCGCGGGAGGGCTGCAGTGGCTGTTGCTCTCCCTGCTGCTGGGCGGTCGGGGCGGTGGACGGTCTCGCGGCGGCTGGGGCGGCGGCGGCGGCTTTGGCGGTGGGGGGTTCGGGGGGTTCGGCGGTGGTGGCGGGTTTTCCGGCGGTGGCGCATCGGGGAGGTTCTGACAGATGGCCCGTGACTCACTCACCCGGCTCGAAACCTTCGCGGGCGACCTGGAACGCGCCTTGGGCGACAACCTCGTCTCGCTGGTGCTGTACGGGTCCGCGGCCCGAGGCGATCACCACGCCAAACGGTCCGATATCAACCTGCTGTTGGTGCTGCGGGACGCGCGGCCCGCCACACTGAGGCCCATCGGTCGCCTGATCGCGGACTGGACCAGGCGGGAACCTCCTCCACTCATTGTGACGGAGACGGGCTGGCGGGCGTCTGCTGACGTGTTCGCTATGGAGATCGAGGACATGCGCCAGGCGCACCGTGTGGTGCGCGGGGTGGATCCCTTTGCCGGACTCGAGACATCGGCCGCGGACCTCCGGACGGAACTCGAGCGCGAAGCGCGCGGCAAGCTCCTGCAGCTGCGCTCCCACTTCGCGGCGGTGGAGAGCGACGGGCGCGCCCTGGGCCAGCTCCTGGAAAGCTCGGCGGGCACCTTCTTCGTATTGTTCCGCGCCCTGATCCGCCTAAAAGGGAGCACACTCCCGCGCGGCGCGGATGAGCTGGTTGCGAAGGCCGCGGAGATCGCGGGATTTCAGGCGCAGGCATTTGCCTGGCCCCTGGCCCAGCTGAGCGGGCGCCCGGCCCGTCGGTTGGAACCCTTCGACCAAGCTGGAGAGGCGTACGTCGAGGCGATCGAGCGGCTGGTGGAGTGCATTGACGGGCTGGGCCAATGATGGATGAGGGAAGCTGAGCGCTGATAACAGATGACTCGCAACCGCCGACCCCTGATAACCGAGAACGATCCCGACCGCTCTCTCACGGAGACGATGCCATGAACCGGATGTTGAGCCTACTCCTGACGACTCTCTTGCTCACCAGTTGTGGCTACAACCGCATCCAGTCGCTGGACGAGCAGGTCAACGCCTTCAAGAGCCAGATCCAGGTCCAACTGCAGCGGCGGGCCGATCTGGTGCCGAACTTGGTGGAGACGGTGAAGGGCTACGCCCAACAGGAGCAGCAGATCTTCACGGCGGTGGCCGAGGCCCGCGCCAGACTGGGAGGCGCCATCCAGGGCGGTGATCTGGGCCAGATGTCCCAGGCCAACCAGGGCCTCACCGGCGCGTTGGGTCGTCTGCTGGCGATCGCGGAAGCGTACCCCCAGCTCAAGTCCAACGAGAACTTCCGGGCGCTTCAGGATCAGCTTGAAGGAACGGAGAACCGTATCGCCACGGCCCGCCAGGACTACAACGCCGCTGTGCAGTCGCATAACGGCTTCATCCGCCAATTCCCCCAAGTGCTGACGGCCAAAGTGATCGGTGCCAAGGAGCGAGAGTACTTCGAGCTGACGACGCCGGGAGCGGCGGAAGTGCCGAGGGTGGATTTCAGATAGCGGCCGCGACAATCGGGCGGACGGGGGCGGACAAGTCCGCCTCTGTCCGCTTCCTACCTGATCTCCACGCCCGCCTGTCTCTCGATCACCTTGATCAGCTCCACGTGATCCGCTTCTTCCCCCAGCTCCCTCCGGCCCGCTTCGAAGACCCGCTTCGCCATGCCAATCGCCTCAAACGGCACCCCGGTTTGCTTCAGCACGTCCAGCGCGATCCCGACGTCCTTGTCCAGCAGGGCGAGCCGGAAGGTGCGCGGCCACGCCCGGGTCACCACCCTCTGGGGCACCAGGTTCTCCGTGACGTTGGAGCGGCCGCTCGACGCGTTGATGACCTCGAGCGCCTTGGTCGCCGGCACGCCGAGCTTGACCAGCGCGGCCAGGCCTTCGCCCGCCGCCTGGATGCTGACGGCGAGCAACGCGTTATTGATGGCCTTCACAGCGTGCCCGGCGCCGACCGGGCCAACGTGCACGATGGTGGCGGCAAACGACTCCACGACCAGCCGCGCCCGCTCCACCGCACCGGTCTCGCCGCCCATCATGACCGTGAGCTTGCCGGCCTCAGCGCCCACGGTTCCCCCGCTGACCGGTGCGTCCACCAACGCCGCGCCTCGGCTCGCCAGCGTGGCGGCGATCTCTCGTGAGGTCGCCGGGTCGCCGGAGGTGACGTCCAGCAGTAGATGGCCCGACCGCCAGGCGGACACGGTCGCGTCCACCAGGGCCCGCACCTCGCGCGACGTCGGGAGGCAGGTCACGACGACCTCGACCGCTTGCACCACCTCCGTGGGGGAGGATGCCATCGTCGCGCCCGTCTCGGCCGCGAACGCGCGCGCCCGCTCGGTCGTGCGATTCCAGACGATCGCGCCAAACCGCCGGGCCACGTGCCGCGCGATCGGCCGTCCAATCGCCCCGAGACCGATGAAGCCCACCCGCTGACTCATTACCGGCCTATCATCTGCCGCCGCAACGCCAGCAGCCGTCGCCGCACCGACCCATCCATGACGCGATCGCCCATCCGTACGATCAACCCGCCGAGGATACGGGGATCGGTTCGCACGTGTGGCACCACGTCTTTGCCCGTCAGGTCACTTAGCCGACGCCGGATCTCGGAAACGAGGGCCTTGTCAGGCTCGCGGGCCAGCGTGACCGCCGCATGAACCCGGTTCAGCTTCACGTCCACCAGTTTGAGGTACTCCAGGCTGATCGCGCCGAACAGCCCCTGCCGGCCACGTTTCACCACCGCGCCCAGAAAGCGAATGAAGGACTCTGGCGCTCGACCGGCTAGCGCTTTGCCGAGCAGCGCCTGCTTTTGGGTCTTCGGCGTGCGCGGGGCTTCCAGCATGAGCCGAATACGTTCGTCCGCCGCAATCGCGCCGGCCACGGCTTCGAGGAGGTCGCCGAACGCCACGGTATCCCCGGTTCGCTCCCCCACGGCGAACAGGGCCTCGGCGTAGTTCCGGGCGATGGTCGGCTCTCTCAATGACCCTTCCCGAGCGAGCCCAGGAACTCCGTGACCAGCCGCCGATTCGCGTCGTTGTCCAGGCGCTCCTCGATCAGCTTGGACGCCGCCGCGAGCGAGAGGTCCACCGCCTCTCGGCGCAGTTCGGTCACCGCCCGTTCCCGTTCCGCGTCAATCTCGCGTTTGGCACGGTCGAGCATCTGCTCCTGCTCCTGTCGGGTCCGTGCCAGCAGCGCCTCCCGCTCCTTCTGCGCCACCGTCTTGGCTTCGTTGAGCACGGTGCGCACCTCATCTCGGGCCCCGGCCAATAGTTGCCGGTGCTCCTCCAGGGCCGCCTTCGCTTCCGTGTTCATCCGCTCGGCGTCCTCCAATTGCGCCTTGATCCTCCGTTCCCGTTCCTCGGTGGCCTTCAGAATGGCGGGCCACGCGAACTTCTTCAGCGCAAAGAACAGGGCGATGAAAACGACCCACGTCCAGAAGAAGAGGCCGAAATTCACCTCGAACGGCGAGGCGGGGCC
This sequence comes from Gemmatimonadales bacterium, assembly GCA_036393515.1. GTDB lineage: Bacteria > Gemmatimonadota > Gemmatimonadetes > Gemmatimonadales > GWC2-71-9 > JACQHC01. The sequence goes on along the minus strand of DASWGV010000130.1, from coordinate 28,795 downwards.
CTCCGCGGCATGCTCCTGCGCCGTTCTGAGGGCCGGGGTGAGTGAGATCACCGGTCCGCCTTACACGAACTTGAAGAGCAGGGCGAACACCAGGGCGATGATCGTGGCGCCCTCCAGCAGCACCGCGATGATCAATGCCGCACCCCGGATCTCCGCGCCGGCTTCCGGCTGCCGCGCGATGGCCTCCGCCGTCTGCCCGCCGATCCGGCCCAGGCCCAGCCCGGCGCCGATAATGGCCAGCCCGATCCCGATCCCCGCGCCGAGCAGGGAGTTGGTGTTCTTGGCGGCCTCAACCATGGCCTGCGCTTCCGTCAGCTCACCCGCCGCTTGCTGGAGCATCGCGAGAAACTGGAACATCTGATCAACCTCGTCACTGGGGAGAGTCACGCCCGTTGCGTCTCGCGCATCGGCTGCCGTCTCTCCGAACAGCCGCCCCCGCGCTTGCCCGCCTGTGACCTCGTGGTCAACGGGCTTCACCGGTCATTCGACCGGTTACTACAGGAGTGGCGCGAGACGCTCGAGCCATTCCTGAACCTCTTGTCTTATCGGCCGCTCTGCCGCTCTGCCGCCTTGCCGCTAATGCTCATGTTGCATAAGACCAATGAACACCGACGTCAACAGCGCAAACACATACGCCTGCAAGAACGCCACGAACAGCTCCAGCAGCATGATCCCCAGCACCAGCGCCGCCGTGAGCACGCCGATACCCCAGTTCCACACCTGGAGGTGCCCAAACAGGAAGATCAGGCCGAACAGCGACAGAATCACGAAGTGCCCGGCGGTCATGTTGCCGAACAACCGCACCGCCAGGGCGAACGGTTTGACGAACTTGCCCAGGATCTCAATGGGCCCCATGGCGACGGACATGGCCAGGGCCCCCACGCCCGTGAGGCCCGGCGCCTTGGGGAAAATGGTACGCAGGTACCCTTTGGGGCCCAGCGCCACCATACCGCTGATTTCGATTGTCAGGAACGCGGTGATGGCCAGCGCTCCGGTTACCGCCAGGTTGCCGGTCGGTGTGGAACCGTGCGGAATCAATCCCAGCAGGTTCGAGTAGAGGATGAAGAAAAAGAGCGCCAGGATGTAGGGGGCAAACTTCACTCCGCCATGCCCGATGTTCGCGACCGCGATATCATTCCGTACAAACAGCACCATCGCCTCAATGGCGTTGGCCATCCCGGTCGGCGCCCGCTGTCCCGCCCGCTGTCGCTGCAGCTTTCGACCGGCAACCCACATGGTCAGGAAAACCAGCCCAGCCGCGATGAAAAGAAACACGACGTGCTTGGTGGGCGTCAGATTGAGCGTTACCGGCCCGACATGGAGATCGGGCCACTTCTGCCACGAGAGGGAAAAGAACGGGTCAATGCCGATGGCGTAGGCGTCCGCCGTGTGGTGCATGACCACTTCACCAATGTTCGGCGCCTGGATCATCTGAGGTACCGCGTCTCCACGAATAAGAGCGGGACGATGACGCCCACGTAGCCGACCGCTGACGGCAAGGGCTGAAACACGTCCGGTCGAAGGGCCACGGCCACCGCGAACGCGATCACCCCGGTGAGCCGGAAGGCCATCCCGACGCCCCACCGCTTCATGAACATCGCCAATGGTGCCCCGAGTGCCGGACGAACGAACGCGATACCGGCTGCCTGCACCGCCGTGGCCAGCAGCCCGAACCCCACGGCCCCGACCACAGCTCTGCCACCCCAGGCCACGCCGGCCACCACGCCGACCAAGACGGTGAGACCCACGCCGAGCCCTACGGCCCGTGTCATTGATCCGCCGGTCCCCCGGTCCGCCGGTCCGCCTCCGTGCGCCGGTCCGTGTCTGCCTTCAACTTCCAGTAGACGTTCAGAAAACTGAGCACGGCTCCGGCGAGCATGCCCACCAACGTGAACAACGGAGTGGTCCCCAGCCACCGATCCAGGCCCCATCCGCCAGCCAGAAACACTACGATGCCCCCGGCGAACGTGCACCCCAGGCCAACGTAGCGGTAACCCTCGCCAATCGCGCGGCCAGCAGGGGCGTTGGGCACCATGAAACCGCGGGAAATGTTACTCCTTGTGAAATTTTTCGCAAGCAAACGGAGAGTGGCTATTGGAGCGGTTTCCGGGTACGATTTTGACGAGGGCAGAGGTCCACAACGTCTTCGGAGATCGCTCTAATGGCCCAGCCGGCGCGCGTACAGGATCACGATGTGGAACTGCTGGACCGCCTGGCGCGCGCCCGGCACGACCTGCTGGAGCAGGTGCGCCACCGGATCATCGGTCAGCAGGAAGTCCTTGAGGGCATCCTGGCCGCGGTGGTGTCCGGCGGACATGCCCTGCTCGTGGGCGTACCCGGCCTGGCCAAGACCCTCATGGTCCAGACCATCGCGGAGTCTCTCGCCCTCAAGTTCCACCGGATCCAGTTCACGCCTGACCTGATGCCGGGCGACATCACCGGCACCGAGATCATCGAGGAGGACCTGACCACCGGCAAACGGCTCTTCCGCTTCGTCCAGGGCCCGGTGTTCGCCAACATTGTCCTGGGGGACGAGATCAACCGAACGCCGCCCAAGACCCAGGCGGCGCTGCTTCAGGCCATGCAGGAGCATGAGGTGACCGTCGCCGGCACGACCTATCCGCTCCCCCGCCCCTTTTTCGTGCTGGCGACTCAGAACCCCATCGAGCAGGAAGGGACCTATCCGCTGCCCGAGGCGCAGCTCGACCGGTTCATGCTCGAGCTTCAGGTCCCCTACCCCGACCGGGATCAAGAGGAACAGATCGTCGAGGAGACGACCGGTGACGAGGAGCACCCGGTCCGGGCCGTGTTGGAGGCGGACGAGCTGATCGAGATGCAGCACCTGGTGCGGCGAATCCCGGCGCCCAAGGTGGTGGTGCGGTCCGCGGTGGCGCTGGCCCGCATGACCCGCCCGTCTGACCCTGAGGCCCCGGCGTCGGTGCGCGAGTACGTGAGCTGGGGTGCGGGGCCGCGCGCCTCTCAGTTCCTGGTGTTGGGCGCCAAGGCCCGGGCGGCGCTGGACGGCCGTCCCATGGCGGATCTGGATGATCTGCGGGCGGTGGCCCTGGCGGTGCTGCGGCACCGGGTGGTGGTCAACTTCGCGGCCGAGGCCGCGGGCCGGTCGGCGTTCGACGTCTGCCGCGAGCTGGTTGACGGGCGCGCCTGGACGGAGGGCCGGATGACCTCCTGAAACCCCCTTCCGACCCCCCTCGTAGTTCCCCGTAGCAAACTGCGACAATTCGTCTTTCCTCCCAGCCGGGGCTTTTCATGAAGCGCAGGACCAAGTGGCTCATCGGCACCGTGGTGGTGGTCGGTGCCAGCGCGGGCGTCGCCGTGGTTCGATCCAAGGCGGACGGTTCCGACGACGGGACCACCAAGACCGTCACGGTGACGCGGGGCGAGATCGTAGACAAGGCCTTGGCCGTGGGCACGATCGAGCCTGAGATCGAGATCGAAGTGAAGTCCCAAAGCTCCGGCGTGGTTCGGGCCCGGTTCGCGGATGTGGGCGACTTTGTCCGCGCCGGCGATCCGTTGCTGGAGATCAAGCCGAACCCAACCCCCCTGGAGCTGGCGGACGCGCGGCGGCAGGTGGAGCTCCGCGAGCTGGAACTGAACAACCTCAAGCGGGATGCCACGCGACTCTCGACCCTGAAGGAGCAGGGGCTGGTGTCGGACCAGGAGCACGAAGGCACGCTGCGCCGCCTTTCGGAGGTCGAGGTGCAGGTGCAGATGGCAAGCGAGCGGCTGGCGCTGCTCGAAAGTGGCAAGATCAAGATCGCCAACGATGATATCGAGACGGTGGTCCGGTCTCCCATCACCGGGTTCATTCTCGAAAAGACGGTGGAGATCGGCGACCCCGTGGTACCGCTGAGCACCTATCAGGAAGGCACCGTCCTCCTCACCATGGCCGCCATGAGCGACCTCTTGTTCCGCGGCACCGTGGACGAGATCGACGTCGGCAAGCTGAAGGAAGGCATGCCGGTCACCATCAAAGTCGGCGCGCTGCCGGAGGCCCGGGTGGATGGACGGCTGGCCAAGATCTCGCTGAAGGCTCGGAAGCAAGACAACGCCACGGTATTTCCCGTGGAGATCGCCCTGGTGAACACCCATGGGGCGGTGCTGCGCGCGGGCTATTCGGCCAACGCGGACATCATCATCGCGCGGCGGGACAGCACGCTCATGATTCCGGAGCGCCTGGTGACCTTCGCCGGCGATTCGGCCACGGTCACCGTCCTCCAGCCGGATGGCCGCACCGAGGTGCGGAAGGTGAAAACGGGGCTGTCGGACGCGCTCAACGTCGAGGTGGTGGCCGGTCTGCGTGACGGTGACAAGGTCGTCGAGCCGCAGGCAAGGGAGATCAGATAGGGTGAGGAGTCATCAGCTTTCAGGCATTAGGGATCCGGCGAGGCGCCCCGGATGTTGAGGGAATTCCTGGCGGATTTGAAGGCCCAGCGGCTGCGCACGGCGCTGACCATCCTCGGGGTCACGTGGGGGACGGTGGCGGTGGTGGTGCTGCTCGCGTTCGGCACCGGACTCGAGCGCCAGACGGTCAAGCGCTTTCACGGACTGGGCGAGCGGATCGTCATCCTCTTCGGCGGTCGCACCACCAAGGCCTACCAGGGGTTCCCGGAAGGGCGCACCATCCGTCTCACCGAAGACGACGTGGCCGTGCTGGACGCCGAGATCCCGGAGATCGTGGAGATCAGCCCGGAGTACTCCAGCCGTACCACGCCCGTCCGCCGCGGCGCCAACGGCGCCAATCCCAATATCACCGGCGTGCTCCCGGTGTACGGCGGCCTGCGGAACGTGATCCCCGAAGAAGGCGGACGGTTCATCAATCAACCGGACGTGGACCAGCGGCGCCGGGTGGCGGTGCTGGGGGACAAGTTGAAGGAACTGCTCTTCGGCGACACCGCCGCCGTGGGGCGGCAGGTGTTTGTGGGCGACGTGCCGTTCACGGTCGTGGGCGTCATGGCGGCCAAGACGCAGAACTCCTCCTACAACTCGCGCGACCAGGACCGGATCTTCATTCCGGCGTCCACCCACCGATCCATCTTCGGCGGGCGCAACATCGCCAACATGATCTACCGTACCAGCGACGCCGCCCTCACCAAAGACGTCGAGCGCCGGGTATACCGGCTGTTGGGACGCAGGTACAAGTTCGACCCCGCCGATACGGACGCGCTGTCCGTGTGGGACACCAGCGAATGGGAGAAGATGTTCGGGTACCTGTTTCTGGGATTCAACATCTTCTTTGGACTGGTGGGCAGCTTCACGTTGACCGTAGGCGGCATCGGCGTCGCCAACATCATGTACATCGTGGTCAAGGAGCGGACCCGGGAAATCGGCATCAAGCGTTCCGTGGGGGCCAGGCGGCGCGACATTCTGCTTCAGTTTTTCACTGAGACCTTCTTTATCATCGGGATCGGCGCGATGCTCGGTCTGGGCATCTCCGTCGCGATGGTCAAGGTGGCCGCCATGTTCCCCACCAACGACATCGTGGGCCAGCCGGTGCTGTCGCCCGCCGTGGCGCTGGTCACCGTCTCGCTGTTGGGGGGCATCGGCTTCCTGGCCGGATTATTCCCCGCCCGGAAAGCAGCGGGGTTGGATCCAGTCGAATGCCTGAGATACTAGTGCGGTGGGGGCGGCAGCAGCCGGAGAAGGGGCAACACGCCGCGCCGGCGCAATCACGTCCGCCGCTCTGCCGCTGACCCAACCATGTGGCGCATTCTCCTGGATGAGTTCCTCGGCGATCTCAAGACGCAGAAAACCCGCGCCTTCCTCACCATGTTCGCCATCACGTGGGGGACGATCGCGGTGGTGTTGTTGCTGGGCTTCGGCGAAGGCCTGAAGCGCACCGCCAGGGACGGGCTGCTGAACGCCGGTGAGCGGATGTTCATGGTGTACGGTGGCGAGACCGGGAAGGCGTTCGAGGGCCTCCCGCGCGGCCGGCGGGTGCGCCTTACGGAGGAGGACCTGGCCCTCCTCCGCCGCTCCATTCCTGAAGTGGACGCCGCCAGTCCCTCGTACGGGCGCGGCAGCACCAGTCTCCGGGTGGGAGACCGGCGAACCAACACCTACATGGAGGGCGTGTACCCGGAGTTCGGCGACCTGCGCCGCATGTTCCCGGCTGAAGGGAGCCGCTTCATCAATCCGCAGGACCTGGACCTGAAGCGGCGGGTACTGTTCCTAGGCAACAAGATCGCCGACCGGTTGTTCCCCGACGGCGATCCGGTGGGGCAGACGGTCACGCTGGACGGCTTGCCCTTTGTAGTGATCGGCGTGATGGCGAAGAAGTTTCAGGATTCCAGCAACAATGGCCCCGACGAAGACCGGGCCATCATTCCGGCCTCTACCTTCCGCTCCATCTACGGTCCGCGGTTCGTGAGCCACCTCCTGATCCACCCACGGGACCTCACGGTGGCCGGCGGCGTGAAGCAGGACCTCTATCGGGTGCTGGGACGGCGCTATCGGTTCGACCCCAGCGACGAGCGCGCGCTCGCCATGTGGGATTTCATCGAAAGCGAGCAAGAGGTCACCAAGATCGGCCTCGGGATCCAGATCTTCATGGGATTGGTGGGCGCCCTGACGCTGCTGGTAGCGGGCGTTGGCGTGGCCAACATCATGTACGTGGTGGTGAAGGAGCGGACGCGGGAGATCGGTATCAAGCTGGCCGTCGGCGCGCGCAAGAGGCACATCATGGGTCAGTTCGTGTTCGAGGCCCTGCTCATCTCGCTGACCGGCGGCCTGATCGGACTGGGCTTCGCCACCGCGGTCATTCTGGGTGTGGACGCCCTTCCCACCGAGGACAACCCGGCTATGCAGTACATCGCCAACCCCAAGCTGTCCTGGCCCATTGTCCTGGCGTGCGTGGGAACGCTCATCGGCATCGGGGTCGCGGCGGGGATCCTGCCGGCCCGGCGCGCGGCTCAGGTGGATCCTGTGGAATCGCTGCGGTACGAGTAACCTCAGGTCGGACCTCACCTCCTAAAGCCCCACGCCCCGGGCGGAACCCAGCCTACCCTGCCACGCCCTGACGTACCGACTTACACAGGTGACGTACTAGACCTCCACGTGCCATCTCGGGCCGTCCTGCCCGTCCCGGGGCCCGTCTTGACCGCCTCCGTCCGTCCTCTTTTCTACCTCGTCCAGATGACTATCGCCCCGCACCCACCCGAGAACTGTAGCGGCACCATGAGGTCGCCGGCGTAGACCTCGATGCCCTCCACCCGCTCCGGCGTCACGATGTCATCGAGTGACAACCACCCAGTCATCCGGACATGGTCCAGGAAGACCGCCGGGGCGCAGCGACCGCGCAGCGCTCCCGCGGCAACGGACCGGAAGGTGAAGCTCCGATCGCCAAAGGCGGTGTAGCTCAGCCATGCGCCCGGGATGGTGAGGAACATGTCGCTGATCTGGAGCGGACTGCGACGCTCAATGTCGCGCGCGGTGATGAACCTGCCACCCATGCCCATGCGCCGCCGGCGGTAGAAGTCGGCGTACAACCCATAGGCCACCAGGCTGGTGGTGTCTCCGCGCACCACCACCGCTTCCAGCCCCACCGGCAGGGGTTCGAGCATCACGTCAACGAACACTCGGCCGCCGGCGTCATCGGGCGCAATCGGCAACCGCAAAGTCTTGGGCCGATAGCCGATCCGGGTCACCTGAACCCGGTGCTCCCCCAGCGGAACCGCGGCCACAACGAATCGGCCCCGCGAGTCAGTCGCGCCAACCAGATCGCCCGCGATGATGACGGCTACGCCCTCAAGGCGCCGTCCCGACACGGCATCGGTCACGGCGCCCTCAACTCGCGCGCCGCGCTGTTGCGCTGTAGTGGAGCCCAGCGGGATGAGGACCAGGGTCGCGAGAGTGGCGGAGAGGATGGGACTCTGCATGGACAGCCTCCAGAGGAGGGCTCCAACTGAAGAAGGCAAGAATCGGTCCCTCCGGACGCTTCCCGGCCAGCGGTCCTCCAATCCCTTGACATGGCTTAACTTGGGTGCGCTGGACCCGGAGCCGTCTGCGCCGGCGTCCTCCACCTTGGACGGCATTGGCCCGGACGGGTGACACCCGCCGGTGACGGACCCGACGGCAGGCGAGTGTATGGTGGGACAGGATCCCAACGAGTCCCACGCGCAACGCCGGTCAACCGGTCATTGACCTTCCCGCTCCCCCGGCCCGAGATTTGGCGACCTATGCGATTCCTCCTCTTGTCCGCCGCCCTGGCTCTCCCGCTCCCGCTGCGCGCGCAGGCGCCCGTGATCACGCCGCGGGGTGATCCGTCGGTCCGCGCGGACACGATCTACCGGTTGGCCGTGGATCCGGCGGACCACCCTGACCAGTCCTACGTGTACCTGCTGGACGACGGCGTGGTGGTGCATGAGGCCGATGGGCGGGGCCGCAGCACCTACCGCCAGGTGATCCAGATCCTCACGCGCGAAGCCGCCGAGTCCTGGGGTGAGCAGACATTCTCCTACGTGGACAAGCGCGAGCGCCTGACGGTCAACTGGGTACGCGTGCTGGCTCTCGACGGCACCGTCATCAGCGAGGGACCCACCCACGAGCAGGAGACCTCGGCACCCGTTCCCCATCAATACCCGGTCTACACCGACACCAAGATCCGGCGGCTCACGCTGGGCGGCGTGGCTCCCGGCACGATCGTGGACTTCAGCTACACCACTGAGATCCTGGAGCCCGTGATGCCGCGAAGCTTCGGGAACTCCTGGAGCGTGACCACCGGGGCCTTGACGCGGCGCTCGCGACTCATCGTGGACGTGCCCTCCGCGCTGACGCCCCGGGTGCAAGAACACAACGTGCGCTTCTCGCGCGACACCCGGGAGCAACGCGGTCGCCGGGTGTACACCTGGGCCACGAGCGACGTCCCGGTGAACGAGCGGGAGCCGTTCGCCGCCTGGCCGAACGAGGTGGATGTATCCGTGACCATCGGGTCCCCCCTTGGGTGGAGCGACATTGCGCGGTGGTACGCCGGCCTGGCTCGCGATCGCTACGAGCTGAGTCCCGAGCTGGAGGACGTTTTCCGCACGGCGACCGCCGGAGCGGCGGATCGAGCGGATTCGCTGCGCGCCCTCTATCGTTGGGTGGCGCAGGAGATCCGGTATGTCTCCCTGTCGCTGGGGCGTGGGGGATATCAGCCGCGGCGGGCCGCCGAGGTGGTTCGCACTCGGCTGGGGGATTGCAAGGACAAAGCAACCCTCCTCGTGGCCCTGGCCCACCGGATGGGCGTGACCGCCTATCCGGTGATCGTCTCGCTCGGCGGGGAGCCGGACAGCACCATGCCGACGCCGCAGGCGTTCGATCACGTGATCGTCGCGCTGGACCAGGGCGGCACGTTCCGGTTCGCGGACCCCACGGCCGAGCTGGCGCCCTTCGGCGAGCTGGCGTTCGAGCTCCAGGGCGAGCCGGGTCTGTTGGTGCGGCCGGACGGTCAGGGCGAGCTGGTGACGCTGCCCCAGGCCCCAGCCGACAAGAGCGGGAACGCCTTCGCATTGCGCGGCGAGCTCGGGTCCGACGGCTCGTTCAACGGACGGTTCTCCCGCACCTCCGCCGGATTCACCCAACTGGAGCTCCGCCAGTCCCTGGCGTCTGCGTCCTCCATGTCCGCGAGCGACCGTGAGCGGCTCACCCGTGCCGTCGCCAACGGGGTGTTCGAGGGTGCCACGGGGGACAGCCTCACCATCTTCGACGGCCGTGATCTCAACGCCGTGCCCAAGATTTCGGTGAGCATCCGGGCGCCGCGCGCGGCATCACCATCCGGATCGGACTACATCTTCGATGTCCCCATGCCCGGCTACCCGCTGTCCCGTCTGGTGGCGGAACTCGAGTCCAGCGCATCGCGCCGCTACCCGATTGACGTGGCGGAGGTCTTTGGCCCGTCCACCACGTCCTGGGCCATGGAGATCACGGTGCCGGCCGGCTGGCGCGCCAAGCTCCCGTCGAACGTGGACGCCGCCAGCCGGTTCGGCCGCTACCGCTCGACCTATGCCCAGGACGGCCGCACGGTGCGGGTGGAGCGGCAGATCACGGGCGGGCGCGGGACTGAGCCGCCGGAGCGGATCGGCGAATTGATCACCTGGCTCAAGGCCATCAGCGCGGACGACGTGCGGTACATCGTGTTTGAGACCGCCAAGGAGCGTTGATCCTCAGGGGCGGCTCAGCGATGCGCCTCGCCCTGGTACTTGGTGAGCAAGGCCTGGAAGCGGGGGGGGTGGTGCAGCCAATGAACTCGCTGACCCAAGATGCGGCCGGAAACGGAGCCAGCGCCACGCTGGACGGCCGGATTCGCTCTTTCGATTCATTTCGCGGAGAAACGATGACGGCCCTGGATCATCGCCGCGGTAGGTTGCCCTCCCCGCCGAGCCGAGGGTACGTTTTGCGTGCTGGTTCCAAACCGGGAGCGTTCCCCATGGCCCCTCGACATCTGGTCACGGCCGAAGAGCTCGAGCGCATGGGCGAGATGGACTTCGGCTACGAGTTGGTGCGCGGGAAGTTGGTTCCCGTGAGCCCGGCCGGCGACCGGCACGCCGAGCTCGCGGCGGTGGTGACGGGAGCGCTCTTTGCCTTCGTTCGACCCCGCCACCTTGGGGTGGTGCACGTTGAGGCAGGCTACATCCTGGCGCGGGACCCGGACACAGTGCGTGGGCCCGATGTCGCTTTCATCTCACGGGAGCGCCGGCGGGTCGCCAGAGGCCAGCGCGGCTTTGTGTCCGGCGCGCCTGACCTGGCGGTCGAGGTCCGTTCATCGGACAAGCCATTCGCGGAGCTCCAGGCCAAGGGCGCGGAATACCTGGAAGCCGGCACGCGGCTGGTGTGGCTGGTGGATCCGCTATCGCAAACGGTCCAGGTGCACGAACCGGGTCGTGCACCGCGCGTGCTCGCAATCGGCGGAGTACTCGACGGAGGAGACGTGCTGCCCGGGTTCACCCTGCCGTTGGCGGAGTTGTTCGCCGAGGAGTAGAACGGGCTGTCAGCCCACTCACACCCTCGCTACCGCCTTACCGCTCTCCCCTCACCACAACCCGATCACCTTCCACCACGCCACGCCCACCGTCATCCAGATGGCGAGGCTGGCCACCGACCCAATCAAACCGATCCGCCACCAGGTGGCCTGCGACACGTAGCCCGCCCCAAAGTAGATGGGCCCGGGCGTGGTTCCATAGTGGGTGAGTCCCGCCATCAAGTTGGAGCAATAAGCCAGCGAGAGCACGGCGATCCCCGCCGGCGCTCCGGCCGCAAGCATCACCGCCAGAAACGGCGTGTACATGGCCGTCGCGTGCGCCGTTATGCTGGCAAAGCCGTAGTGGGCGTAGAAGTACACCAGCAGCAAGCCCAGGAGCGCGGCCCACCAGGGCCAGCCGGTGGTGAAGCTCGCCGTAGCCTGGGCAAACCGCTCTGTGATCCCGGTCTGCGCCAGCGCGCCGGCCAGCTGGACCAGGCCGCCATACCAGATGAACACATCCCACCCGCCGCGCTCGGACTTCACGTCTTCCCAGTCAATGACGCCGGAAAGCAGCAACACGCCGATGCCCAGCAGCGCGACTGCCGCGTAGTGGATCTTGTGCAAGGCCGTGGTCATCCAAAGGACGGCAACCAGACTGAAGACCAGCAGCATCATCTTCTCGGGCCGGCTCATGTGACCCATGCGGACCAGCTCCTCACGGGCGATCTCCGCGGCGCGGGGCGTGTGGGTGATCTCGGGCGGCGACAGGCGATACACCAGCAGCCCCGCCACCACCAGACCCACCAGCCCGGGCACGATGGCACCCAGCAGCCAGCGGCCGTAGGTGAGCTCGACCCCGGCGGTTTGAAGCGCGAAGGCCGCGATCAGCGCGTTCGACGCCTGGCCGGTGAGAAAAATGGCGCAGTTCACCACGCAGCACTGGTACAGCAACACCATGAGGAACGCGCCGAGCCGTCCCGCGGTGGGTCCGGGCTCGGAGTCGTACGCCGTGGCCAGGCTTTTGGCGATGGGAAACACAATGCCGCCGGAGCGTGCCGCGTTGGAGGGAATGAAACTGGCCAGCACGAACTCCGTGAGCGCCAGCGAATAGCCCAGGCCGAGCGACCGCCGGCCGAGCGCGCGAATGAACAGGAAGGCGATCCTTCTGCCCAGCCCGGTCTTGATCATGCCGCGGGACATGAAGAACGCCGCCAGCACCAGCCACACGATAGGGTCGCCGTATCCCGACAGCGCTTGCCCCACCGGTTGAACGCCGAGGATCGCCGTCGCGCCGACGCCGAGGAGGACCATGGCGCCGCCGGGCAGCGGCTGTACCGTGAGGCCGAGCACCGTCGCCACGAAGATCGCGAATAGATTCCATGAATCGGCGGTGATGCCCTCGGGTCGGGGCGCGGCGGCGATCGCCACGCCGACACCCACCACCACCCCCCAACGGCCAAGCCGTCCAGCGGAGCCGGCGAGGACCGGATGGGCGGCAGGTGTGGTCAAGGAGGGAGACCTTGGAGGTTGGTGAGGGGCTTACCCGCGACGCGCTTCGGCGATGGCTGTCAGGAGCTCAGGCGTGGAGAATGGCATGCGAAGCGTGCGCAGGGCGCCGAGCTGTCTGGCGGCTGCCAGCGGATCAGCGACGCCGTAGGACGCGCGCGGGCCCATGGCCACCACCGGCACGTCGGCGAATTCGCTCCGCAGCCGCCGGATGACGTCCTGACCGTCCAGCCGGCCGGGGACCGAGAGATCAACCACCACCACGTCCTGGGGACTCTCGCGCCAGACGCGCAGAGCGCCCTCGAGGTCCGCCGCGTCGCTCACGTCGTGTCCGGCGTTGACCATCATGGACCGGACGCCGTCCCGGACAGCGGTGTCGGACGCGACAAACAACAGCTTCGCCGTCCAGGTGTTGGTGACCACCGCGGCCTTCCCGCAGGTGGAACACTCCACCTTGCGGACTCGGTCCGCGCCGCGCCTTCGTTCCGACGAGAGGACGAAAGCGCTCCCACAGGCGGGACAGGTGCCCCGCTGTCCCGCGGTCTGGAACATCCGTTGTATGCGTCCGGTCTCTTCGGCGCTGTACGGCGTGGGCGTGTCGCGGCGGCGGCGAAACCGCCGGTCGAACGTGCCCCGCCGGTCCGGGTGGCGCCGCCGTTCAGCCGCCCGACGCTCGCGGCCGGCCCAGGCGCGCCGGGCTGGGCTCAGCGCGGCACCACGCCGCTCGTTTTGCCGGCGGTCTTGCCCCGACCGGCGGGTCCGCGCCGACCGGCGGTCGGCCACAGTGCGGCGCTGCGAGGGTCGGGGCCCGGGGGCGGCGGGGATCATCGGCCCCAAAGTACAGGGTTCGCGAGCGGAGTGTCCACGGGCGGCCGGCGCAGCGAGTCCGAGCCCACCGGATCCACGAGGTTGGTCTCGGGAAGCACCAGCGATTCACGCACCGCCCTGAGCAGCGAGTCGAGATCCGGCAGGAGCACGGGGCTATCCTGCGGCGGTTCGGCTCCCACCGCGCGCCACAGGAACGCGGCTGCGTCCATCCGACGCCGAACCTCCGCGGTGTACCGGGCGTAGGCCCGGCTCTCGACCCCCGGATGCCAGGTGGACGGGCGCGGGAGGCTCGCGGCGAGTGCCGCCGCTTCGTCCTCGGTCAGCCATGCCGCGGGCTTGCCGAAGTACCGTTGCGCCGCCGCTTCGGCGCCATAGATGCCTGGGCCGAACTCCACCACGTTCAGATACACCTCCAGAATGCGGCGCTTGGACAGATGCCGCTCCAGCGCGCGCGTGAGCACGGCCTCCTGGAGCTTGCGGAGCGGGTTGCGGGACGGCGAGAGCCACAGATTCTTGGCCAGCTGTTGCGTGATGGTGGACGCGCCGCGGGGCGCCTCCAGCTCACGCCACGCCGCACGGAGGGCCGCCTTTACCTCGCTGCTGGAGAAGCCGTGGTGGAAAAAGAACTCCATGTCTTCCGCGGCCACCGCGGCCCGCTTGAGGTGACCCGAGATCGCCTGGTACGGCACCGGGTCCCACGCCACCGCGGCGGATGCTCCTGCCTCCCGCTGGCGCGTGCGGTAGCGTTCCATGAACGCAGTCGTCTCCGGATTCCGCTCCGCCAGCGGGGCCACGTCCGGCCAGGTAAGCCATGCCGCCAACGCTCCCCCGGCGCACAACGCTGCCACGACCAGGCTCACCCATCGCACCGCTGGTCGAGGCATTCCTGCCCGAGCGGTGTCAGCCGGGCGGCGCGGTTCCACCGTCCCGAGACTCGGGCGGCGCGAACAGCGACACCACCGCGGATACCAGTAGAATGGTGGCCACGACGCCGAGCGCCACCGACGTCGGGATCTCCACCAGGTCCGACATCACCATCTTGGCGCCGACGAACACGAGAATCAGCGACAGCCCGTACTTCAGATAGTGGAACATCTCCATGAAACCGGCCAACACAAAATAGAGTGCCCGGAGCCCCAGAATGGCGAACACGTTCGACGTATAGACGATGAACGGATCCCGGGTGATGGCGAGCACGGCGGGGACCGAGTCAACCGCAAACACCACGTCGGTGGACTCCACCACCGTCAGGACCACGAGCAGCGGCGTGGCGATGGTCTTGCCCATGCGCCGGAGGAAAAAGCGCCCCCCGTGGTAGCGCTTGGTGATGGGGATCATCCGACGCACCAGCTTGAGCACCGGGTTCTTCTCCGGATGGATCTCCACGTCACCCGCGAAGGCCATCCGGATGCCGGTCACAATGAGGAACGCGCCGAAGATATACACGATGGCGTGCACCTTGTTGATGAGCACCACACCGACCGTGACCAGGATGGCTCGCATCAACACGGCGCCCACGATACCCCAGAACAACACCCGATGCTGGTACTGCGCCGGTACCCGGAAGTATGAGAAGATGAGCAGGAAGACGAATACGTTGTCGGCGCTGAGGGACCACTCGATCAGATAACCGGCGAAGAACGCGAAGCCCTGGTCAGGCCCGCGCCAATGGTAAACGATCCCGGCGAATACCACCGCGAGGGTAAACCAGGCGACTGACCAGGCCAGGGCTTCACGGAAGCCGATGGCGTGCGCGCGCCGGTGGAACACGCCGAGGTCCAGGGCCAACATCCCCAGGACGGCGACGGCGAAAACGAGCCAGAGCATTGAGGTGAGTGGTGAGCGGTGAGCCGCGAGCCGTAAGGACTCGCGGTCTCTAACGGGTTCTCACGCCGTTGCACCCGCTACGCCGGGGCGCTGGTTTTGGCGGCCCCCCCCGCCATCTCCGGCTTCCAGCCACCTTCGCTGCGCGCGATGTACACCGCCGCGGTGAGATCACCGCTCACATTGAGGGTGGTGCGGCACATGTCCAGGATCCGGTCCACGCCGAGGATCACGGCGATGGATTCGGGTGGCACGCCGACCGTGGCCAGGACCACCATGATCAGCGGCAGCGACCCGCCCGGCACACCGGCCGCCCCGATCGCCATGAGCACCGACAGCAGCACCACAATCACCTGGGTGGGGAACGACAGGTCCACTCCAAAGACCTGGGCCAGGAACAGGACCGTGACTCCCTCGTAGAGCGCCGTGCCGTTCATGTTCATGGTGGCGCCCAACGGCAGGACGAACCCGGCCACGGTGGGCGGGATGCCGAATTCCTTCTCGGCCACGGCGATGTTGGTGGGGAGCGTGGCGTTCGACGAGCTGGTGGAAAACGCCGTGATGACGCTGGCCCGGGCCTTGCGCCAGAAGACCAGTGGATTGAGCCCGCCGAATATCCGCACCAGGGCCGATAGGGTCACTGTGGCGTGGATCACCAGGCCTGCGACCACGATGACCACGTACAGCCCGAGCTGTTGCAGGATGGCCCAGCCAAACCGGGAGGTCACCACGAAGATCAACCCAAAGACCCCGTACGGCGCGAGCTTCATGGCGAAGTCGATAATCTTGATGACCACGTCACCCAGCGCTTCCAGCACTTGCACCATGGGCTTGGCGCGTTCCGGCCGGATCAGGGTGAGCGCGGCGCCAAACAGTAGGGCGAAGAAAATCACCGCCAGCATGTCCATGTTCGCCGCGGCCTGCACCGGGTTCCGGGGTACGATATTGACGAACGTGTTGATGCCAAACCGGGTCTCGCCGCCCGCCTGGAGCCCCTGCGCCTGGGACCGGTAGGTGTCGAACAGCTCCTGGCGGATCTCGGGAGACATGCCGGCGCCGGGCTGGAACAGGTTGACCAACGTGAGGCCGATGACCGCCGAAATCACCGTCGAAAGAAAGAAGTACCCCAGCGTCTTCCCGCCGACGCGGCCCACCTTGCGGACGTCACCCAGCCCCGCCACGCCCAGCGAGATGGAAGCGAAGACCAGGGGGACCACGGTCATCAGGAGCATCCGCAAAAAGACCTGGCCGACCGGATTGGCCACGTTGTCGCCGATCCAACGGACCCAGCCGGCCCCGCCGGCGAACATGTTGGCGCCCACGCCGGCCAGCGCGCCCATGATCAGTCCCAACAAGATCTTGGTGTGCAGTTGCATGATGCTCCCTTCGGGAAAAGCGCCAAAGCGCGGGCAATATAACGTCCCCACCGTCCGGCACCACGCGGTCCATGCTTGACAGGCGTTCGGGGGACGCCGTAGTCTAGCGGCGCCCCACCCTCCCTTTTCCCGGTTCCATGAGGCCCCGATGAACCTGTTTCGGCGGAAGAGCATCACCGACCTGCAGCAACAGGCTGCGACCGATACCAGCCTGAAACGCGCGCTGGGTGCGATGAACCTCACGATGCTGGGCATCGGAGCCATTATCGGGACCGGCATCTTCGTGCTCACCGGCACAGTAGCGGCCCAGAATGCCGGCCCCGCCGTCGTCCTGTCCTTCGTCCTGGCGGGCGTGGCTTCGGTCTTCGCGGCGCTGTGTTACGCCGAGTTCGCGTCGCTGGTCCCCATGGCCGGCAGCGCCTACACCTACGGCTACGCCACGCTGGGCGAGTTCATCGCCTGGGTGATCGGCTGGGATCTGATCCTGGAGTACGCGCTGGGCGCCGTCACCGTGGCGATCGGCTGGTCCGGCTACGTGGTCTCCTTCCTGGCCGACCTCGGCATCCACCTCCCGGCGGCCCTCTCCGCCGCCCGCGGCACCGCGGTCACCATGGCTGATGGCTCCACCGTCACCGCGATGTTCAACCTGCCGGCCGTCCTGATCATCGCGATCGTCACGTCCCTGCTGGTCATCGGCATCAAGGAATCGGCCCGGGTCAACGACGTCATCGTGATCATCAAGGTCGCGGTGGTGTTGCTCTTCATCGGGGGGGCCGTCTGGGCCATTGATGCCGCCAACTGGTCGCCGTTCATGCCCGCCAATACCGGCGTCCGCGGTGAGTTTGGATGGACCGGCGTGATGACCGGCGCCGGGATCGTCTTCTTCGCCTACATCGGGTTCGACGCGGTGAGCACGGCCGCCCAGGAGGCCAAGAATCCCCAGAAGGACATGCCGATCGGCATCATCGGCTCGCTTCTGGTTTGCACTGTTCTCTACATCGCGGTATCCGCTATCGCCACCGGCGTGGTGCCCTACGGCGAGCTGGATGTGCCGGACCCCATCGCGGTGGCGGCTGACCGCGCGGGCCTGGGGTGGATGTCGTCGCTGATCAAGCTGGGCGCGATCGCAGGCCTGTCGTCCGTCATCCTGGTGATGCTGCTCGGCCAGTCGCGAATCTTCTGGACCATGTCGCGCGACGGGCTGCTGCCATCCTTCGTGAATCAGATCCACCCCAAGTTTCGCACGCCGTGGATCACCTCCATTGTCACGGGCGTGGGCGTGGCAATCTTCTCGGCCATCTTCACCGTCCGCGAGGCTGGGAGCCTGGTGTCCATCGGCACCCTGCTGGCCTTCGTGATCGTGTCCGTCGGGATTCTGGTGCTGCGGGTCCGCGAGCCCAACCTGCCGCGCACCTTCAAGACGCCCGCCGTGTGGTTCGTGGCTCCCATGGGCGCGGTGTCCGCCATCTACCTGATGGCGTCACTGCCCTGGCGGACCTGGGAACGGCTGTTGATCTGGCTCGGGATCGGGTTGGTGATCTACTTCGCGTACGGCGTGCGGAAGAGCAAGCTGGCCGCCCCGAGGGCCCCCACCCAACCCTGACCACCACGTACTGGGACGTACCGGACGTACTAGGGGACGGAAACCGGGAGTCCAAGCCGCCGCGGCTGGCGTCGATCCCGCCGCTGCATCTGACGGTTCGGACCTTGGGTGCCCGACCCCCGGTACGTCTTGTACGTCTCTGTCCGTCCTGTTCTGTCCGTCCCCCGGTACGTCTGGTACGCCTCTGTACGTCCCCTAGGCCAGCTTCTGTCGAGCCGCCCGCACCAGGAAGCCGCACAGCACGCCGAACATGATGAGTCCGATGAGGTCCGCTACGCCGCCCAGCCGTTCCCACCCGTGCACGCCCACCGAGTCGAGCACCCACCGCATCACCGAGATCTCTTCGCCGTCCACGGTGATGGGAATGCCGGCCAGGAGCGCGATGGCAATACCGGTGAGTGAGCCGCCGGCCACCAGGCCGGTGCTGTAGAGCATCCCGGAAGTCACCTCCGTCTCCTCGGTTTTCCGGCCGCTCATCCGGTCCATGATGCCCTTCAAGGCCCCACCCACGAAGATGGGCGCGGTGGTCGAGAGCGGGAGATAGGCGCCCACCGCGAACGACAGCGAGCGGACCCCGCACAGCTCCACGACCACCGAGATGAAAGCGCCCACGAAGACCAGGCCCCACGGGAGGTCCTGCGCCAGCAGACCCTTGATGATGGTCGCCATCAGGGTGGCCTGCGGCGCGGCGAACCGATCCGTGCCGATGGCGTGCTGAACGCCCTCGAACCGCATCGAGGCGTCCAGGGTCTGCAAGGTCCAGCCGACCGCGAAGGCCGAGCTGGCCACGCCGATCACCAGCCCGATTTGCTGGTAAATGGGCGTGGCGCCCACGATGTAGCCGGTCTTCAGGTCCTGGCTGGTCGCGCCGGCCTCGGCCGCGGCGATGCAGACAATCCCGCCCACGGAAATAGCCAGCGCCTGATACACCTCGCCGGTCCAGCCGATCGCCACGAACAAGAGGCACGTGGCCATCAGGGTCGCGATCGTCATGCCGGAGATGGGATTCGACGAGTTGCCGATGATGCCCGTGATGCGGGAGCTCACGGTCACAAAAAAGAAGCCGAACACCACCACCAGCAGCCCCATGAGCAGGGTCCCGGGGAACGTGCCCGGCAGCTGCGGCAGGACGGCCACGATAAGAATCAGCAGCAGCGAGCCGCCGATCACCCAGGTGATCGGGATGTCCCGCTCGGTCCGCACGGGCACCCGCCCGGCCCGGATCTCCGCCAAGGCGCCGAAGCTCTCCTTGAACGCCGAGGCGATGGTGGGCAGCGTGCGGAGCAGCGTGATCAGGCCGGCCGCCGCCACCGCGCCCGCCCCGATATACCGGGCGTAGCCCAGCCGGATCTCTCCCGCGCTCATCTCCGAGATCAGCATATCGCCCACGCCGGGGCGCAGCACGGTCGGCAGGCCGGCGCCGATCAGGGAAATGAGCGGGACCAGCACCAACGCCGACAACACCCCGCCCGCCACCAGGTTGCCCGAGATCCGCGGCCCGATGATGTACCCCACGCCCAGGTATTCCGGGGTGATTTCCGCGTGCACCGTGGCGTTGGGATACGCGCCCGTCCGGGACGTGACGTAGGCCGGGACGTCCTTCCACAGGCCGACGATGCTCATGAGCGACTTGTACAGGAAGGCGAGCCCGAGACCACGGAACACCCTGGTCGCCATGTCGGCGCGCTCGCCCGCGATGAGCACCTCGGCGCACGCCGTCCCCTCAGGATACGGCAGCGTCCCGTGCTCTTTCACGATGAGCGCGCGGCGGAGCGGAATCATGAACAACACGCCCACGATCCCGCCCACGATGGACAGGGTCAGGATATTGAAGTAGTTGAAATACGCCTCGCCCTGAGCCAGGAACAACAGGGCCGGGATGGTGAACACCACGCCGGCGGCAATGGACTCGCCGGCGGAGCCCACGGTCTGGACGATGTTGTTCTCCAGGATGGTGGATTTGCCCAGCCGCTTGAATACGGCAATGGCCAGCACCGCGATCGGTATGGACGCCGAGACCGTGAGCCCCGCGCGCAGGGCCAGGTACACGGTGGACGCGCCGAAGATGATCCCGAAGATCGCACCCAGCACCACGGACCGGAGGGTGAACTCGGCCATGGTCTGCTGGGCCGACACGAACGGCGCAAACGGCTTCTGGCTGGACTCGGCCATGGGGCATGGATCCTGGCTGGAAGGCTGGCCAATGTTGCGTTGCCGGCTGACGGGACGGAAGAGCTTGGCGACGGAAGAGGTTGGTGAAAAGGGCGCAGGAACGTGGAGTATGGTGGAGGTACCTTCCACCTTTACCCTCCTCCACCAACCTCCATAACCTCCCGTTCCAACGTCTGCCCGTCCACCGGCATCCCAGAGTCAAGCCCAATGGAGGTCGCGGAGCGCGTGCCACGTGGATAGTCCTCTGTCACGCCTGCCCGACGCGATCCGCCGGGCCCAGGCCGGGGACCAGGATGCATTCGCCACGCTCTATCGCGAGCACGCGGGGCGGGTGTACGCGGTCTGTCTCCGGCTCGTCGCCGACGGCGCGCGGGCCGAGGAGCTGACGCAGGACGTGTTCGTGCGCGCCTGGGAACGGCTGGGTTCGTTCCGCGGCGACAGCGCGTTCGGGAGCTGGCTCTACCGGCTCGCGGTCAACGTGGTATTCATGGACCGGCGCTCCACGGGCCGCCGTGAAGCCCGGGTCGCCGGAGTACCGGACCTGGAGGTGTTGGATGCCGGGAAGGAGGGCAACCCCGGGGTCCGGCTGGACCTGGAGCGGGCCATCGCGGGGCTACCCGAAGGGGCGCGCCAGGCCTTTGTGCTGCACGACGTGGAGGGATACCGTCATGACGAGATTGCGGAGATGACGGGCATCGCGGCGGGAACGTCTAAAGCGCAAGTGTTCCGAGCCCGGCGGCTCTTGCGGGAGGCGCTGGAACGATGACCTGCGAACAAACGAGAGATCTCCTCGAAGCGCACCTGGACGGTGGCCTCGAACCCGACATGCGAGACCAGGTGGATGGGCACCTGGCGCAATGCCCGGCGTGCGCGGCGCGGTTCCAGCGGTTCCAGGCCCTCCTGGTCCAGGCTCAGGCGCTCCCGCGAAGCATCGAGCCGCCGCGGAACCTGTGGCCGGGCATCGCGGCCCGGCTGCGAGACCGGCCTGCGGCTCCTCTGAGCGCGCGCCGGCGATCGGCCAGGGTCGTCCAGATGCGAACCTGGTGGCTAGCCGCCGCTGCCGCGGTGCTGGTCGCGGCGTCCTCCGGCTTAACCGCCTGGTTCCTTCGATCCGACCGGGCGCTGGTGGGCCGCGCCGCTGTGGCCCCCAACCTGCCTAACACGCTGGTGGCGCTGGAGCGGGATTATACCGGCGCGGTCGCCGAGATCGAGCGGGTGCTCCTGACCAACCGGGGCACCATGGCGCCGGAGGCGGTCGCCGCGGTGGAGCGCAGCCTTCGCGTGCTGGACGACGCCATTCAGGAATCGCGGGCGGCGGTGGCGCGGAGCCCTGAGAATCAACAGTTGTCACGACTGCTGTGGGCCGCATACGAACAGAAACTGGACCTGCTACGACGGGCCACACGAATCGCGGGTGAGCTATGAAAACCATGGTGTTTCTGGTCGGGTGGTGCGCCCTGCTCGCGGCGCCGGGCGCGCCGGCCGCGTGGGCTCAGCAACGGATTGACCGGCGCATTCCCCTCGCGGCGGACGCATCGATTCGGATCCACAACATGATGCCGGGCTCGGTGCGGGTGAGCGGGTGGGACCGCGACACGCTGGCGGTGACCGGGACCGCCGCGCCGGGAGGGTTCTTCATGGGGGGGAGTGGTCGCGCCGCAAAGCTCGGCGTCGAAGGCGAGGACCTGGGTGGCTCCACCGTGGCGTCGCATTTGGAGGTGCGGGTGCCGCGGCGGAGCCGGGTGTGGATCAAAACGGCCAGCGCCAACATCCACGTGGCGGACGTCACGGGCGGCCTGGATCTTTACTCCGTCAGCGGTGGTGTCCAGGTGACCGGTGAGGTGGGCGAGGTGTACGCCGAGTCTATGGACGGAAACGTGGATATCGCAGCCGGAACTCGATGGGTCCGGGTGAAGACCGCTGCCGGCCAGATCACCCTCAAGGTCGGCCAGGGTGATCTGGCGGCGTCCACCGTGAGCGGCAACATCGTGGTGGGAAGCGCCCGGTTGGATCGAGCGCGATTGGAATCCGTCACCGGCGACATCCGCTACGACGGCGACTTCGATCGCGGTGGGACGTTCACCTTTGAGACCCACGGAGGCAAGGTGGAGTTGACGCTCCCCGCGGCCGTGGCCGCGAGCTTTGACCTCTCGACCCATCACGGGCGTATTGTGAATGAGCTGACCCGGGCCCCGACGCACACCGCGCGGGACGGTATAGGGAAGATCTCGAGCTTCGACGCCGGCCCCGGTGGCGCGGACGTGACGGTAAGGAGCTTCAAGGGGGATGTGGTGGTGAGGCGGAAACAGTGACCAATGGGAAGTGGGCAGTGGGCGGTGGGCGGTGGACCGGGGGATCATGGCGGCACCCCAAACCCGCGTGGGTTCAGCGGCATCCTAACCTTGAACACTCACCCGATGAGGATGCCATGAACACGTCGTCCCGCCTTGCCATTGTCGCCGCAACCCTGGCCGCCACCGCCGTCGCCGCCCCTCCCGCCCACGCGGGCCCGCCCTGGATCAGCATCGAGTTCCCCACCAACCCGCACCACTCACCGGTGCGTGGAGCCCGATTCCTGGTGCGTACCTACCACCACTGGCAACCAGTGGAAACCGTGCTTGCCGGCACGGCCGAAGGCCTGGTGAACGGCGTGCGCCGCAGCGTCAATCTCCAGGTCAGCAAAGGCCCGGTCGCCGGGGTCTATGGCGTGACCGGACAGATCCCGGCCGAAGGCGCCTGGATCGTTGTCATCCGTGCGCCCGGGCTCGATAACGCCACGGCTCTAGTCACCCTGGGCGCCGACGGACAGGTGGCAGGCGCCGAGGTCCCGGCCAACACCACCAACGACGGCTGGAAGGTCCCCCGCCAGGCCACGGACGCGGAGATCGAGTCGGCACTCCGGAACCACGCGGCGCAGCTCGCCAGCGCGGAGCGGCGATCGCCGTTGGGTTGGGCGCTCGCCATACTGGGAATGCTGGCAATCCTGCCGGCCGGTCTTCGCGTAAGGCGGTAGCAGCCCTCAGCAATGGAGTAGCGGTGAAACTACCGGATTCACCGCAGAGATCCCTGAGGGCGTTCCACCAGCCCCGCCTCCGCGGACTCTGCGGTGAATCGCGCGTAATCAGTCGTCGGACCCGCCCTTCCCCATCCCTTATCGTCCGACTAATTCCCTCACGCCATGACCCTTCTCTCTGTCCTCGTCGAGGTGTGGCAGTTCGTCGCGGGCGGGCTCACCCTCCTGCTCGCCGTCATCGCGTCGGGACACGCGGTGCTGTACAAACGAGACAGCCGCGCCGCGGTAGCCTGGGTCGGGCTGATCTGGTTGGTGCCGGTGCTGGGCGCGGCGCTCTACGGGATGTTCGGTGTCAACCGGATCCGACGCCGCGCCGCGCTCCAACGCGCGGGCCGGGTATCCACCATCACCGCCGAGTTTCCCCGCGTCGGCGTGCCCGAGAGCCCCGGCCTCCTGCCGGCCGGCCTGGAGCGCTTCGCCCCCGTCGCGCGATTGGTGGATCGGGTGACCAGCCGGGCGCTCGTGCCGGGCAACGCGGTGACCGCGTTGGTGAACGGCGACGAGGCCTACCCCGCGATGCTCGCCGCCATCTCGGCGGCCGAGCGGTCGGTGGCGCTCTCGACCTACATCTTTGACCGCGATCGGTCCGGCCGGGAATTCGTGGAGGCCCTGGGGCGTGCCGCCGTCCGGGGGGTGGAAGTGCGCGTGCTGATTGACGACGTGGGCGCCCGCTACTCGTTGCCGCCCGTGGTCCACGCCCTCCGTTCCCGCGGGGTGGTTGTGGCCCGGTTCGGTCGCACGCTGTTTCCCTGGCGACTTGCCTACACCAACCTCCGGAACCACCGCAAGGTGCTGGTGGTGGACGGGCGGGTCGGGTTCACCGGGGGCATGAACATCCGCGCGGGTCACGTGCTGGCGCACGGGTCGCGGGATGCCACGCAGGACCTGCACTTTCGGATTGACGGCCCCGTGGTGGGGCACTTGATGCAGGTGTTCGCCGACGATTGGCTGTTCACCAGCCGGGAGCGGCTGTCGGGCGACGCATGGTTCTCCGCCCTCACGCCGGCCGGATCCGTCTTCGCCCGCGGTATCGTGGACGGCCCCGACGAGGACTTCGAAAAGGCGTATCTGGTGCGTCTGGGCGCCATCGCCTGCGCCCAGCACTCGATTCGGATCGTCACCCCGTACTTCGTCCCCGACGCCCGGCTCATCAGTGCCCTCACGGTCGCGGCCATGCGCGGCGTCCGGGTGGATATCGTGCTCCCCGCGGTCAACAACCTCGCCCTGGTGCATTGGGCGGCCACCGCCCAGCTCTGGCAGGTCCTCCTGCGCGGCTGCCGCGTGTGGTACACGCCGCCCCCGTTCGATCATTCCAAGATGTTCCTGGTGGACGACGGCTGGGCGCTGATCGGATCGTCCAACTGGGACGCTCGAAGCCTGCGGCTCAACTTCGAGTTCGAGGTGGAGTGTTACGACGAACGGTTCGCCCGGGACATGGCGATGCTGGTGGAGCAAAAGCTCGCGTCGGCGCGCGAAGTCACCGCCGCGATGCTCAACGCGCGGAGCCTGCCGGTCAGATTGCGGGACGGAATTGCGCGCCTGGCCGCGCCGTACCTATGACGGCTCCCCTTCCTCGCCCGACGGCCGGAATCCCGGGCCGCTCCGCCGCGGCACAATGTCAATCAGCTTCTCCGTGGCGGCCCGGGCCTCCGCCTCGCGGGCGCCCGCTTCCGCCAGCCACGCGCCCGCCGCGGACGCGTCGGTGATCAGCGCCAGCAACAGGTGCTCGGTCCCAATGGAGACTTGCTTGAGCTCGTCCGACCACCGTGCGGCGGCGCGGAGCAGCGCCGGCTCGTCCACCGCCGGGTCCGGCGGCCCCTTCTCCAACTCGGCACGCACCCGCGCCGCCAGCCCCTTGGCGTCCACGTTCATGTCCCGCAAGACGAACAGCGCCACGCACAGCTTGTCCGTGAGCAGACCGTAGAGCAGATGCTCGGCGGTCAGCACTGGGTGACCCAGCCGGGTCTGTTCCTCCCGCGCCCGCTTCAAAACCCGCTCGGCGCGGCCGGTGAGGGGTGGGACGTCCGGTGCCATGAGAGCGCCGTTTCAAGCACCTTGCGCGAGAATCATCGTTCCGCCGTCAACCTCGCAATCCGTTGTCGCACGTCGCTCACCACGGCCTGAAGGTCCGGGTCCGCATTCTTCCACAACTCGGTGAACTCAGTGTAGCGCGCCACCGCCCGCTCCCGCTTGCCACGCGCCTCGTGCAATTCTCCCGCCCGCTTCAAGATGCCGGGACGCCACCGAGGATCCCAGATCCAACGGAACAAATCGGGACCGTCCAGCCCGCGCTCGAAGGCAATCAGGGCCGAATCCCGCTCTCCCAGCGCGTCGTACGCCCGCCCCATGTCGTACTCGACACACGCGGCGCACCCCAACGCTTCGCGAAAGCGCTCGTACTCCGCCAGGGCCTGTCGTGGATTCCCGTCCGCCACGGCAACGTGGCCCTCCGCCAGGGCCTCGAAGGGATCCCCCTGGTAGCTCTGCGGCGTGGCCTGACGCCATTCACGCTTGAGGGCCCGCGCGCGGGCGGCCGCACCGGCCTGGGCGTACGCTATGACCAGCCCGGCGTACGGCCGATCTTCGGCCGGCAGGCGCTCCAGGGGATAGCGTTGGAGCGCTTCATCGAGCAGGGCCACCGCCCGCGCGGGCCGGTCCCGGTAGACCGTCTCCCACGCGGCCCGTCCGATCGCAAGTCCCAAAGCCTCCGTCACCGCGCCCCGTTCACGCTCTTGCCGTTCCTGGCGCTCCAGCATCCGGCCCGCATCCGTCAGACGCCCGCGTACCCCGTGCGCGTCCATGGTTGCCGCCGTCCGCCAGCGCTCCCACACCACGTTCCCCCGGCCCACGACCGCCATGGCCTCCGCCTCACGCACATAGCCGTCGTAATCTCCGTTGGAGTAGGCCAGGTAGGCACGATAGCGGGCGGCGTTGGGATTGTCGGGATGCTTGCGGCCAAACGCCGCAATGGTGGTCTCCGCGTCGGCGACCTTCCCCTGGCTGTACTGGGTGGACGAGAGATTGGCGAAGTACTGCCACGTACCGCTGTCCGTGGCCACCAGGGCGCGGCGGTACAGGGCTTCGGCTTCGGCGCGTTGGGCGGGGGAGTTGTTGAGCTCGTTGGCCAGGTTGTTCAGCGCCGCGCCGTTGTCCGGGTCCAGATCCAGGGCTGAGCGATACGCCGCAATCACTCTCGGCTGATCGCGCTCGACCACGTCGTGGTAATACGCCTCCGCCAGGTAGCGCTCCACCGCCGGCAGACGACTGCGATGGCGGAACGCGCGCGTGGCGGCATCCAGCACCCGTGAGCGATCCGCAAACGCCAGCGAAAGGACCACGGCCAGTTTCCGGTACGCCATGCCGAAGGTGCTGTCCAGGCCGACCGCTTGTTCGTGGAGTTGAATGGCGCGTTCGTAGTCCCCCGCTCCTTCGGCCTTCACCGCGCGGGAGTAGAGCTGCAGTGCTTCCAGCGAGGACGTGGTCACCCGTTCGAGCGGCGGGGTGGCGCGCAAGGATCGGAAGGACTCGCCGATCCGCTCCCGCAAGCCGGTAGAGAGCCGGTCGAGGGCGGACAAGATGGCGTCGCCCGCGGCGGCCTCGCGCAACGCCACCAGCTCGGCGCCATCGGCGGTCGCAATCACGCGGACGGACAGGACGTATTCTCGGCCCACGGTCCCGATCTCGCTCAACACCACCGCGGGAATGCCCTCGCGCTGGGCAATCTCTCGGGCCAGCACGCCGGTCATGGGCTGATCGGCCGGGCGATTCATGCGCTGCAATACCGCACTCAACTCGTTGGCGCTCAGGACCCGCACCACGGGCGACTGCGATAGATCAATGCGCAGGGCTTCGGTGAGCGGCACTGCTAGTGCCGAGTCGGCCGACCGATTCTCGAAGTCGGCCACGATTAGCCGAGCCCGATCCGGCAGCCGACCGGCCGCCAGCAGGGTCCCCGCCGGTCCAATGCCCAGCCCGCGCATCGCCATGTAGCCGGCACTGATCACGCCCAGGCCCGCGAAGGCCACGCCGCCACCCGTCAGCGCCTTGCGCCAGGTGAAATACGGCGTGAGCCCACCCGACGGCGTCGCCGTCATGCGCCCGGCGGACCGCGCCACCGCCCGCCGCCGCTCGTGATGGCTGGTGAGCAGCATGATCGGCAGCCCAATCGCCAGGAGCGCAATCGCCCCGTAGAACACCCAGTCCGGCAGGCCGATCAACTGGACCAGGAAATAGACGATGAGAAGGACGATGAGGGACGATGCCGCGAACAACCCGGCCACGCGGGCCGGACTCGCCTGTCCGTCCCCCTGTCCGTCTTGTCCGCCTCCGTCCGTCCGGTTCTGTCCGCCTCCGTCCGCCCGGTGGGGCGCGGTGGCGGTGGGCGTGATCCCCCCCGTGGGCGTCGCCATGGCTTCCACCAGTGCGAGCACCTCCTCCGCCCGCTGCGGCCGGTCCGCCGGTTTCTTCTCCAGGCAGCGACCGATCAGGCTGCTCAGGGCCTCCGGCACGGCCGCGCGGTGTCGCGTGACCGGCTCCGGCGCCTCCGTGAGATGGGCAGCGAGCACCGCCTGGGCGTTCATCCCGGTAAATGGCGGCCGCCCCGAGAGCATCTCGTAGGCCAGCGCGCCAACGGCGTAGATGTCCGCTCGATGATCGGTGTGGGGATCCGCGGTCGCCTGCTCCGGCGCCATGTACGCCGGCGTACCCAGGGCCACCCCCATAGAGGTGAGCGCGGTCTTTCCGGTGGACTCCGCTACCGCCTTGGCCACGCCGAAGTCCGTCACCAGGGCGTGCTTGCCGGAGAGCAGCACGTTGTCCGGCTTGATGTCCCGGTGGACCACGTGCTGGGCATGGGCGTAGGCCAGCGCGTCCAGCACGTCGTGCAGGATCCTCAACGCCTCAGCCACCGGCAGCTCGCCCTCGCGTGCCAGCCTGGCCCGCATGGACTCGCCTTCAATGAACGGCATGACGTAATACAGGAGGTCCTCGGACGACCCCGCTGTGAGCAGCGGTACCACATGCGGATGCTGGAGCCTGGCCGCGAGCTGGATCTCGCGCTCAAATCGATCCACCGAGACGCCGGCCGCCATTTCCGGAGGCAGCACTTTCACCACCACCCGCCGGCCCAGGCGCACCTCCTCGGCCAGGAACACGCGGGACATACCGCCCCCGCCGAGCTCCTTCTCGACGCGGTAGCCGGCGCCGAGCGCCGCCTGGAGGCGTGCAACCAACTCAGCCACGGTGCACCATCACGCTACCTCTCACTTCTCACATCTCACCTCTCACCTACCAGTCGCGCCAACCGCCCGCGCACGTCCCGCACCACCGGCTGGAGCTCGGGATCGGCGTCCTTCCACAGCTCCACGAACTTGTCGTAGTACTCGATCGCCTTCTCGCGACGCCCAAGCTGATCATACAACTCGGCGAGCCGTCGGGAGGCCGGGGCCAGCCACATG
>DASWGV010000129.1:0-81491 GCA_036393515.1 Gemmatimonadales bacterium | reverse complement strand
CGGCATCTGTTCGGCCATCGTCAACCGAATATATACCGAAGTCGCTTGATCACAAGCTCGGGAGCCTTGTAACAAGTGCGTCACGCAGACACCTTCTGTCGCCCCGTGGAAGGGAACCATCGTGCGGCTGCTGCCGAGAGACGAAGAGTTCTTCGACTTGTTCGTGGAGGTAGCGATTCGTGGCGAGCGGGCCGCGGAGTTGCTTCACCAGTTGTTCACCATGCCGGATCGCATGACCTACTGCGCGGAGGCTATCAAACGCCTGGAAAACGAGGCGGACGAGATCACGCACGAGGTGGTCAACCGACTCGACCGCACGTTCATCACGCCGATCGACCGCGAAGACATCCACCTGCTGGCATCCGATCTGGACGACGTGATCGACCGGATCGACGGCACGGCGCGGCGAGCGCAGATTTTCCGGCTGGGCGCCGCGCCGGTCGGCATCGCCGAGCTGTGCATCACCATCCGGCGCATGACCGCCGAGATCGTGCAGGCGGTCCGGAAGCTCCGCGGCAAGGAAGACGTCATGCGGCACTGTGTGGAGGCCAAGCGGTTGGAGGAGGAGGGCGACGCACTCTACCACCAGATGCTGGGCCGGTTGTTCGATACCGAGAAGGATCCCATCCAGATCATCAAATGGAAAGAGATCTACGACATACTCGAGACCACGATCGACGAGGGTGAAGACGTCGCCAATGACATCGAGTCGATCGTCTTGAAGAACGCGTGACGGTGGACACGGTTTGGTTCGTCCTGGCGATCGTGGCCATCGCCTTCTTCTTCGACTTCATCAACGGGTTTCACGACAGTGCGAACAGTATCGCGACGGTCGTTTCGACCAGAGTCCTGTCGCCCATGTTCGCCGTGGCGTGGGCGGCGTTTTTCAACTTCGTCGCCGCGTTCGGATTCGGGACGGCCGTGGCCCGGACCATCGGCAGTGGTCTGATCGATATTTCGATCGTGGACCCGATCGTGATCCTCGGCGGTCTGATCGGCGCCATCGGGTGGGATCTCATCACGTGGTACGTCGGCATCCCCTCCAGCTCCTCGCACGCCCTGATCGGTGGCTACGGCGGCGCGGCCCTGGCCAAGGCGGGGGTGAGCGGCCTGATTCTCGGAGGCTGGGTCAAGCCCATCGTGTTCATTTTCCTCTCGCCGCTGATCGGGCTGGCGGCGGGCATGGCGCTCATGATCGCCACCGCGTGGACCTTCCGCCGGGCGACCCCGCGCGCGGTGGACCGGTACTTCCGCGCGCTGCAGCTGGTCTCATCGGCCGCGTTCAGCCTGAGTCACGGTACCAACGACGCGCAGAAGACCATGGGGATCGTGGTGGGCCTGCTGGTGGCGTCTCAGAGTCTGTTCCAGGACTTCCCGATCCGGGCGTTTCACCTCACGACGGTGGATGAAATCCCCACGTGGGTGATTCTCTCGGCCCACGCCGCGATCGCCGCCGGCACGTTCGCCGGTGGCTGGCGCATCGTGAAGACCATGGGCTCCAGGCTGACCAAGTTGAAGCCGGTCCACGGTTTTTGCGCGGAAACCGGCGGTGCGGGGGCGATCTTCGTCGCGACTGCGCTGGGGATTCCGGTCAGTACCACCCACACCATTACCGGGTCGATCGTGGGCGTCGGCGCGGCGCAGCGGCTTTCAGCGGTGCGCTGGGGCCTGGCCGGTCGGATCGTCTGGGCGTGGATCCTGACCATTCCTGCGTCCGCGGGGATCGCGGGGATCTCCTACCTCATTCTCCACGCCACCATCGGCTGATTTCAATTCCGAGGCCGCGCCGACCGGAGGTCCAGCATCTTGGACCCGCCGGGCGTGTACTCCTTGACCGGCGCGTCTGCCAGATCGGTCATCTTGGCGAGGTCAGTGGCGATCCGCATGGCGGCGTCCTTGATCGCCGTCGCGGCGCGCCGGTGCTGCTCGCTCAGGCCGTCAGTGGCGGATGCCAGTAGGTGACTCTCGGCCACGATCGCGGTGAGCGCGTTGTTGACTTCGTGCCGTACCGTGACGGCCAGTTGCCCGATGCCGGCGAGGCGCTCGTTCTCCAGGGCGCGCTTGTAGTGGTCGTGCAGCTGCTCCGAGAGCCAGCCCACGCTGATCGCCAGGACGCCATACGCGATGTAG
Source organism: Gemmatimonadales bacterium (assembly GCA_036393515.1). Classification (GTDB taxonomy): domain Bacteria; phylum Gemmatimonadota; class Gemmatimonadetes; order Gemmatimonadales; family GWC2-71-9; genus JACQHC01. Next base: position 79,361 of record DASWGV010000129.1, on the reverse strand, counting down.
ATCGGCACGGTGATGCGCCAATCGTCGGGCGTGTAGTTGAGTGAGACGGAGAGCTGAACGGCGATGAACAGCGCGGTGCCCATGAGCAAGCCGGCGAGCGCTCCCCGGAGACCGAAGTGCAGGGACAGCAGGAACGCCGGCGCCAGGGTGATCAGCCAGACCAGTTCATCGTACAGTCCGGGATCCTCGCTGGGGAAGACCACCTGCGAGACCACAGGGATCATGTAGGCCGCCGTACAGTAAATCCAAAAGCGGGCCTGGAGCGGTGGGCGGTGTGCCATAGGTGGAAATCCGACGAATCCTAGGAATCGGTTGTGGAGGCTCATGGCGCCCTCGGGGTTCATGGCGGGTCACGGGACCCGATCGCCGGCCCGGGCACCGGCGCGATGAATATACGCCGCATCAGGGCATCTGCGACCCGCTCCCGTCGCCGAACAAAGCCGCCATCAAGGCGACCGAGGCCGGCGGGGCGGCGTCGGGTGCGCGGCTCAGGTTTGGCGGCCCGGCCGGCGGCGCGCCCGCAGCGAGCCAATCGGCCAGCTCACGCAGTCCGCCCGCGGGCAGGCCCGTCGTCAGGCTGTCGAGCGCGTGGTCGAGCAACCCGAGCTGGACCTGCCGGCGGTCTCGCGCCACGTCCCGAGCCCGCCGCACGATACAGCGCATCAGCCTCCCGGTCTCGGCATCTGCGGGGCCACGCTGCGTGGCGGCGAGGCGTGCCCGTACGGCCGTGAGGCAGGCGCGGTGGAATCCCGCGGCCGGTTCGCCGGCCGCCACCGGCGCGGCAGTCATCAGGTGAACCAGCTCTCGTATCCGGCACTCGCCCAGGACCACGCGGGGCGGCGCGCCTTCCAGCACCAACAGCTCGGGGATGGTTCCCTTCCCCATGAGCCGCCACTCCAGGGCAAAGATCGCGGCGCGGGGGCCCGTTACCACGGCGTGTGCCGGTGAGCGGAGGGGCGCCGGCGCGAGGGCGAAAGCGTCGCGCCAATCAAACAACCCGCCCTCCAAGCGCGCCCGGCCCACCGCGCTTGAGTCCGGCGCGCCGGTCGCGAGTTGGGATCGGGCCTTTAGGCTGATCCGAGGCGCGGTAGCCAACCGGTCCGCCACCGGCGGCGGCGGCGTGAACCACCACACGTCCACCCGGTCGTGGGCTGAGCCCAGGCGGGCGATGCGGCCCAGCCGCTGCGCCAGCCTCACCGGCGACCAGGGCAGATCATAGTGCACCACCAAATTGGCGTCCTGGAGATTCAGGCCCTCGCTTGCGAGGTCGGTCGCGATGAGCACGTCGGCGACGTGGGCCGGACCTGGTGGCGCGACGCCCTGGGACACGGGCGCAAACAGGGCGAGCGCTTCCGGCAGCCCCAGGGCGCCGGTGGCGATCCGCGCGCCGCGTCCGGTGGCGACCACAAGGCGCCGCCAGCCGAGGCGGCCGGCCAGGTGAAGGGCCGTGGCGATGGCCGCGGTGAAGACGATGCTCTTGGCGCCGTGCTCCGACCGGTCTCGCTCGCGGAGCAGTTGGTGCAACCGTTCCGCCTTCGGGTCCCAGGCCGGCGCCGAGCGCACCTCATCCAGGAGGTTCGTCACTCGGCGGCGCTCGGCGTCGAGGTGGCTCGGGTCAAGGTCGAGCCGGGCTTCCGCGGCGCGGTACAGGTCGAGCTCGCGCTGGGCGTCATCGTACGGCGCCAGCAGATGGATCAGGGCGCGGCGGGACACCGGCTCGCCGCGTGCGGCAGCGGCGAGCGCGTGCTCCAGGTAGCGGCGGTGACGTCGGAGCGTGGTCTCCAGCGCCGGCGCGGAGGATGCCAGGCGGGTCAACAGGTGCATGCGCATGAGCTCGGTGGCCGTGGGGTCGCCCAGGGTGGGGAACGTGAGCTCAGCAATACCCTCCGCCACTCGGGTCCACCTGCTGGTGTCCAGGGTGGCGTCGGTGTAGAGCGGACCGTCATGCGCGGCGGGGATCAGCGCGGCCAGGCCCGCTGCCGCGGCCGAGCGGGCTACGGTGACGGCGCTCAAGCCGTGGGCAAGCCCTTCGTGCGAGCGAGCCGCGACCGCCGCCTCGATGGATGAGACACCGAGCAGGGCGAGACCATGGTCGGGGAGGAACAGGCGGAGCAACGCACCAACGTCGGCAGCGCGGTTGACCAGCGGGGTGGCGGTGAGCAACAGAACGGGCGTGTCGCCGATGGCGCGCGCGAGCCGGTCGTACCGCCGCGTGGCCGGATTGCGAAAGCGATGCGCTTCGTCCACCAGGATGAAGTCGCCTGCGGGCGGCGGACCGTTGCGGCTCAACGACTCGTGGGTGAACACAGTAATGTCCACCCGGACCGAGGCGGCGGCCTTGCGCCATTGAGACAAGAGCGCGGCTGGCACTACGGCGGCGGGCCGGCGGAACCGGCTGGCAACCGCCAGCGCCACATAGGTCTTCCCCATTCCAGTGGCGTCCGCCAGCAGCGCGCCGCGGAACACTGCCAGCCGGGCGGACAGCCGACACGCGGCGGGCCGCTGGTGCGGGAGCAGCCATGGGGGTGGATCCCAGTCACGGTCCATCGGTCCGGAGGCGGTGGCGCGGATCGTCGCGGCCACGACGGACGGCCCGACCCGCTCCCCCAGCTGCAACCACCAGGAAAGGGGTTCACGCACCAGGCGGAGCGCTTCAGCCTCGATCGTGGGCCAGGCGGCGGAGCGCTTCGCGCGTGGCGGCGGTGAGGTGGAGTGCCTCCGCCACGGCGTCGTCGATATCGTCTTGAGTGGGAAGTGATCCCTCATGCGCGGCGGAGCTCAGGTTGCGTACTTCTGTGGTGGTGGGCCCGGCGCGCGGCACGGGCATAGAACCGGCGACGCGTGCGTTGATCCGGCGGTAGCCGCCGCGCGCTTCGTCGGCAACGGTGAGAGCGGCGGCCCCGGCCCACGTGGAGTTCAGCACGGCCGCCGCGACGAACGCCGTATCCCGGTCAGGGGCCGGCGCGACATAACAGGTGTTCAGCGGCACGGCGTGGGCGAGCGGCGTCTCGTCGAGCGCCACCGCGGCGGGTGCGCGGGCAATGTCCGGCCACACCACGCGGTTGGCCGCCAGCGCGGGCCGGACCCGGAACAGCGTCCATGGCGGCCCACCGTGGTAGTCGGCCCGGGCTCGCAGCCGGCTTTCGTGGCGGCGCAGGTAGGCGGCCGCACGAGGCGGAAGCCGGGATAGGCACTCGCCCGATGGTCGGTGCGTGCAGAGCAACACCCGTCGCGCGGAGGCGCGGAAAGGTCGCACGTCCCGCCCACGCAACGCGGGCCGGAGCAGGCCAATTTCGAGCCGGACCTCCGTGCCGTCCAGGAACACGTCGGCGTGCAGGTCGTCCATTGCCCGCAGGTCACCCACAAAGAGGCGATCCGCGCCGGTCTTGGCGCCGAGCGAAGGCAGGGCGATGCTGGCCAGCGGAACGCCGGCGGCGTGAAACTCGGCCAGGGCGTCCCGCGCGTGATCGGGGACCAGCACCCAGGGTGCCTCGCCCGCCAGGAACCGTTGGGGGATGCCGGCCGGCTCCCGAAAGTCGAGCCGGACCACATGGTCGGCCTGGGGGGCTCGCTTCTTGAGAACGGCGGCGAGTGGGTAGGTGGTGGCACCAAAGGCCGCTGCGTCCCGATCCGGCACCCGGTGCAGATACGCGATGGTGGTCTCTCGCACGATGTGGGTACGGGCGACCTGGCCGTAGGTCGCCGACGCTACCTTGCTCGGCACCAGCATTCCCACCGCGCCGCCGGGGGCCGTCAGCTCCAGGCCCCGCTCCAGGAACGCGATGGCGAGGTCCGGCAAGTGGGCGAATCCCCTTGCCGGCGCGCTCTTCCACCACCGGAAGCGGTCGCCCAGGGCCAGGCGCTCGGCCCCCGAGAGCCGCTCGGCGCGCACCCACGGTGGATTCCCGATCACCACGTCGAAGCCACCACGCGCCATGATCTCCGGCGCATGGACTTCGAACGCGAAGAAAGGAACGGCGCCATCACGCGTCTCCGCGCCTGCCCGGACCAGCGCGGCGCGGTGGCGCTGGAGTCGCCCGTGTAGCGTCTCTTGGTCGCGGGAGAGTCCGGAACGGCGGCCAAAAAGGTCCGGGCTTCCCGCGATGGTGGCGAGTTCGCCCAAGATCTGGTCGACTCGGACCAGCGACGCGTCAATGGTTTCCCTGGCCCATTGGAGCTCGACGGTGCGGAGCCTGCGAGCCGCGTTCCCGCGCGCGGGGCCCGTGGCGTCGAACAGGTCGGCCCGTGCCTTTGCTACGGCCGCCAGGCCGGGCGCGCGGACCGGTACCAGGTCATTGATCCCGGTGAGCGTTCGCAAGGCACCCAGGGCGTCGTGCAACGAGTCCCCCTGACGGACCACGCCGTCCAGGTTCGGCAATGGCGCTACCCGGCTGATGTCCGTGGTGGGGTCGTCGGCGATCACCGCCAGCCAGAGCCGGAGCTCCGCGAGCCGGACCGCGATGGGTGAGCGATCTACGCCGAAGAGGTTGCGGCGCAGGACCTCCCGGCGCAGGCGGTGCCGGCAGGATGGTTGGGAGCCGTTTGCGTCCAGCGCCAGGCGCATCTTCACCAACCGCTCCAACGCGCCGAGCAGGAAGGCGCCCGAGCCGACCGCGGGATCCAGGATCCGGATGCCGTGGAGCGCCGGCCGGAGCAGGTCCGCTTCGGCAGCGTTGCGGACCGCTCCCGTCACCGCACGGGCGGCGAGATCGACGGAGATGCCGTCGCGGTCCCCGAGGGCCGTCTCGATGGTGGCGGTGACCAGATCCCGCACCACGGGCTCAGGAGTGTAAAAGGTGCCGGTGGCATGGCGTTCATCATCGTCCATGACCCGTTCAAAGACGTGCCCCAGCATGTCCGGCGCGATCGCATTGACTTCCTCCGCCTCCCGCACGCAGAAGCGGAATCGCTCAAACACGTCGTCGAACGCGTCGCGCCACAGCTCGTTGGGCAACAGGACGGGACCCCACCGCCGCTCCACCGGGTGGGGCTCGAACAGGCCGCCGTTGAGGTACGGAATCGCCACTTTGCGGAAGCGGCCGGTGCGGTCGGCGGGACGTCGGTTCAGGCTGCCGAAGAACAGGGGGTGAAGGACCGCGCGGTGGAAGGCCTTGCCACGGGACAGGGCGTCGTCCAGGGCATCCCGCAGGAAATAGGTCCGGCCCGCAAGCCACCCCTTGGCCTGCACGAAGTAGAGGAACAGGACCCGGGTCAGCTGCAGGAGCGCCGCCATGTGCCGCTCAGCTGGCGGGGCCTCCGGGGGCAGGGCTGCCGCCATGCGCTCCAGCGTGGCGCGGAAGGCCGCAAAGAACTGGCGGCCCGCGGCCTGACTGGAGAGCACCTCGATCATCCTCAGGGCCAGGGCCAAGGCGGTCTCTCTCGCCCGCGGCCGCAGGTCCTCCAGCAATTGCAGAGCGAGGCCCGGTGGATCCAGGCGGGGAACCACCAGTAGCGGGGTACCGCCTCCGGCGCCGATGCGCGGGGCGGAGAGAACCAGCCCAGCGGGCTCTACACCCACGGCCAGGGCTCGTTCGCCAGCCCGGGCGAGTCTGGCGGCGAGCGCCCGCACGGACTCTCGTCCCTGCTGCTCCGCGGCGACGACCCGAAAGCCGCGCCATCTCGCGGCCACGCGCGAGTGCTCGTCAAACGGCTCCGCGGACGCGGTGTACCCCAGGGCGGCGAACACGGCGCCCACATCTCGGGGCGCCCGGACGCAGGCAATCGTCTGACGCAGGGCAGCGCGGTCCATACTGGGAACGCACGGTACGCATGGTCCGGTGCCGATCCATCATCATTTCATTGCACGGTGGATCAAAACCGACAACGGCTCAGCCCTGGCGGAGCTGTTTCACCTGGGCGAGGTCAATATCGCGGGTGACTGGGGGGGGCCATGTCCCGAGCCTCAGTTGGAGCTCGATCAGCGCCCGTTCGTTGTCAATGCGCTGCCGCGTGGCGCGGTCCAGCGTCCTGTTCCGGGTGGCCCGCTCCAGGTCATCCTGGTCCAGCCAAACGGAGCGGCCGGCGGTGGGCGACCACAGGTCCAAGAACAGGTCGGTGGCGGACCACCGATCGCCGCTCATCTCGACGGGCCTGGTCAAGTTGGTGTACCAGCCGGTGAAAGTGCCGTCGGCCAGGTGGAACCGCCCGATGTCGTACCACCGCTCGGGAAACACGAACCAGACCATGGGCGCGCCCGGTTCCTGGATCACGGCGTCGCCCACGGTGAGCGGGGGCCCGACGTACGCCTCCTGGAAGAGCGTCTTCAGGTCAGGACGGTCCAGAACCAGCCACTGGTCGTAGGCGGCCGACGGCTTGCCGGGCCGGTGATACTCGTAGTGGATGAGGGTAGGCACTAGCCGTGTAACGGCCCGACCAGACGGGTCACCATTCGCGCCGGTGATGGTGCTACGCCAGCGGCCAAGTCTCAGAGGAAGGCCGCTCCCGCTCCGGCGCGGGCGACCCGTCCGTGGCCGGGGAGCCGCGCAGCCGCTCCAGAATGCATGCGGTGTTGATCACGGCCGCATGAGAGAGCGCCAGCGGGAAGTTCCCCAACTGTTCACCCGTTCCGGGATCGATCTCCTCGGCCAGGAGCCCGACGTGATTGGATCGCCGCAGGAGATTGCGAAACAGACGCTCAGCCTCCGCCAGCTCGCCGACCATCGCGAGGTTCTGCGCCATCCACAGACTGCACGCGACGAACGCGCCCTCCTCACCCGACAAACCGTCCGGGGACCGGTAGCGGTAGATCAACTCCTCGCAGGACGACGCCAGGTCCCGTCGGATCGCCGCCAGCGTGCCGCGCACCCGCGGATCCGACCGCGGCAGGAACCGCACCTTGGGAATAATGAGCACGGCGGCGTCGAGCTGGGGCTCGCCGTAGGCCTGGACAAACGTGCCGCGAGCCGCATCCCATCCGTGGCGGAGCACGTCATCGTGTACGGCCGCGGCTTCGCGGGTCCATCGTTCGGAGTCCCCCGGCAGCCCGAATCCTAGGGCGAGGCGCGCGGCGCGATCGAGCGCGACCCACGCCATGATCTTGCTGAAGACGTGGTGCTTGGGTTCCTGGCGGGCCTCCCAAATGCTCCAGTCCGGTTCGCGCCAGTGCGCGCACGTCCAGTCGGCCAGGTCCCGCAGCACGTTCCACAACCCTTCCGTCATTTGATGACGCCGCGTCCAAATGGATGCCGTTTCCAGGACTTCCCCGTACACGTCCAGCTGAAACTGGCCGGCCGCGCCGTTCCCAGTGCGCACCGGGCGCGAGCCGCGGTAGCCCGCGAGATGCTCCAGGTCCCGCTCCGTGATGTCGCGCCGGCCGTCCACCGCGAACATGATCTGGAGGTGGCGGCCGTCCTTGCGCCGGCACACTCGCTTGAGGAACTGTACGAATGCGGTGGTCTCGTCGGCCAATCCCAGCGCGTCCAGGGCGTGCAGCACGAACGCCGAATCACGGAGCCAGGTGAACCGGTAGTCCCAATTCCGGCTGCCGCCACTCGACTCGGGCAACGACATGGTCGGAGCGGCCACGATGGCGCCGGTCGGCTCGTAGCAGCAGAGCTTCAGCGCCAACGCGCTCCGTTGTACTTCCAACCGGTAAGGCCCCTGGTACTGGAGCCGCGCCGACCAGCTGTCCCACCAACGCGCCGTGGCGTCGAGCTTGGTCTCCGATTCGTAGGCGTCAATCGGATGCACTTCGTCGTCGTCAAACCGCAACACAAACCAGACCGTGTCGCCGGTGCGGAGGCGCAGTTCCGCCGTGGCCCGGCCTGTTCCCAGGTCCCATTCCACGGCCCCGGTCCACGCCAGCGTCGCGACGTCATCCTCGTGGTCGGTTGCCAGCAGCCCGGAGGCGCGGCGGACCAGGATCGGGTCACGGGTGGCGTAGTCAAACCGCGGCTCGAAACGCACCTCAACGCCGACGTCGCCCCGGGGGCAGTGGACCCGGCGATGGATCTCGCTCCGGCCCTGGCGGGCGGGCCCGATGGGCATGAAGTCGGTGACCTGCACCACGCCGCCGCCAGCGGCGTGAAACGCGGTTTCCAGAACGTTGGTGGCCGGCAGGTACCGCTGCTCGGAGGTCCAGTCGCCCGGGGGCGCGATCTGCCAGCACCCGCCGCGCTGCTCGTCCAGGATCGCCGCGAAGACGCTGGGTGAGTCGAACCGGGGCGCGCAACACCAGTCAATGGAGCCGTTGCGTCCCACCAGGACCGCCGTGTGGAGATCTCCAATGATCCCGTAGTCGCCGATCGGCAGGTAACTCATGAGGGGGTCACGCCATCAGCCGGAGGCGGCGAGGAACGCCCGGGACGTGAGCCAACGCACCAGTTGGAGCACCGTCCCGGGCTCAGGAAGGGAGAAGTCCGCTCCGTGACCACCGGGGGGGGCGGCCACGCCCACCCAGACCGACCGGCCAATGCCACGGAGCGACCGAAACGCATCTTCGTCGGTGCGATCGTCGCCGACGTAGAGGGCTCGCACCCGTGATGTCCACGCCGGTCCGTGGCGCTGGACCAGCACATGGAGGGCCGCGCTTCCCTTGTGCCAGAGAATCGGTGGTCGTCCCTCGATGACAAAAATACCCGGCGTCACCTGGAGTCCAAAGCGCCGCAGCACGGCTCCGGCCGCCTGTTCGGCCGGCGGGCGATCGCGGGGGGGAATGTCCCGCGTGTGCCAGCAGACCGTCAGGCCTTTCCGCTCCACGCGGCCCCCGCGCACCGGCAGGGCTTCCAGCGCGCTCGCGGCACGGGACACCGCCGCTTCGAACTGGCCGGCGGACTCGTGACGAAAGCTGATCCCCGGGCCCTCGATTTCGAAGCCATGATTCCCCACATACGTGAGACCGGGCAGGCCAACCCGTTCCCGCACGTCCGCCAGGGCTCGCCCGGAGATGATCACCGTCTCCAGGTGGCCGGCCCGATCGGCCTGCTCCAGTATCCCGCGCGCCTCCGGGGAGAGGACCGCCTCCTCCGGGCGGTCCACGATGGGGGTGAGGGTGCCGTCGTAGTCTAGGAACAGCGCGACCACCGGTCGTTGGGCCAGCCACGGCGCCAGCCGCCGCGCCACTTGATCCACCGGAGAGGACTGCGCCCGATGCCGGGTGGCGGTGGCTTGGCGAGCGGCCTCAAGAAATCCGCTGGTCCAGGCATGCACGTCGTTCCGCGTGACGCGATCCACCAGCGCGGTCATCCGGGCGCGTCGTTCCGCGTCCGGCATGGACAGCGCGTCATGCAGGGCCTCCGCGACGGCGTCAATGTTGAAAGGGTTCACGATGAGCGCTTCTGGCAGTTCCTCGGCCGCGCCGGCCATCTCCGACAGGATGAGCACGCCCTGGCCCTCGGCGTTCGCGGCGACGTACTCCTTGGCGACGAGGTTCATGCCGTCTCGCAGCGGCGTGACCAGCGCGACATCGGCCTGGCGGTAGAGTGGCGCGAGTTCTTCCGTCGGGAGGCTCCGGACCAGATAGCGGATGGGCGTCCAGCCGCTCTCCGACAGCCGTCCGTTGATCCGCCCGACCATCTCGTCAATCTGCCGCTTGAGATCCCGATATTCGGCTACCCGCTCGCGACTGGGCACCAGCACCTGGGTAAACCGCGCCCGCCCCCGCCACGCCGGATATCGCTCGAAAAACCGCTCCACGGCCAGGAGCCGTTCGGGGATGCCCTTGGTATAGTCGAGCCGATCCACGCCCAGGATGCTCTTGGGTTCGTCGCGCCGCTCCACCCGATCCAGCGACGCTCCCGCGAGTTGGGCGATGCGCGCGACGTCGATGCTGATGGGGTGGGCCTGCACCGCCACACGCCTGCCCTCGAAGTAGGCTGCCCCGGCCCCACGATCCACCTCGAGGCCGAGGAGCTCTTCGGCGCTCGAGAGGAAGTGCGCGGCGTACTTCGGCACCTGGAAGGCAATCAGATCCGCCGCAAGCAGCCCCCGCAGCAGCTCCCGCGCCCACGGCAACACCCGGAACACATCGGGATGGGGAAAAGGAATATGCAGAAAAAACGCGATGGCGCAGGTGGGGCGAACCCGGCGCAGGTAGTGCGGCACTCTGAGGAGGTGATAGTCGTGAATCCACACAAGTCTCGGCTCTGCGACCTGGGCGGCCGCCTCCGCGAACCGCTGGTTCACGCGCTCGTAAACCGGCCAGGTGGTGCCGTCGATCCGGGTGCGCCCGACGAAGTAATGGAACAGCGGCCAGATGGTGCGGTTGGCGAACTCGCCGTAATACAGATTCACCTCGTGGTTGGAGAGCGGGACCGCGCGGTACGCGACGCCGGCCGCGCGCGGGAGCGGGGGGTGGCGGATGGCGGCCGGCCCGTCCGGTGCCGTGCCAGGCCACCCGACCCACACGCCGCCACACTCCCGCAGGGCCGGCTCGAGTGCCGACACCAGGCCCCCAGGCGAGGGGACGAACGCGACTCTGCCCTTGCGCCGAACCGAGTGAAACGGCAGCCGGTTGCTCACCACCACCAGTCGGCCTTCGTTGTGGTCCGCTCGTTTGACCAAAACCACCTTGCCTTCTCCGGGGTCAACGACGCCCGCGGGGTGACTGCCCCTCAGTCCTCCCGGCGGCCGCCGAGATGTCGTGCCAGGAACCGTTCCGCCGCGGCGTAGAACCTCAGGCGATTCTGCGGCTTGGCGAACCCGTGTCCTTCGTCCTCGAACACGACGTACTCGTGTTCGATCCCCCGGTTCCGCATGGCCGCCACGATCTGCTCGGACTCGGCGCGCTTGACTCGCGGATCATTCGCTCCTTGAGCGATCAACAGGGGAATCCGGATACGGTCCACATAGGTGAGCGGTGAGCGCGCCGTCAAGAACTCGGCTTCGAACTCCGGGTGCCCCACTCGGCGGTGGAGCATGGAGAGGTAAGACGACCAGTAGGGCGGAATGCTCTGGATGAACGTGATGAGGTTGCTGGGCCCGACAATAGAGACGGCGCAACGGAACAGGTCCGGCGTGAAGGTCGCGCCCACCAGGGCTGCATAGCCGCCATAGGACCCGCCGTAGATCGCGATCCGCGTCGGGTCGGCCACGCCGCGATCGATGGCCCAGCGCACGGCGTCCACCAGGTCATCGTGCATTTTCCCGCCCCACTCGCGGTCGCCCGCATTCAAGAAGTCTTTGCCGTAGCCGGTCGAACCGCGGAAGTTGACCTGAAGACAGGCGTAGCCGCGGTTCGCCAGCCATTGCGCTTCGGGATCGTAGCCCCAGACGTCGCGGTGCCAGGGTCCGCCATGCACGTTCAAGACCAGCGGTAACTCTCGCCGGTCGATGCCCGGCGGACAGGTCAGGTAGCCGTGCAACGGCAATCCATCGCGTGACGTCAGTGACACGGGCTCCATGGAAGCCAGGGCGTACCGTTCCAGGTCCGGCCGTGCCGAGAACAGGAACGTCCCCTGGCGGGACGGTCGGTCGTAGGCGTAGTAACTGGAGGGCGCGTCGTCCTCGGTGAATCCCACGATCCAGAGATCATCCGCGTCGGTGCGGCCGTAGATCATGAAGTCGCCGTCCCGAAGCCGCGCGATAGTCGCAACGTCGTCTTGGATCGCGGGGTCCAGCACCTGCCATTCCCGGCGGTCGCGAATGAACGACACCATCTGCGCCTCGTATGAGTCCGGGTGAATCATGACCTCGGCGGTGTCGTACACCGGATCGGCGGCCAGCACCCTGGTCGTTCCCAACTCCAAATCGAGCTGCACCAGCCGCGCCGCGTTGGCATCGCGGGAATCGCGCAGGATGACGGACCGGCCGTCCCTGGCGAACGCCACCGGGCCACTGGTCATGGCGTCTGCCGTATCCCAGCGGACCGCCGGGGACCACGGGTCGCCGGGCCCGGCACGGATCAGCAGGTCAAGTCCGGCGTTGTCCCCGGTGGCCAGGGCCCCTCGCACGTGGAGATTGGCGTCGGTGAGCCAACCGACCACGTTGCCGGGATTGCGCTCGACCAGGTCGAGTTGGCCGGTGGGCAGGTGCAGCCGGTACACGTCATGCAGGCGGGGGTCGTCGCGGTTGATGCCCAGCATCACGACGTCGGGGAAGTGCTTCACGTGCTCGATGAGCTGGACCTGCACTCCCGGGAAGGGCGTTAACTCACGCTGAGCCAGGGTTTCCACGTCTACGGCGTACAACCGCCAGTTCTCGTCGCCCCCGGTGTCCTGCAGAAAAAGCACGTGGCGCGCGTCGTGGGCCCAGTAGTACACCCGAATGCCGCGGTCCCGGTCGCGGGTGACGGGGCGGAAGACATTCTGGCCTCGCAGGCCGACCCACACGTTGAGTACCCCGTCGAGCGGGGCGAGGTACGACAAGTGGCGGCCGTCTGGGGAAATCTCCGCGGTAGCCCGGTCTGGATTGCCAAATAGGACGTGGCGAGGGATTAGGGGAGGCAGAGGCACTGGCCCGCGATGGGAGATGGAGACCGAACCCGGGCGCGGGGCGGCCGGGAGCACCGAGTACGCTACCGGGACCGACTTGGAGGTGTCAACGCATCCTCCGCCGGATCACGTAGCCTCCATACGCGGAAACGTTGATCAGGGCGAGCGCGAGCCCGAGGAGCAACTGGGTGCTCGGCGTGAGACCGGTGGGGTACACAATGGGGATGAGGTAATGTTCGATGAATCCGCCGCCATAGCCCGCTTCCCCTGCTAACTGACGGAGCCGGTTCTCCAACGGCGTCAGCGGACACACCCAGCCCCGAAACTCGATCAGCACGCCCCACAGGGCCGCCGGCACGTGGACCCAGGCCGCGCGGGGCCAGCGCCACACCAGGAGGGCGCCGGTGACGACAAAGAGAATGAACCCGAAGTGGAGGATGACGACGAGGTTTGCCAGGTATGCCAGGATCATTGCGGGTCGGCCTCCGTGGCCGGCTGAATCACGTGCTGGGGGACGGCAGGAACATGCGGTGGCCTCCCGGGGCTCCGAGGTCATGCCGGAAGACCTGCCGCCGCGCATCCGAGAAGTGAGTCGCGCCAGGGTTCTCGTGTCCGAGGCCTCCCAGCGATGGGCGCGACTGCGGAACCTGGAGCGCAGCCATGTCCTCGATGTGGTTCAGCAGGTCAGGCGGGAACAAGAGCCGCGCGGCCGAACGGTGTCCGTTACTTCGGGTTCCGCTCGCCAGCGGCTCGATTGGCGACGGCCCCCACGGCCATGTGTCCGGTCACGTTCGCGACCGTCCGCAGCATGTCCGGGATTCGATCCACGCCCAGCAGCACGCCCATCCCATCAAGCGGCACGCCGACGTGGCCGAGCGCCGGTGCGAGGGTTACCACCGCCGCCGAGGGCACGGCTGCCACGGTGAATGACACCAGAACCGTGGCCAGAACGGCGCCGCCGATCGCCGTCGGCGGCAACGGCACCGCATATAGCCATGCCAGGAAGACCACGCACGCGCCCTGAAACAGGCCGCTGCCGGCCCGGTTGACCGAGGCGGCGAGAGGTAGCACGAAGCTCGCGACACCCTTGTCCAGGCCCAGCTCGCGGTCGGCCGCCTGGAGAATGGCCGGTAGGGTCGCAGCCGAGCTGGTCGTGGTGAGGCCAATGAGCTGCGGTCCCACGCAGGCGCGCAGGAACCGCCCCACGGGGATGCCGCCCAATACCCGCGCCGCCGACACGTACACGCCTCCGACAAACACCGTCAGTCCAAGCAGGACGGCCAGAATGAAGACGCCCAGGCTCTGGAGCATGGCCCAGCCCGACCGTGCGGTCACGGGAGCGGCGAGGGCGAACACGCCGATGGGCGCCACCCAGAGCGCCCAGTACACCAGCTTGATCAGCGCGTCGCTGGCAGGGCGGGCGACGCCGAGCAGCCGTTCGCGGTCGGCCGCGGGCAGGGCCCCCGTCGCCGCACCTACCAGGAGAGTGAAAACGATCAGCGGCAAAAGGGCCCCCTGTGCGGCCGCCTCGACCGGATTGCTAGGGATGAGGCCCACCAGGAAGTCCACAATGGTGGGGAGCTTGGGGGCCCCGGCCATGGTAGCGCCGGTTGCCGCCCGGGCCGCCGTTTCACCGGCGAGCGGCAGGAGCAGGTGCATGGAAGCCATGCCGATAGGGACGGCAATGAACGTGGTGACGACGATGAATCCCAGGGTCAGCACGCCAAGCCGTCCGAGCGCGCGCAGGTCGCCCATGCCCGCCACTCCCACATACAGTGTGGTCGCCACCAGCGGGATGACGACCATGCGGAGCAGGTTGACGAACACTCGTCCCAGGGGCTCGATGCCGCTGGCCACCACGAGCAGAAGGGAGGATCCCGTGATGGCTGCCAGCAGCCCAAACACCAGTCCGCCGATCAGGCCGATCGTGATAGCGACGTGCAATCGCATCCGCTAGTTTCCGCCGTCCGTTCGCTGGAGTGTTCCCGATGCACGCGCAGACCGCGAGTCCGCGGTGGGCCCTGGTGCTTGGCGCCTCGAGCGGCTTTGGCGAGGCCTGTGTCCGGGCGCTTGCCAAGGCCGGCTACGACATAGCCGGGGTGCATCTGGACCGCAAGGCCGGAATCGCCCACGTGGAAGAGGTCAAGGCGGCGATCGCGGCGTCCGGCCGCCGCGTACTGTTCTTCAACGTCAATGCCGCCGACGATCAGAAGCGGCAGGAGGTACTGGATGCACTGGCGGCGGACATCGGCCGGAACGGCGGGACCGTCGCCGTCCTGATGCACTCGCTGGCGTTTGGAACGCTCAAGCCCTACCTGGCGGACGACGCGCTGAGCCGCGCCAACATCGAGATGACTGTGGACGTCATGGCGCACTCTCTGGTGTATTGGGTGCAAGACCTGTTGAAACGCCGGCTGATGGGGAAAGGGGGGCGGATCTTCTCGATGACGTCATCCGGATCCACTCGTGTTATTCCTTCCTACGGGGCCGTGTCCGCCGCCAAGTGCGCCCTCGAGTCGCACACTCGGCAGCTGGCGACCGAATTGGCGTTGCGCGGCATTACGGTGAACGCGTTGAGAGGGGGAGTGACTCGGACGCCCGCCTCGGAGAAGATCCCCGGAAGCGCTCAGCTCTTTGAGCAGGCCACCCGACGGAACCCGCACGGCCGCCTGACCACGCCGGAGGACGTGGCTGCCGCTGTCGTCGCGTTGTGTCAGCCCGGAACGGATTGGATTACGGGTAATGTGATCAATGTGGATGGGGGCGAGGAAATAACCGGCTGACGCCCGCCGGGTCCCGTCAGTCGGACTTGGCCTTGAGCCGCGCCACCTCCGCCTCGAGCTGTTCCAGTCGTTTGACGATCGCTTCTTCATCAGGACCCGCGATGGCCATCGGCGCACCCCGGTCCGCAAAGAGCGTCTGCACCAGCGCGTCGGTGTAGCCCACGACCGCATG
Source organism: Gemmatimonadales bacterium (assembly GCA_036393515.1). Lineage (GTDB taxonomy): Bacteria > Gemmatimonadota > Gemmatimonadetes > Gemmatimonadales > GWC2-71-9 > JACQHC01. The sequence continues at coordinate 64,038 of DASWGV010000129.1, read as the reverse complement.
GGCGATACCCTTGTCCACCTGGCGGTTGAGTCGGAGGACGGCGGCCATGGAGTGTCGGGCTGGGAGCGCGGCGATCACCTCGGAGAGATCACGGATGAGCAGCTCGCGAAGGTGCTGGATTTCCTCCACGACCTCTCCGGCGGCCAGGCCTCGGGCTGCTGCTGTCTCGCCATAGAACTCGCACGCGTCGAACCAAAGCTCTGCCACCCGCCGCCGGAGCGGCCCGGCCATCTGCACAAGGATGTCAACCAGGAGAGCGAGCTGCCGCTCGACTGTAGGTGGCTTGATGTGGGGGGCATGCGCCAGGCGCTCACCGATCCAACCGGCCCAGCGACGCACCAACGGGTCCCGGTTTGCCGCCAGGACTCGGCCCACGTTGGCCAGGACGGGGTTCGACGGTCTGATGGTCAGACCCATCCGCAGGCCCTCCGGGGATGAACGGGCCAATTGTACCCCCGGGTACGCGGGGCGTCAAAAAGGGGGACCCCTACAAACGGGTCGGCGGGTGAGCGCCGTGACGCTCACCCGCCGGTCAGTCAGGGCAGCCCCGCCCTACGGTGTCATAGACCGGCCGCGTAGATATCATCCACTCGGCCTGCCCGCCGGCTCACGGTGGCCGGCAGGGCCCTGGTTCGCCTACTGAGCAGGATGCCAACGGCGGCAAGGGCCGCCAATGCGATGAGTCCAACCCCGAACGTCCGGATAAGCACCTCCTTGCCGCGGTAAACAGATTGGATACGGTCGCCACAAAAATAGCTACCCGCGCAAGTGGCCTCGGCTCGCCGATTTGCGTGCGGTGTGCCCCGGCTCACGCCTGCCGCCGGTGAGCAACCTTACGTTTGGCGTCATCCGGCAACGGTTAGCCGCGCAGTCACCGCGGCGCGTGGTGGACCCTGGGGCCCGGGAGGCTGCGGTGGCCATTGTGCTCTTGGGTGTTGGGGAGGGCGTTGAGACCCTCCTCATCCGCCGCGCCACCCGTCAGGGAGATCCGTGGTCCGGCCAGGTGGCGTTCCCGGGAGGCAGGCGGGACCCGTCAGACCCCGCCCTGCTGGCCACGGCGATCCGCGAAACCATGGAGGAGGTGGGCGTGATGCTGGGGGAAGCCCAGTTGCTGGGCGAACTCGACGACGTCCACCCGCGAAGCCACAACCTGCCCGTCTTGGTGGTCCGCCCGTTCGTGTTCGGTGTGCCGGACCGACCGGAGGTGCGGGAGTCCGACGAGGTCGCCGCGCACCGCTGGGTGGGCCTGAACGAGTTCCTTTTGCCCGGCGCCTACCGCGAGACAGAGATCATGCTGGCAGGCAAGCCATTCCCGGCCTACCACGTTGGAGGGCTGGTTGTCTGGGGCATGACGGAGCGTATCATCACGCCGCTATTGCAGTTAGCTCTCGGCTGACAGGTGCACGACCCAAAATGCGCTGAGTACGCCTCGTTGCATTTCGGACGTATGGTGTTACCGCAACCTGTTGGTAGACAAGGAGATGTGCGGAAGTTATTGTAAGTATGTGAGTTAGGGGCTCACAGCTGGCAACCAGTCCATGTAGATAACGGCAGATAGGCACTTGACATATGTAATGCGCACAGATATTATCTGTCGCCAACACAGACGTAAAAAGCATATCTTATGTTGTTCAAGGTACCGGTCTTAGACGAAAGGGAGCTCGAAGTCGTCAGCAAGATCGACGGCTTGAAACGCACCCTTAGCTATGCCGTTGAGGACCAGAATCCGAAGCGGTGGCAGGGCCTACTTCGGCGGAGCACCCTTGCCCGAGCCATCCAAGGCTCAAATAGCATCGAGGGCTACAACGTGACGGTCGAGGACGCTATCGCGGCAGCTGAGGGAGAAGAACCCCTCGATGCTGATGCACAAGCATGGTCGGCCGTCACGGGTTATCGGACTGCCATGACTTATGTCTTGCAGCTTGCACGAGATCCGCACTTTGGGTACTCGGCCGATCTTATTCGTAGCCTGCACTTCATGATGATTCAACATGACCTCACCAAGAACCCCGGCCGGTGGCGACCCGGACCGATCTTCGTTCGCGACGATGAACGCAACACAGTCGTGTACGAAGGCCCAGAGGCCGGACTTGTACCAGGGCTGGTTGATGAACTCGTGGCCACCCTAGAGTCCGCGGATAGCTTCGTTCCGGGCATGGTCAGGGCCGCGATGGCACATCTGAATCTGGTGATGATCCACCCGTTCTCCGACGGAAATGGGCGAATGGCGCGCTGTCTGCAAACGCTAGTGCTCGCTCGAACCGGCGTGCTAGCGCCCACGTTCTCAAGCATCGAGGAGTACCTAGGCCGCAACACGCGACCGTACTACGATGTCCTAGCAAGTGTCGGGGGCGGCGCTTGGCACCCGGAACGTGAAACGAGACCTTGGATTCGGTACTGCCTAACAGCACACTATCGCCAGGCCACAACCCTGCTTCGGCGTTCACGCGAACTCGACAAGTTGTGGGGCAGATTGGAAGTCGAAGTTGCGCATATGGCACTACCAGACCGCACGCTTTTCGCGCTAGCGGATGCATCAGTCGGCTACAAAGTCCGGAATTCAACCTATCGGTCTGTCGCTGAAGTCTCCGACCAGTTGGCAAGTAGAGACCTCAAACTTCTAGTGGACAAGGGATTATTGCTGCCGATGGGAGAGCGGCGCGGACGGTGCTATGTCGCGTCTCCGAGACTCAAGGCCATTCGTATCGCCACAGCCGAGTCTAAAGGAGTCCCAGACCCATTTGCAGAACCGGTAGAAATGCCGTTGTTGCCTGGACTCGTATGAAACTCCTGCGGATTTCGGCGCACTCGGATACCCGGTTCGGGTTCAGAGCGGTTTTCGTTTCTTACCGCTGCCTGTCTTACGATGCCGCTTCTTCCGTGGCTTGACCGGGCGATCCGGCCAGCCCTCGGGAGGCCGGGGTTTGGTGACCGCCTCTTTCACCGCGTCCTGCCAGTCGCCCTCGACCGTGAGCACCTCCGGCGTCGGCCCGCGCTTGGCCAATGCAACAGGTTTGTGGCTTTTAGCCATCGCTACCCCTTCCCATGCAACATTTTGCCGTTATCTTGTGGCTCATGACCGACCGCATAGATGCCGCCCTCCGCTCGCTGCGGAAGGAACATGCCCAGGTTCAGCGCCGGGCGCAGGAGCTTGCCCAAGCCATTACCGCGCTTGAGAAGTTGACTGGCGCGAGCCCGAACGGCGGGACTCCCCGTCGTCGGGGCCGTGGAAGTCCAATCATGGACGCGGCGGTCAGGGTACTGCGCAGTGCCACGGAACCCATGCACATCCAGCAGTTGATGGCTGAGATTAAGCGCACGCATGCCGACTTTGCCACGGTCCCGACCGACAAGATACGGGCGACCCTGGTGTCCGGGATGCTGCGCCGGAAGGACGTGTTCAACAATCCGAAGCGCGGTCACTACGGCCTAACAGAAATGGAGGAGGACGGAAAGTAGAAGTGGCTCCGTGGTCACGCCACGGAGCCACCATGTCGAGTAGGGGTGTGGGGCACGGTGACAACCAGAGACAGTCCGAAGCTGTCTCAACCAGCCCTCGATGTCCTGCACCCCGCTGGCGTGGCGAAACTCGGTAAACGCTCCGGCCTTGGAAGCCGGTGGGGATGGCCCGCGAAGCCTAACACCCCTTACGGGTTCGAGTCCCGTCGCCAGCATTACACTAACCCTTGTGAAACGTTTCGCAAGGGTATCGCCTTGTCTTCATCATCCAGCGGCCATCCGTGGTTCTTGGTACATCAGCCGCTTGCCTTCTGCCCTCCGAAGAGCCTCCACCACCCGCTGGCCGTCGTCCAGTTTCCGGGTGTTGTGCTTGAAGGCCACTTCCGCGACGTAGCGGTGCAGGTGGCGCTTGCTGACGGCGTGGTGCGTCCCGTACAGCTGCCGCTTCAACCGTGAGAAGAACGACTCAACGGCGTTGGTGCTCGCGTCACCGCGGACGTACTCAAACAGGCTGTGCTTGACTGCCTCATGGCTGGCGTAGCGCCGACCGACCGTGACGTAGTGTCCGCCCTCGTCCGTCCGTAGGTGGGCGTCTGGCGAGACGTGCGCCAGGAGGACCGCCCGCACATTGCGGGACGTGACTTCGGGAATCACCACGGCCCGAACGTCGCCGCCCCGTTCGAGCATCGCCATAACGGGCGTCTTATTCTGCTGCCAATTGGCCCGCCGCATCTTCACACCCTGGCGCTTGAGTCGCCGCCACTCCGCCGTGTTCCGTGGACGGGCCTTACCACCCACATAAGTCTCATCGCTCTCCACGGTGCCCGTCAGCTTCGGGGCTGGCGCGTCTGGCTGCATGACGTAGCGAATGCGGTGCATCATGAACAGGGCGCTCTTGTAGCTGATCTGCGTCTGACGGCGGATCTGGAGGGCGCTGACGCCCTTCTTGCTTGAGCATGCGGCCCAGAAGGCGAAACACCAATGCCGAAGGGCAATCCGCGAATCCTCGAAGATCGTGCCGATACGGACGGTGAACTGATCGCCGCACCCGTTGCAGCGCCACAAATACCGCTTGCTCCGGCCACCGTTCCGATCCTGCATCTGGTACACGTCCATGTCACCGCACCGGGGGCAGGCCGTACCGCTGGAACCCCACCGCTGCCGCTCCAAGAACTCAACCGCCAGGCGTTCGTCCGTGCAGGCCGCTGGTAGCTCGCGGATGATGCCCGTTTCGTCCTTCTCGGAGGGATCGCTGCCCCGTTTGTGAGTCCGTGCCATGACTTAATATATAACACAACAGCCTGTAAGTCAACATGTTAGCTAAGTAATTGCCCGGCTTAGGTTTGCGATAACACCATACCCCTGTTGCATTTCGGACAACCATCACGTAGAATTTAGTCCGTCTTAAATATCCACGCAGCGATAGAGCGTCTCTCGGTAGGGGATTCCCCGGAATGATGGCCACACACGTCCCCCAGCTCTCCCAATCCACCGAAGACTACCTCAAGGCCATCTACCAGCTTGAGGCCGATACCGGCGCCGCGCAGACCTCGGCCATCGCCGAGTTGCTGGCGATTGCCCCGCCTTCGGTGACCGGAATGGTGAAGCGGTTGTCCGAGTCAGGTCTGCTTCAGCACACTCCCTACCATGGAGTGCAGCTGACCGTCTCGGGCCGACGCGCCGCGGTCCGGATGGTCCGGCGGCACCGCATTCTGGAGACGTACCTCACCATCAAGCTCGGCTACGACTGGGATTCGGTGCACGAGGAAGCCGAACGGCTCGAGCACGCCGTGTCCGACGAGCTCATCGAGCGAATGGCCATGGCGTTGGGCAACCCGCGATACGATCCCCACGGTGCGCCCATTCCAACGCCTGCGGGCGAAGTAGAGCGGCTGGCGCATGTGCCCCTTTCGGAGGTCCCGGTTGGAGCGGTGGCGGAACTGCGCATGGTGTCCGACGAGGATCCGGAACGCCTGCGCTTCGTGGCGTCCCTCGGGCTCAGGCCCGGGGTGGCGTTTGAAGTCATCGGCAGGCAACCCTTTCGAGGACCGGTCTCGGTCCGGATCGGCGGGCATGTCCCCCGTGACCAGGTGGTGGGATACGAGCTGGCGCAATGGCTGTTTTGCGCCGTGACGGAACAGGAGGCGGGCTGATGTCGCTCAACCGGAGGGAAGCCCTCAAGCGAGGGGCCCTGGGAGTAGCCGGAATCGCGGCCGGAGCACGTTCCCTGCGGGGCGCATCCGAACCGTCCGTTCATCCCTCGCACGACCCGTCGGTCTCGGGGGCGGTTGGACAGGTGACCAATGCGGGGATTGATCCCCTTGAGTTCCTGGAGGCGTTCGACCATGGAGCGGTGTCGCAGTCGTCCTCGGGGAAGACGTTGCGCACGTTCGACGTCCACGCGATCGACCGGGAGATCGAAGTGGCGCCCGGCGTTTTCTTCCCCGCCTGGACCTACAACGGCCAAGTACCGGGACCCACACTACGGGCCACCGAGGGTGATATCGTACGGGTCAATTTCCGGAATCTCGGCACCCATCCGCACACCATTCACTTCCACGGCGTGCACCCGGCCCGCATGGACGGAGTCTTCGAGGTGGTCGGGCCCGGGCAGAGTTTCGTCTACGAATTCGAGGCCAAGCCATTTGGGCTGCAACTGTACCACTGCCATTCGGTGCCGCTCAAGAAGCACATCGCCAAGGGGCTTTATGGGGCGTTCATCATTGATCCCCGTTCGCCGCGGCCGCCGGCGCGCGAGATGGTGATGGTGCTCAACGGCTTCGACACCAACTTCGACACGGAGAATGAGACCTACGCGGCGAACACGGTGGCGTTCGCGTACCAGCAGAAGCCCATCACGGTGATGCGCGGCCAGCTCCAGCGGATCTACCTGGTGAACGCGCTGGAGTTCGATCTGCTCAACTCCATGCATCTGCACGGCAACTTCTTCCACGTCTACCGGACCGGGACGTCGCTCCTGCCCGACGAGTTCACGGATACCGTGATGATGTGTCAGGGGGAGCGCCACATCATCGAGTTCACGTACGACGAGCCCGGCATGTTCATGTTCCATGCCCACCAGTCGGAATTCACCGAGCTGGGCTGGATGGGGATGTTCCATGTCATTGAGCCGGTAGCCTGATGACGCCGCGAACGCGCACCTGGATCCTGGGCCTCCTGCCGTTGGGGCTGCTGGTGGCGCTGGCGGTTGTGGTCACCCAAACCGGCCTGCTGGACTTTCTCCGCCGCGGCGTGCCGCCGGTCGAAGTGCTGACGTTCGACCGGGTGACGCTCGCGCCGAACGCGATCACGGTGGAGATGGTGAACGGCGGGCCGGACCCGGTGACCATCGCCCAGGTGATGGTGGACGAAGCCTACTGGGCCCACACTGTCCGGCCGGCGCCGCGGGTGGGGCGACTGCAACGTGCTGTGATCGAGATTCCGTACCCCTGGGTCCAGGGGGAAGCGCACGAAGTAAAGGTCCTTACGTCCACCGGCCTGACCTTTGCACATACCATCGAGGTGGCCGCCGAAACGCCCAGGCCTGGTCTGCGATTCTTCGCCGTGTTCACCGCGATCGGGCTGTACGTGGGTGTCATTCCCGTGGCCGTGGGTCTCCTGTGGTTCCCGTTCCTCAAGAACCTGGAGCAGCGCTGGATGCATTTCGCCATCGCGCTCACCGCGGGGCTCCTGGTATTCCTCGGCGCTGACGCGCTGCACGAGGCGTTTGAATCCGCGGCCGCGGTGGCTGGAGCGTTTCAGGGGACCGCGGTGGTCGTGCTGGGGGCTCTTGGTACGCTCCTCGGGCTCCAGGTCGTGTCTCGGCGTCGGCTTGGGGCGGACGGCGTGGAGGCACGCCGGGCGGTGGCCTTCCTGATCGCGCTGGGCATTGGGTTACACAATCTGGGCGAGGGCTTGGCCATCGGGGCGGCCTACGCGCTGGGTGAAGCGACCCTTGGCGCGTTCCTCATCGTGGGCTTCATGCTCCACAACGCGACCGAGGGCCTGGGGATCGTCGCGCCGGTCGCGAGGGATAAGGTGTCGGTGAGGATGCTCGCGGGCCTGGGGGCGCTCGCCGGCGCCCCCACCGTGCTGGGCACGTGGATCGGCGGGCTCGCCTATTCGCCGCTGTACGCCACGCTCTTCCTGAGCATCGGCGTGGGGGCGATCGCGCAAGTGGTCATTGCGCTGTATCGGATGGTTGCCAAGGAAACCAGCGGCGCCGTGTGGACGCCGTATACGGCGGGCGGTGTGGTGGCGGGCCTCCTGGTGATGTACGGAACGGGGTTGATGGTGGCGTGAAGGGGGAACCAGAGCATGAGGGGTCCCTTACCCCTCACGCCGTACCCCCTTTAATCCGTCCTGGCTTCCTCTACCGCCCGCAGTATCGCAGCCACCCTTCGATTTCTGGCCCGCTTGACCTGATCGGTCTGGCTGGCATAGGCCGCTTCGATAGCGTGGATCAGCCGCTGCTGTTCCGCGGGCTCGAGTTTGACCCAGGTCGCCAGGTCGGCCCAGCGAGCCTGGTGGTCGTGGCAAGCCTGCTGGATGAACTGCGCCACGTTGCGATCACCGGCGGCGAGATGTTGCGTGAGGTGCGGTCCCCCGGCGGCCCAGGTCAGCGCCGGACCCACGGAGACGGCCCGATCGAGGTCATCGACGTCAATCACGCCTTTCAACACTAGATCGATCGCCTCGCGCCACACCGCGGCCACGATCCGACCGGCCACGTTCCCGGGGACGGGCTTCCGCACGACCACGGGGATACGGCCCAGGGCGCGAAGCCATCCCTTCATCACCTCGACGAGCGCTCCATCGGTCTGCGGCCCCGGTACCACCTCGACGAGCGGGATGAGCTCGGGCGGGTTCATGGGGTGAACCACCAGTACGCGGTCCGGTCGCCGGCAGCGGGCCACCAGGTCCTTCGGCGCCAGTCCGCTGGAGGAGCTGGTCACCGCCCGCGTGTTGGGCGCGACCGATTCGAACCCCTCGAACAGCTTCTGCTTGGCGAGCAGGTCCTCCTCGATGGACTCGATGATCCACTGGGCGTCGCCGCATGCCTTGAGCAAGCTCCGGCCCACCGTGAGGCCCGCAATACCTTGCTCCACCGCGTCCTCCTCGGCGCGCCCCAGGGACGCCAGGGCGCGGGCCCGGCCCGCCACGATGGCGGCGGCGCCCTCCATCGCGTCGGCCGAATGGTCGAACAGCGTGACAGGCCAGCCGGCGGCGACGCACATCGAGGCCCAACCGCGACCAATCTCGCCGACCCCAACCACCGCGACGCGAACCTGAGCCAGGGACATGCGGGTCCTCCCGATTCGAGATCAGGGCCTCCGTGGGCAGTACGGCGGCGAGGAGCGCCACAACGCGAACGTCCACATCCAGCGCCGCCGCTGTGGGGGTGCCGTCTGCCCGCTCCCTTGTATGACCGCGCGCGTCCCCCGCGTCAAGGTTCACCGTCAGGGACATGCGGTTCTAGCGGCGGTATCAGAGACGCCCTAAGCTTACCGCGGGAGGGTCTCTGGCGGGTGTCAGCAACGGTACTCCTGGGAACACAGGGCTGGAATTACCCGGCTTGGGTCGGCGGGTTCTATCCGGCGGGAACGCGTCGCGGGGATTGGCTGCGGGTGTACGCGCGGGCTTTTCCAACCGTCGAGGTGGACGCGACGTTCTATGCCGTCCCGGCCGAGCCCATCGTTCGGGGGTGGGCCGAGCGGGCGCCGGAAGGATTTCTGCTCTCTCTCAAGGTGCCGCAGGCCATCACGCATGAGCGGCGACTGGTGGACTGCGGCGATCTGGTGGCCCGATTTTGCCGCCGTGCGTCGGTGCTGGGCGATGCGCTTGGCCCTCTGCTGCTGCAAATGAGCCCGGACTTCAGGCCGACGCAGGCCACCGCCGCACTTTTGGAGGCGTTCCTGGCCTCGCTGCCGGAGCAATTTCGCTGGGCGGTAGAGTTCCGACACCCTGGTTGGCTGACTCACCGCACCACCGATCTCCTGAGTGCCCGCAACATCGCCCTGGTGCTGGCGGACTCCCGCTGGATACGGCGGGAGATCATGCTGGACTTCGCGCTCGAGCCCACGGCCGACTTCGGGTACGCGCGTTGGGTGGGTCCGCACCGCCGCATCACCGACTACTCCCGGGTGGAGGTGGATCGCGACTGGGAAATCGCTCTCTGGGCCCGCGCCCTGGAAGGCCTGGGGCGGCGCGTAACCACCGTTTTTGGGTATTTCAACAACCATTATCAGGGGCACGCGCCCCATAGCGTCCGGTCCTTGCAGCGCCACCTGGGGCAGGCGCCGGTCCAGCCCGCGACTTTGCAAGAGCAGGCCGAACTGTTCTAGAATAGGGCTTCCCGCCCAAGGGGTTCAATTGCCCGCGCACCGCCTTCTCTTCATCGACGATGACCAAGCCGTCGTGCAGGCTCTGGCGAACTATTTCCGCCAGGTGGGCAATGACGTGCACACGGCGCCCGACGGTAAGGCGGGGATCGCGGCATACGAGCGGGTCCGCCCCGACGTGACCGTCCTGGACCTTCACATGCCGGGCATGTCCGGGATGGAAGTCCTGGAGGTTCTACGGGAGCGCGGCGCCATGGTCATCATGCTCACGGGCTACGGCGAAATCGATCACGCCGTGCAGGCCATGAAGCTGGGGGCGGAGAACTTCCTCACCAAACCAGTGGACATGGCGCACCTGGTGGCCGCCGTAGAGAAGGCGGCGGAGAAAGGGCTGCTCCGCCAGGAAAACGTGGAGCTGCGGGCGCGACTCACGCCGAGCATGCGCCGGCAGTTGATCCGTTGGAGCGCTTTCGCCGCGTTGGTCGCCGCCTCGGTCTTGCTGGGCCGGTTCATCGGTGGCGGAGCGGCGGAGCGGCCCGCCCGTCCCATCCCGGTGCCCTTTGGGCAGGACACGGCGACCAGAAATCCGGTGGCGCCCATGGCGCCGGGCGTGGATACGGTGGCGCGGTGAGGTGGTGAATGGGGCGGCGCCGCCCCGGCGTCATGCTCCTCGGGCTGGCCGGCCTCCTGGCGCATGGTGTGGTCGCGCAGGAGCCGAGACCTCGCGATCTGGTACTCGCCACCACCACGTCCGTGCGGGACGCGGGGCTGCTCGATATTCTGTTACCTCCCTTTGAACAATCACGCGGCTGGGGCGTCAAGGTCCTCGCGGTGGGGAGCGGACAGGCTATGGAGATTGGGCGGCGGGGTGAGGCCGACCTCCTGATCCTGCACGATCCGGCTGGCGAGATGGAGTTCGTGCAAGAGGGTTACGGGCTCGAGCGCCGGCTCCTGATGCGCAACGAATTCGTCGTCCTCGGGCCGGGCACGGATCCCGCGGGGATCAAAGGAGCGACGCGCGCGGCCGATGCGTTCCGCGCTCTAGCGGCTCGAGGGTCCAGGTTTGTTTCGCGCGGCGACCGATCGGGAACCCACGTCAAGGAAGCTGCCGTGTGGTCGGCAGCCGGCGTCGCGCCGAGGGGACGCTGGTACCTCGAGGCAGGGCAGGGCATGGGTCAGACGCTCCAGATCGCCAACGAGCTTCGCGCCTATACGCTCTCGGACCTGGGAACGTTCCTGGCCCACAAGTCTCCCCTGGAGCTTGAGATCATGGTGGAGGGCGACACCGCATTGGCCAATCCCTATCACGTGATCCTGGTCAGCGCGGACCGTTTCCCCTGGGTTGAGCGAACGGGCGCCAGAGCGCTGCGGGACTACCTGCTCGATCCCGAGACCCAGCGGCGAATTGGGGAGTTCAGACGGGCCGAGTTTGGCAGGCAGCTGTTCGTGCCGGCAAAGACCGGCGATGCCGGCCGATGACGGGCGCCCGTGGTCGCCGGACATCGCCTATCTTTGGAGCATGCTCCGCGTAGCAATAGCGCAGATCCGCCCGCTGAAGGGCAACTATGCCGAGAACCTCCAGCGCATTGGCGGCGTATTCGCCCAAATCGCCGGCTGGGAGGAGCCGCCGGCTCTGATCGTTTTCCCTGAAACCATCACCACCGGCTACTTCGTGGAGGGTGGGGTGCGGGACTTGGCGGTCACGGCGGGCACGCTGCTCCGGGATCTCGCCGGCCAGCACGCGCTTTCCGGGGCGCCCCCGCTGGACGTAGCGCTGGGATTCTACGAGGTGTTCCAGCACCGTCTGCACAACTCGGCTATGTACGCCATTCTGGGCGGGCCGGAGCCCGGTATCCGGCACGTGCACCGCAAGATATTCCTGCCGACGTACGGCGTATTCGATGAGGAGCGGTTCGTGGAGCGGGGCCACGAGGTCCGGGCCTTCGACACCAGCTGGGGGCGTGCCGGCATGCTGGTGTGCGAAGACGCCTGGCACTCGATGGTGCCCACCCTGGCAGCGCTGGACGGCGCGCAGGTGCTGTTGCTGCTTGGTGCCGCGCCCGCCCGCGGCGCCGGTCCGGACGGTGGCAGGCCGGCGAGTGTCGAACGCTGGGAACGGCTGGTGCGCGACATCGCGGATGAGCACGGGATCTACGTCGTGCTGGCTCAGCTGGTGGGATTCGAGGGAGGCAAGGGACTCCAGGGCGCGTCCAGCGTGATGGGACCCCGCGGCGACGTGCTGTTGCGTGCGCCGGTGTTCGAGGAGGCGCTGGCCACGGCGGACCTCGATCTGGAAGAGGTGACGCGAGCGCGTTCCGACATGCCGTTACTGGCGGACCTGGAGACCGAGCTACCCCACCTCCTGCGACACCTCGGTGAAGTCGGTGAAGCACGACCTCCGGTTCGCTGGGATCCTGAGGACCCGTGCCCCAGGCCGCTCAAGCCGCCGGTCACGGCAAGGCACGCCGCGGTTGGAGCCAACGGCCAGGCAGATCCACTGCTGATCGACCCGGAGCTGCTGGAGCGGTGGCTGGTGGCGTTCCTCAAGGACGAGGTGGTGCGCCGGCGCGGATTCTCCACGGGCATCGTGGGCCTGTCCGGCGGCGTGGATTCCGCGGTGGTCGCGTTCCTGGCGGCGCGGGCGCTTGGGCCCGGTAACCTGATCGGTGTCCGGCTGCCGTATCGGACGTCGAGCCCGGACAGCCTGGAGCACGCCCGCCTGGTGGCGGACGTGCTGGGGATGCGCCTGGAGACGGTCGACATCTCACCCGCGGTAGATGGATACGTGAGCGCAGCGGATCCGCAGGTAGACGCGCTGCGCCTAGGCAACGTGGCCGCGCGGTTACGCATGATTACCCTGTTCGATCTGTCGGCCAAGTACCGCGCGCTACCTCTTGGGACCAGCAACAAGACAGAACGCCTGCTGGGGTACTTCACCTGGCATGCGGATGACGGCCCGCCGGTGAATCCCCTGGGCGACTTGTTCAAGACGCAGATACTGGCGCTGGCTCACCACCTGGGCGTACCCGCGCCCATCATGCAAAAGCCGCCCACGGCGGATCTCGCGCGCGGGCAGACCGACGAAGGCGACCTGGGGATTACCTACGCCAAGGCAGATCACATCCTGCACTGGCTGCTCCAGGGGGAGCCGGCGCGCCTCATCTCGGGCCGCGGGTTCGCCGAGACGGAGGTGGCGCTGGTGCGCCGGCGCCTGGACTCCACGCACTGGAAGCGCAGTTTGCCGACGGTGGCCATGGTGAGCCAGACGGCTGTGGGGGAGTTTTATCTGAGGCCGGTTGACTTCTGAAAGACGGGGCCCTTCGTCCTTCTTCGCCCATTCTCACCGCGACCCTCGCCCCATGACGAACGATCTTTCCCCCCGTCCCGTCTCCGCATCGCAAACCACCATGTCCGAGCTGATGATGCCCCACATGGCGAACGTGCTGGGGCACGTGTTCGGGGGCGTGCTGCTCTCGCTGGTGGACCGAGCGGCGGCAGTGACCGCTATCCGGCACGCCCGGCAGCCGTGCGTGACGGTTTCCGTGGACCGCGTGGACTTTCTCGAGCCGATTCATGTAGGCGAGCTGGTGACGGCCATGGCGAGCGTGAACTTCGTGGGTCGCACGTCCATGGAGATTGGCGTCCGGATCGAGGCGGAGAACCCGGTCACGGGAGTCCGGAGGCACACCAACAGTTGCTATCTGACGTTCGTGGCGATTGACGGAACCGGCCGGCCCGTGCCGGTCGCGCGGCTGTTGCCGGAGACGGAGGCGGAGCAGCGGCGATTTGCGGCCGGAGAACGCCGCCGCCGCCGCCGGCTGGAAGAGCGGGGCGAGTGAAGTACACCCGGGTCACGGTGGTCCTGTCGGGTGGGGGAGCCAAGGCAGCCGCCCACGTAGGGGCCCTCAAAGCGTTGGAGGAATGGCAGCTCGTGCCGAGTCGGTACGTTGGCACGTCCATGGGCGCCGTGGTGGCCGCCTGCTTCGCGAGCGGTTTGGACTACGACGACGTCCTCAGGCGCGTGGTGGGGATCACACGTCGCGACGTGGCGATGCCGGCCGCGGGAGCCCTGCTGGGGCCGTTCGGCAAGACGGTGCTTCGGGCTGCGCCCCTGGTGGAGACCATCGCGCGGCTGGTACCGGCGCGGACCTTTGAGGAGCTCAGCCGCCCTTTGACCGTGACCGCGACGGACGCGGAGACCGGTGACCTGGTGCTGTTCGGCGCCGGAGGACGGAGCGACGTGCCGCTCCACCGGGCTCTGTACGCCTCGTGCGCACTGCCCATGTACTATCCGCCCGCGGCAATTGGCGGGCGGAGTTATCTGGACGGCGGCCTGCGGGCGGTGTTTCCCCTGCGGATCGCTGCGGCGGAGCATCCCGACCTGGTGTACGGGGTCTATGCCGGTCCGGCGCACCGCCAACGGACGCCGGTCCAGCCCGATCGCCTGCGCGTGCTGGGCGCACACGACAACGCGCTACGCATTCTCATGGCGGCGCAGGCGGATGCCGAGGTGGCGACGTGCGCCGATGGCATCCCGTTGGTGCTGGTGCGGCCGGTCCTCGACGCGCGAGCCACCTTCGCCGTGGAGAACTCTATGCGGTACGTCGAAGAGGGATATCGGGCTGGGGTGGAGGCGCTGGAGAGATGGAAGCATGGGTGAGCAATGCCCATGTCCCATGATCAAGATCCGCGTCTTGCCGTCTCCCTTCCCCCGCGTCACCTTTTCGCCATGACATCAGCCACCAAGGTCCCGCCTGCCGACGTCAGGTACTTCACCATCGATGAGGCGAACCGCACGCTTCCGTTCGTGCGCAAGATCGTGAACGACATCGTCGAGGAGTATCGGCGGTGGCGAGAGCACATCCATCGCTACGAACTGATCACTGCAGGCCGGCGGGCGGAAGATCCCGAGACCCAGGAGCAGGAGCAGTTCCGCCTGGCGGTGGATGAGTCCGCGCGGCGCATCAACGGGTTCATGGAGGAGCTGTCCATGGTGGGCTGCGTGTTCAAGGGATTCGAAGAGGGGTTGGTGGACTTCCACAGCAAGCTCGACGGTCGCGACGTCTACTTGTGCTGGCGTCTTGGTGAAGAGGGCATCGGGTACTGGCATGAGATCGACGCCGGGTACCGTGGGCGGCGCGCGTTCACCACGATACCCGCCAAGCTCGAGGGCGCCTGATGCTCCCGCGTTTCCTGCACTTACTGGGTCAGGCCCTCTGGATCGGTGGTGCCATCGCGGCCATGGTTATCGCAGTGGCGTCGCGCGGCGAGCAGGCGCCGGTCCGCGCCGCGGTCTTTCGGCTGCTGGCCCGGGTGCACTCCGTGGTGATCGCGCCGGGCGCGTTGCTCACCGTGCTGACGGGACTCTGGTTGACCATGTCCATGGCGCGGCAAGGGATGGGAGCGCGGCTGGGTGAGCCGGGGATTGCGGCCATGCAGCTGTTCGGGCTGCTGGGCGGCCTCCTGGCCCTGGTCGTGGGACTGCCGACGGCGGCCTCCCTGGCGCGCGCCGCCGAGCCCGGCCCCGACGGGAACGTCCCTCCGGTGTTCGATCGCCTGCGGAAGCGGCAGGCGGTGGTGTCCTCGGTAGCCGGGATGATGGCCGTCATGGCGTTGCTCGGAGCGAGACTGTTCTAAGTAAGCGCCGCCTCACAAAACGGCATTCCCCCCTCACGGGACACTCCGGGCACCGCGGCTTTCTCGCTACGCACACCGTTGCGCCCAGGTCCATCAGCGCCTGATTGAATGCCCACGTCGCCTTCCCGGCCCGGGGGAGCAGCCGTCGGGCCAGCCGTGCCAGCCGCCTTCGCCCGGCCGAGTCCGGCTTTGCCATGCCGAACGCGCGCGCCAGCACGCGCGCCACGTTGGTGTCCACCGGTAGGGCGCGGCGTTCATAGGCGAAGGTGGTGACGGCGGCGGCGGTATATGGGCCCACGCCGGGCAACTCCATAAGCGCCTTCGGGTCCTGGGGCACGCGCCCGTCGTGCCGCTTGACTACGGCTTGAGCGAGCCGGTGGAGGTTCTGGGCGCGTTGGTAGTAGCCCAGTCCGTCCCACGCCTCTCGCACGGCAGAGGGTCGTGCGCGGGCCAGCGCCTCTATGCTCGGGTAGCGCCGGAGGAAAGGGTCGTAGTACTGGAGGACTCGAGACACCTGAGTCTGCTGGAGCATGAACTCCGAGACCAGTACGCGGTAGGGATCCCGGGTTTCCCTCCACGGCAAGGGCCGACCTCGCCGCCGGAACCAGCGGAGCAGTCGTCGGCGAAAAGCGGCGAGGTTCGGGGTGGAGGGCACGGGGCTATACTACGTGGCGATCGTGGGCGAGGGGAGACGGCGAAGATTGATGGAATCCCATAGCGTAACGCTCGACGTTCGGCGCCTGGTTGGCCGGTTCTCGCTTCGATCCACCAGTCATGTGGGCCGGGTGTCGTTTCTGCTGTTGGAGATGGCCAGGGCCATCCCGGAGTGGCGCATCTGGATCCCGCGGTTTTTCGAGCAGGCCCAGGCCGTGGGCTACGGTTCGCTATTCATCGTGGGCCTCACGGCCGGCTTCGCGGGTGCGGTGACGTCGCTGCAGGCGGGCTATCAGTTCACCGGCAGCATTCCGGTCTATTTCGCGGCCGGCGTGATCGTCGAGTCCATCATTCTCGAGCTCGGGCCGGTGCTGACGGCGTTGATCCTGGCGGGCCGCATTGGGGCGCGCTACGCGGCAGAGCTGGGCACCATGCGCGTCACTGAGCAGATTGATGCGCTGGAAAGCCTGGGGCGTTCTTCTATCTCGCACTTGGTCCTCCCCCGGGTCCTGGCGGGCACGCTCATGCTGCCGGTCCTGGTGATCTTCTCCGACGTGGTGGGCATCGGGGCGGGGTGGATGGCGGCCAAGGGATCGCTTGGCATGACCAACGCCGACTTCATCTACGGGGCGCAGTATTTCTTCCGGCCCTGGGACTTGTGGTATTCGATGATCAAATCCTTCTCCTTTGGGCTGGCCATCACCATCGTTCCCTGCTATGTGGGCTTCAGCACGCAGCAGGGGGCTGAGGGGGTGGGCCGGTCCACCACGGCGGCGGTGGTGAGCGCCTCGGTGCTCATTCTTTTTCTCGATGCGGCGCTGGCCAGGGCGCTGCTGCCGCGATGATCGAGTTGCAGCGGGTTTCCAAGCGGTTCGGGAATCTGGTGGTGCTCGACGGGGTGGACTTCGCGGTCCGGCAGGGCGAGACGGTGGCGCTGTTGGGGCCGTCGGGTGTGGGGAAGAGCGTTCTCCTCAAGCACATCAATGGGCTGATGCACCCGGACTCGGGGGAAGTGTGGGTGGACCGCATGAACGTGGGGCTGCTCAAGCGGAAGGAGTTGGCGCGCCTGCGGAGCCGCATCGGGTACGTCTTTCAGGCCGGAGCGCTGTTCGATTCGGTCAGCGTGCGGGACAACATCGAGCTGGGGATCACGGATGAGACCAGCGCTGCGGACCCGGAATACTGCCGCGCGCGCGTGGCGCAATGCCTGGACCTGGTCAATCTCCCGAGGGAGACGGCCGAGAGGTTTCCATCGGAGCTATCGGGTGGCATGCGCAAGCGGGTGGGAATCGCGCGGGCGATCGCGGGCCAACCCACCTACTTGCTGTGGGACGAGCCCACATCGGGCCTCGATCCGGTGAACGCGGGCATCATAGACTCGCTGGTGGAGAAGTTGGACGACGAATTGGGCGTCACCAGCGTGGTGGTGACACATGACGTGCGCGGCGCGTTCCGGGTGGCGGACCGGATCGCCCTGCTGCGTGATGGCCGGATCCGCGCCATGGGCACGCCGGCCGAGCTGCGCGCCAGCGCCGACCCGGCGGTCCAGGAGTTCCTGGAGCGCGATCTGACGATCCCCGTGACTCACTGAGGGAGCCGATGGATCTCTATTACAAGCAAGAGCTGAAAGTCGGCATGATGGTGATCGTGGCCGTCGGGGTCTTCGTCATCGGCCTGTTGTGGCTGTCCGGGCAACGGATCGGTCCGGGCGCAACGGTGACGGTTCCCGTGCGGTTCAGCAACGTGAGCGGCCTGCGGCCCGGTGACGTGGTGCAGGTGTCCGGTGTGAAGGTGGGGCAGGTGGCCAACGTGGTGCTGGAGGATGTGGGGAGCGTGATGGTCTTTCTGGAAGTCAACCGGGCCAACCGGCCGCACACCGATGCCAAGGCCCTGGTGAGCTCGCTGGACTTCTTCGGGGCCAAGTACGTGGACTATATCCCCGGCAACGCCACCGAGCTGCTCCGCGAGGGCCAGGTGATCACCGGTCAGCGGGAAGTGGCGATTACGGAAACCGCATCCAACCTCACGGGACGTGCCGCCGACGCGCTGGCCGGGGTGCAGACGCTGCTCTCCGAGCG
The DNA here is from genome assembly GCA_036393515.1 of Gemmatimonadales bacterium. Lineage (GTDB taxonomy): Bacteria > Gemmatimonadota > Gemmatimonadetes > Gemmatimonadales > GWC2-71-9 > JACQHC01. Next base: position 45,869 of record DASWGV010000129.1, on the reverse strand, counting down.
CACCGCGGAGGACATTCACCGCACGCTCCAGGCGGTGGAACGCACCCTGAACGTGGTTGCGCGATTGGGTGAAGGGCCCACGGTGGGCGACCTTCAGGCGACCCTCAAGGCGGTGCAGCGACTGGCCGTGCGCATGGACTCCACGCTCGCCAAGCCGGACATCGGCAAGTCACTGGACCAGGTGGACGAAATCGCCCAGAGCATGCGGGAGATGAGCGAGGGACTCAGCACCGCCACGACCTCCCTCGGCTCCATTCTTCAGAAGATAGATCGGGGGCAGGGCGTGCTGGGCCAGGCGCTGAATGACTCGACGCTGCACGGAGACCTGCACGAGACGCTAGTGTCCTTGAGAAAGCTGCTGGATGACGTGAGGGAACGGCCGGGGAGATACGTGAATGTGAAGGTGTTCTAGGCTCCCGCATGCTATCCGTCACGTTCCTCGGCACCTCCGCCGCGCGGCCCACGGTGGAGCGCAACGTCTCCGCCACCGCCGTGGTGCGAGAGGGCGAGACGTTGCTGTTCGAGTGCGGCGAAGGCACGCAGCGCCAGATGATGCGCTACGGTGTCTCGTTCGCCTTGTCGGACATCTTCGTCACCCATTTCCATACCGATCACTTCCTTGGCATCGTGGGGCTGTTGCGCACCATGGGCCTTCAAGGGCGGGAGGAGCCGATGCGGTTGTATGGCCCCCGCGGGGCCAAGCGCGTACTGGACCACGCGCTGGCGCTGGGTGTGGAGCGCGCGCCGTTCGACGTGCAGATCGTGGAGCTCGCTCCCGGAGATCGCGTTCAGCGTCAGGACTACGACGTCGTCGCGTTCGCCACGCAACACGGCCGGTATTCCGTGGGTTACGCACTGGTGGAGCACACGCGCCTGGGCCGGTTCGATCCGGACAAGGCGCGGGCGCTGGGAATTCCGGAGGGGTCATTGTGGGGCCGGATTCACCGGGGGGAGACCGTGCAGTTCGAGGTCCCGCAACCGGACGGTCCGTCGCTCCGCCAGTCCGCCGGTCCGTCGGATTTGGTCGGCCCTCCGCGGCCGGGGCGCCGGCTGGTGTACACCGGGGACACCCGGCCATGCGCACCGGTGGTCGAGGCGTCAGATCGCGCTGACCTCTTGATTCACGAAGCGACGTTCGGGGCCGAGGAGAAGGACCGTGCGGTAGAGACGGAGCATTCAACCGCGGGGGAAGCGGCGCAGGTGGCGCTGGCGGCGCGGGTGCGCCGGCTTGCACTCAATCACCTGAGTGCCCGCTACTCGGCCGATTGGAACGTGCTGCTGGACGAGGCGCGTGCGGTGTTTCCGCAAACAGTGGTGGCAAAGGACGGCATGACGATCGAGGTTCCCTTTGAGGACGGGGGCAAGCATGAGGGGTGAGAGGCAATCCCGTCGCCCCTCACCCTTACACCTGCTTGACCCGACGGTCTCTCACTGCACGACGACCGTTCCCCGCATCCCGCTGGTCGCGGTCCCGTGGATGGTGCAGAAATAGTCGTTGGTCCCGGCCGCCGAGAAGTTGCGGGTGTAGGTGCCCGCGGACTGGGTCGGGGAGTTGCTGGTGCCGCTTGGGTTCACCCAGGTCACGTTGTGCTGGTTGTTTCCCGTCCACTGCCAGGTCACGGTTTCACCAACGGCGACGGTCTGGGTCGAGGGATTGAAGTTGTCGTCCCGAACCGCAACGGTGCTGCCGGCGGGCTCGGTGGTTTCGCCGCAGGCGATCAGCAGGGTGATGCAGCCAACCAGGGCCGCGGCGGCGAACGGAAGGGACCTGACTGAAAGTCGCATACCGGGAGCTCCAGCTGAGGGTTCAACCGCATTCTAGCCCCAGGCAGCTCCTGGGGTTCCACCGCGTCTCGCGCGCGGCTTCATAGGGTTTACAGTCCGTCCCACCCCACCTAAGTTCCCAAGCCCGCTGGACTGGTGGTTCCGGGGCTGTAGCTCAGTTGGGAGAGCGCCTGGATCGCACCCAGGAGGTCAGGGGTTCGAGCCCCCTCAGCTCCACTGCCCCTTGGTGTAACTGGCAACACGCCTGACTCTGGATCAGGAGAGTCCTGGTTCGAGCCCAGGAGGGGCAACTTCAAGCCGCGGCGGTCGCCGCGGCTTTTTGTTCGTGTCAAATATGGTAAGCTCGGCGGCTACGGTGGGGGACTGTGGCGCTACCAGGTCGGCCCTGACGCCGGGCGGCGACGGGCCTTTTCCCGCTGCTCGGTGGTGCGGAGCACGACCCGGAGCACTCCGGTCTCCAGGTCCACGTCCCACGATCCGATCATGGGCTGGACAAACTCGGCAAAGTCCGCCGCGGTGAGCGTGTCGGGCGAGGCGTCCAGGAACTCGAGGACCTTCAGGCGCATCTCAATGTAGGCGACCCCGCGCTGCGAAGCGGTGACGCGGAGCGCCACCACGTCGTTGAGCAGGCGGCGCACGGCTCCCTGCGCGACGTCCAGCAGGCGTTGAATGAACCCCACGAGCTCGGCGCCATCCGCGCTTCCCCGGCGCTGCTTGAGGCGTGCCGCTGTGGCGGGCTCGCACAGACCCAGCAGCAGCCGCTCCACCTGGACGCCGGGGCCACGGGCCGCGCTTTCCGGTTCGGCGGTGGCACGTTCGGCCCGAGCACAGGACACCAGGTCGTTGCGGCCGAGCTTGAGAAAGGGCGTCATCCGCTCGTACACATCCGTGCGCCCGGGCAACGGCGGCCTGCGCCGACCGGCGATGAGATCGTGGATGTACTCCGGAGGTACGTGCGCGGCCTCTGCCAACTCGTCCGGCGAGCGCTTCAACTCCTGGAGCCGCCGGCTGAGGAGCTCCGCAACCTTCACCGGCTGCTTCAACGGCGGCGAGAATGTCACGATGGGATCTAGGTTTTGTGTCGGTAAGTGATCCGTCCGCGCGTGAGGTCATAGGGCGACAGCGCCATGGTGACGCGGTCGCCCATGAGCACGCGAATCCGGAAGCGTCGCATCTTACCGGCCATGGTAGCCAACACTTCATGGCCGTTTTCCAGCACCACACGGAAGGTGGCGTTCGGGAGGATCTCCGAAACCGTTCCGTCCAGCACGATGTCTTCCTGCTTAGCCACTAATCGCTCGCTTTTCCGGACGATCAACGAAACCGGCAATGGCGGGACCAGCGCGATGCCGCTGACGAATCGTACCCGGACGGTACCCCGCCGGTCAACGTGAACTGTGGGGCACGACGGACGACCGCTGGCGACGAGAGTTCGCCCCTCACCCGCCCACCAATACCCATGGGGCCCACGCCAGCGGCGCTGAGCGGGGCCCCTGGGTCTCAATCCACCGCCGCCGCACGGCGCGCAACGCGACGGCCGGCGCGGCCCCACCCGCGATCTCTCCGTAGAACTCGCGCATGAAGTCGGCCGCCGCCCGGTCGCGGACGCGCCACAAGGTCACGACCACGCCACGCGCGCCCGCGGACAAGAAGGCGTGGGGCAGTCCGATCACGCCTTCGCCCCGCACGGCGCGCCCCAACGCCGTTTCGCAGGCCGAGAGCGTGACCAGCTCCGCGGTGAGGCCGGTTTGACGGATGTCCGCGAGTATGAGGTCACCGCCCGCGAGCGCCACGCGGGTGCGATCCGGTTGCCGGTCGTCCACGATGGCGTGCGCCGCGAAGTGCAGGTAGCGGTAGCGTCCCGGCTCGCGGGCGTGCCACCGTTCAGGCGTGGCGCGCCGCCCCACCAGCAGATCGCTGGTTTGCGCCCGGAACAAGTGATGGATGGCCCTGGCCTCGTCTTCGGCGAACGGCAAAGGATCGAGGGAACTGGCCCGGGCAGACGTGTCCGCGGGGGCCGAGGCCCATGGGAGCGCGGGGTTGCCGACCGCGAGCATGGCGCGGTCTCGCGATGGTGGTGGCGAGGCCCGCGCCAGCGCCAGGCTCACCGACGCCGACGGCGCATACGTGATCGTGCGGGTCGCTCCGAGGGGAGGCTGGCCCGGCGGAATCAGCGCCTCGAGCGGCAATCGGGCGATGGGGCCGTCCGGAACGACCACCAGACTCTCCTCCAGTGGGCCGAGCGGGGCGAGGAGTGTCTGGTAGAGCTGCTCGGCCGCCGGCCGCCAGGGGACGCCGGCGTTGGAGGTGGACAGGGCGCTCACCACGAATGCGACCCGGGCGGCGAGGGAATCCGCGTTTCCCAGGCGCGCCGCGTGCAAGCCCGCCGCAGAAAGCGACCAGCCGTATACGGCGCTGTCGCCCCAGAAGAAGGTCACCAGCGACCGACCGGGCTGCACCAGGTGCTCGCGGATTTCCTGGAGGGACGCGGGTGCGGGGTGCCGAGCGGCGGCGCCGGGGTCTCGGGCCGTCTCGTCCCGGATAATGGCGGCCAGTGAATCCGTGATGGCCGCGATCTCGCGCGCCAGCGCCGCCTGCGCGCCCTCGTCCGGGGTGCTGGCGAGCTCGTCCGAGCGTTGGCGCAGTCTGCGCCCCAAATCGATCTCTCTCGAGCTCGCCGGCCGCGACGCGTCGCGCTCCGCCATGACGTTGAGCAGAAATCGCGCGCGGCCGCGCTCCGCCACCGCGAACGCGTCGGCGTCCCGGCCGCGCCGCATCAGCACCCGGATGGCGCCTTCGTACACGTCCCACCGCGGGTCGGCGACCCCGACCGCCAGGTCACCCAGCGCCAATCGGCCGCGCCACGACTCCAGCAGGTCAATCCCAGAGAGATACGCTTCGGCGGCGTCTGGACGGCCCGCCGCCTCGCGCGCGCGGGCCCTGGCGGTGAGCGCGCCGATCAGCACTTCCGGGCTCGCAAGGGAGTCGGCAATGCGCACGGCCTCCTCCGCCCAGCGGAGGGCGCGCGCCGGATCGCCGCGGGCCAGCGCCACGGCGCTCAGGCCAACCCGGCTCTGCACTCCTTGCAGCCCGAAGTCTGAAGCGTCCGCGAGCTCGCGCGCCCGGGCGAGGGCTTCCTCCGCCGGCCCAAGCCGGGACTCGGCGACTTCGAGCAGGCCGAGATCGATCAAGGTGATGAGCCGGTAGACTGGGGTCACGCGGTGGTTCACCACCGCGGATCGCTCCAGGGCCGCCCGGGCCGCGGCGCGGTTGCCGCTCTTCTGGTAAAACTCGGCCGTGCTGTTCAGCGCGTACACCATGGCCTGCGTGTCCGCCAGCTGCTCCGCGCTGCGCAGCGATTCAGTCATGAAGTTGAGTGCCCCGCGGAGATCCCCGGTGGTTGCACGGAGGTAGGCCAGGTTGCTGGCGAGGTAGGCGGCATACCACGGAGCCCCGAACGTGCGGGCCAGCCGCATCCCTTCCTGGTACATGCGGTCGGCTTCGCTCAAACGTCCCACCGCCGCGTACTCGATGCCCATGCTGTTCAGCACGCCGGCCAGCTGGTAACGCGATCGGCCGTAGCGGCGCTCGAGCGCCAACGCTTCCTCCGTCTCGGCAACGGAAAGGCGAAACCGGCCGCGGCGCGACTGCACTGTGCCGAGCTGGAAATGCAGCCGGGCCTCGAGCTCGCCGTCCCCCGCCGCCTGGGCCGCCTCCAGGCCTCGGCCGCACTCGGCGATCGCGCTGTCCGACCGTCCCAAGCGATTCCAGAGACCACACTTCATGTAGCGGGTCCAGCCCACACGCCCCGGGTCCTCCCCCGCCAGCGCGAAGGCCTGGGTAATCGCGGCTGCGGCGCTGTCCACGCGACCCTGCCGCATCAGGGTCTGCGCCCACCACAACTCGGCGGTCCACCAGTTGGTGCTGTCGCGTGCGGCCGCGAGGGAGTCGCGCAAAGCCCGGTACAGGGGATGGGCGAGGTGGGCCAATCCCTCTTCTCGGAGGCTGTCCGCGACCGCAAAGGGGGTAGGTCCCCGCCCCTGGCCGCAGGCCAGCATGACCGTGGCGAAGGAGATCGGCGCAAGCGCGCGCGCACACCTACGGATCACCGGTCACTCCGGTGATCCCACCAGAACAAAGGCGGCCCAACGAGAGGGGTGACGTCGCGCGCCGGCCGCGACGAACGCATGGGAGGCCGATCACACCCTCGCTCTGTTCAACGGGCGGGGAGCGTTACGGGTGTGAGGGGAGAGCGGGCCAGGGGCTGTCGCAACTGGTCGAGTGCCTGAACCTGCCAGTACACGGTCTGGACGTCGCTCCCCAGCCGGAGCGAATCAACGGCAACCGCGGCAATGGTGTCCCTGGTCTCGCGTTGGAGCAGCAAGCTGCCATCGGGCGCATACAGACGAAGCTGATACACGTCGGCCCGCGAGAGCGCCGGCCACACGGCTTCAATCTGCTGGTCCGCGAGCGTCGTACGCACCGGCAGCGAGTCCCCATCGCCGCGCAGGGCTCCGCTCTGAGGCACGCCCGGGGCCACGGGGGCGGAAGGCGACCGGACCAACAACAGCGCAGCGATCCCGGCCGCGGCCGCGAGCGGCAGGAAGATGGTCAATCGCCGCCGCCGCGGCGAGCTGACTGCCGCGGGGCGAGGGGGGGCGGCACCGGCAACGACTTGCGCGGATTGCAGCAAGGCCCAGCACCGATCGCACCCGAAGACGTGTGCCTCGAACGCCTCGGTGTCCGGCTCGGCGAGTCGACTGGCAAGGTACGCGGCCTCCAGGTCGCGCTCGTCGACCTGTTCGCAGGTCAGGGCACTCGGATCCACGTTCTCAGGTTCCCGATCGGTCATCGATCGTTACCGTCCGCATTGCCCAGTAATTCTGCCAGCCTCTTCAGGGCGCGATGCTTGCGGACCCGCAGGGCGCCGGGTGTGATGGCAAGCCGTGCCGCGACCTGTACCGGCTCCGCATGGTCCTGGTAGAGCGAGATCAACAGATCACGGTCGTCCGCGTCCATGCGGTCGAGCGCCGCCCGCACCGCCTGTCGCCGCTCCTCTGAGATCAATAAGGTCAGAGAATCCGCCGGCGCCGCGGCGCGCTCCGCTCCGGAGTGCATGCGCTGGAGAGCCCGGACCTCCCGACCGGTCCCGCGATGCTGCTGGAGGACCACGTGGTGGGCGGTCTGGAACACGAATCCGGGCAGCGCAGCAGGGTTCCGCAGGCGATCCGCTCGCAGTGCCTCCAGGACCCTGCGGAGCACCTCCTGGGCCACGTCCTCGGCCGCCGCGGCGTCTCGCAGGCGGCGGAGCGCGAAGAGGCGGATTCTGTCCCAGAACCGTTTCGCCAGGTCGGACTCGGACACCGCGACGGAAACCGGCCCTTGAGGAAGACCGGTTAGGCCGGCGTCCAGCTCTGCCCGGGGTTCGTTAGCGCTCATGACCACAAGCCTCGCGCTCAAGCTACGCCGGGGTAGGAGGCGGAGCAACGCGGCTTAAGCACTGAACGGACCAACGGTTGCGCCTTTTACCACGGTGAGCGGCGTAACGCGGGACGGGCATCGGCGACATGAGACAACAGGTATGTCCCCACCTTTCCCCAGCCAGATGGAGCGCGGTGCTTTCGGGCGCCGTGCGTCAGCAAGTCGAGTCAACGCCGCGGGCTGGGTGGTGGCGACGACGACGGCGGTCGCGGTGTTGTCCTGTATCGAGGGTCCCACCGGCCCCGGCAGTCATCCGCCTTCCGGTGTTTCCATGGCGCTTACCCTGCCCGCGGCCACGCCGTCCGTCTGGTTCCCCACCGGCGAGAGCCTCCACGTGGCAGTGCGCCGCGCGGGTCGGGCGGAGCCGATCCTGGACACCACGTTCGTCATCGCGGACTCGCTACGCGCGGAATTCCCGGTCCCGATGAGTCAGGCGCTGGAGAGCTTCGTCGCGACGGCCGAGGTGCTATATGCCGGAAGCCTGTATTTCCTGGCGTTCGAAGCGCTGCGTATCAGAGCTGGCGCCGACACGGCGATCGTGCTGGACGCGACGTACGTGGGACCCGGAGCGCGAGCCGCGAGTTATGCGTTGTCTCTGCGCGACTCGACCCTGAGGCGGGGTGACACCACCAGCCTGGTGCCGCTGGTGCTCGACTCCAGCGGCCAGCGGATCGAGAACGTGCCGGCCCGTTACGTCTCCCGCCGCCCCGCCATCGTGGCGGTGGGGCCCACCGGTGTTCTGTCGGTGCAGCCGGTCCCCCCGGATACCGCCCGGGTGACCGGCTACCTGCCCTCGGGGCTCCGGGATTCTCTGGTGGTCCGGGTGCGCTCGCGGGCGGACTCGCTGGCTATGGTGAGCGGAAACAACCAGACCGGAGCCAGGCTCTACGCCCTCGGCACCGCGGTGACGGTGCTGGTGCTGGGCGACGACGGCAACCCCGTTGCCGGTGAGCCGGTCCAGTTCGCGGCGGACTCAGGCGATGGTTCGTTCGCACCGGGCACGGTGCTGACGGACGCCGCGGGCCGGGCGGCCTCGGGGTGGACGCTTGGCGGACGGGTGGCCACCCAGGGGGGAACGGTAACCGTCGAAGGCGTGCAGCCTCTCCGGGTCGCGGCGACCGCCCTCGCGCTTCCCCCGGATTCCGTGTTCGTCAGCCCGGCGACTGCAACGCTGACGTGGCTAGGCGCGACGCGGCAGCTCGCGGCCGCGGTGTACGACTCGACCGGCGCCGCCATCGCCGGCAAGACCTTCACCTGGGCGTCTGCGGATACCGGTGTGGTGCAGGTGGACTCCACCGGGCTCGCCAGGGCGGTGGGCGATGGTGCGACCACGATCTCGGCTTCGGCGGACGGCGTAGTGGGAAGTGCGGCGCTCACCGTGGCGCGCGTCGTGGCCGAGGTGACGGTGAGCCCGGCTGCGTCCATTCTCCCCACCATCGGTGCAACGCAGCAGTTCACGGCCGCTGCATTCGATTCGGCCGTCGCGTCCATCACCGGGAAATCGTTCACCTGGTCATCGTCGGCGCCAGGTGTGGCGACGGTCGATACCCTGGGCCTGGCCACGGCGGTGAGTAGTGGTGTTACGACCATCACGGCCACGGCCGATGGCGTCGCCGATAGCGCCGAGCTCACGGTCTCGATTGGCCCCACCACCGCCACCGAGGAGATCGTGTTCATCTCCACGCGGGATGGCAATCGCGAGGTGTACGTGATGGAGGCAGACGGCTCGGGGGCGCGCCGGATCACCAACAGTCCTGAGGACGAATATCGCCCGGCCTGGGCGCCGGGCCGGAGCGCCCTGGTGTTCGAGCGGGATCTATCCGGAACGCGGCAGATCTTCAGGATCGGCGCTGGCGGGAGCGGTGAGGTGCAGCTCACGGTGGATGGAGAGAACACCCGCCCTCGTTTCTCACCGGACGGAACGAGGATGGCCTTCACCAGCACGCGGAACGGGATGCCGGAGGTTTGGGTGATGGCGGCCGGCGGGAGCGATCAGCGGCGTCTCGTGGACCCAGGCAGCGGGAGTCTGGGCAACTACTTCGGCGACTGGTCACCCGACGGGACGAGGATCGTGTTCGTCTGGTACGGCTGTACCGAGGACGGGTGCGGGAGCGAACTGGCCTTCACGGATTCCTCGGGCGCACGGATCGGCGACCTCGGCATCTACGGTAGCAACCCGTCGGTCGGGCACGCGGTGCGCTGGAGTCCGCAGGGCTGGCGGCTCGCGATGACGGCTGAGCCGTCGGGCGGCGACACGACCCTCGGGTCGGCGGGCCCAGACTACTCGGTCCGCGTGATGCCGGACCACAGCGTGACGTTCGACGCCAATGCCGCCTACGCGGGAGACTGGGATCGGTTCGTGTGGGAGAGTGAAGACAGCGGGGTGCACGGTATTTACGGCGGGCAGTACGGCTCGAGCGGTTTCAGGCTCTCGCCCAACGGGATTGGCGAATTCGAGCCTGACCACATACCGCCCGCGCAGCCCAGCTATCTCGTGGCCGTCGCCATCGCCGGGGACACTTTGACCCCGATCAATCCGGGCGAGACTCGCCAACTGACCAGGCTGGGCTACGACCAGAATGGTGTCACCATTATCCCGGAGAACGGCTTCCAATGGTACGTGAATGGCGTGTACCCGGACTACTCCGTGGCGCGAGTCGATACGAACGGCCTGGTGACCGGCAGCGCGGGTGGCCGAGCCCTCGTGATCGCCCAGTACCTGTATGGGATGTTCGGCGATTCGGTGCACGTTACGGTGACCCACGCCCCCGGCACTTGGGCGCCGGGCGGCCTCATGGATCAGGGACGATGGGCCCATGCGGGGGCGTTGCTCGGCGACGGGCGGGTCCTGATCACCGGCGGGATCGTGGGCTACTGCGCGCCGGGCTGCGAGATCATCGGGAGCTCAACGGAGTTGTACGATCCCGCCACGGGAACCAGCACGGCCTCGGGCGGCATGCGGGCCTTCCGGAAGGAACACACGGCCACGGTGCTGAACGACGGCCGGGTGCTGCTGGTGGCCGGCCGCTACGGCGGCCTGGTGCGGGAGGTGCAGCGGACCGCCGAGCTTTACGACCCGGCGACAGGGACCACCGCCTACACCGATTCTCTCGGGAAGAGCGATCTGGTGTGCTGCACGGGGCGGCGGTGGCACACAGCGACCAAGCTGAACGACGGCCGGGTCCTCGTGGCCGGAGGCGGTGGAGCAACGAGCAGTAACCAGAGCTACGCTCTGCGCCAGTCGGAGCTATACGATCCCGGCGCGGGCACGTTCACGCCCACCGGCCTGATGACGATCCCTCGCCAGACCCATACCGCCACGCTCCTTCCTGACGGCAAAGTGCTGATCGTGGGGGGTATTGGCTCGTCGTTCCAATGGGGATCTCTCAGCGCCGAGATCTACGATCCAGGAACCGGCACGTTCACGCTGGCCGACAGCTTGGCCGTGGAACGGCGCGAGCACGCGGCGGTGGCACTGGCGGATGGCAGGGTGCTGGTCACGGGCGGATACAACTACTCCAGCGGCACTTTCTTTGCGTCCGCGGAAATCTACGACCCGGCGACGGGACAGTTCGCTCCGACGGGGAACATGACCACGGGGCGTTGGCGACACACGGCCACGCTGCTGCCGAACGGCCAGGTGTTGATCACTGGCGGTAATACGGCGGATCTGTACGATCCCGTCAGCGGAACCTTCACGGCGACGGGTGCGATGTTCCAGTCGCGGAACTACCACCTGGCCGTCCTCTTGCCCTCGGGGCTCGTGGCCGTGTTCGGGGCCACGAGTGGCAACCTGAACCCGAGTATCGAGTTGTACCGGCCATGACCCGGCACCGTATCGCTTGGCTCACGTCGGTTATCGGGCTCCTGGGGAACCCGGGATTGGCCGCCGCCCAGTCCCCCGACTGGAACGCATTCCTGTCGGTGCGCCCCGATCCCTCTCCCTACATCGCGGACTGGGAGTCGGATCCGTCCGTGGTCACCCTGGTGCTGTCCTACACCGGTTCGACCAACGTCGCGTTCCATCTCACCGGGACGATTCTTCGCGGCAGCGTCCCGATTCTCTCGGGTCGCAGCACGGCATTCGAGTTCGTCCGTCCCTCTCAGTTGCTGCTCACCACTCGCGATGGGATTTGGGAGTCGAGCAGCGTCACGTATGAGTCAGCGCTACGGGACCAGCTGACCCGCACCGGCCGCATCCCGGACGGCGAGTACCAGTTCTGCGCAGACGTGAGGCAGGGGACCAGCGAAAGCCCGGGCCTCATGCTCACGCAAGGCTGCGCGGACTTCGCGATCACAGCCCCCGCACCGCCGTCACTCGTGGCGCCGGCCGACGGCGACACCACGATCATGCCGCTCCTCCTCTTTGCGTGGACGCCGGTGGTGACCGGGTTCAACGCGCAGGTGACCTACCATCTGCGCATCGTCGAGGTGTTGCCCGGCCAGTCACCCATCGAGGCCATCAATAACCTGCCGCACCATGAGGCCGATCTGGCGGTCACCTCCTTTTCGTACCCGCAGACCGCTTTCGCGCTGCGCGACAGCGCGGTCTACGCCTGGCAGGTGCAGGCGCTGGATGCGGCGGGCCAGCCGTTCGGCGAGCGGCAGGGGAAGAGCGAGGTCTGGACCTTCCGGTATCAGCCGGGGATGCCGTCGGTGGTCACGCTGCTCCCCGACTCAGCGGCGCCGGATTCGACCGAGGAAGAGCGGGTCGTGTCGCGGTTCGATTGGGCGGGCGTCGAGATCAAAGTCCTTTCTCTCCGGGACTCGTCACGTTCCAACTACTCCGGCCGGGGACGCGCCAGGATCATCCCGGGCGTCTTCGAGCCAGCCTTCCGGTTCCGCGGGGTGCGCCTCACCGAGGACATGCGCCGGGTGGACTACGCGCCGCGCCACCGGCTGAGGGTGCCGTCCGACGACAACCTGTACGACTGGTCTCGGGTGCTGAATGTCGCCGCCACGGTGCCGGTGGCCGTCATGCTGACCAATCTCGAGCTGGTAGCCGACTCCGCGACTGAAGACCGGTTCGTCGGCCTGATGGGCGACCTGGTCGTGAGGCTGCCGCTGGAGGGAGATGGAGCCCCGATCCCGGAAGCTGCAGCCAAGAAGTATGCGGACGACAAGGCAGCCTACGACGCGACATTGAGCGAATGCATCGACAAGACGATCGCGTCACTGGAGGCCGACCCCGCCGCGGAGGGCGAGCCCGATGTGCTCGCGGCCTGGGACGAGCAATGCGAGGAGCTGGAGCCGCCGACCGCTCCTCAACCGGGTTGGATGGAGGAGATCAAGGCGGATTTCGAAAACACGGCGCGGCAACTGTTGCACTTCCGGTTTCGGGACCTGCATGTGGGCGCGAACGGCCCGGAGGGCAACCTCACCCTCGCGCGCCAGTGGACCAGCAAGGGCATCAGCGCGAACCAATTCAAGATGACACTCTACGAGGAGGCGACCAAGCTCACCGTCGCCAACGGCGTCGGAACGCTGGACCTCAAGGGCGACTTCACCATTCCACCGTCGAGCGGTCTCCGGCTGAACGAGCCGGTGAAGCGGGATACGGCCCCGGGGGATACCACCAAGCCCGCGGTGCTGGACTCGGCCATCACCGTGCTGATCAGGCAGGCGCGGCTGAGCAGCAGCGGCGAGTTCTACCTGGCGGTAGCGGGGATCCCGCTCGCGAAGATCGGCGAGACGGGTCTCAAGCTTCAGACCGGTGATGCCGTCGTCGATCTCTCAGGCGAACTCTCCCCCGAGGGCCGGCCGTCGAGTTGGCGCGGCCTGTACCTCGACAGCGCCCGGGTTTTCCTGCCCGAGGACTGGCAGTTCGGCAACGTGGACCCCTTTGTCCAGGGCCTCACGGCGCCCGTGAGCATTTCCGGGCGGCGGCTGGTCCTGGATGATGCCGGCTTCAGTGGGGACGTTCGGGCATCCGGGCTCAGCCAGCTGGGCCCCGTCGCGTTCGGTGGCTTCCAGGGTACGCTTGACTCCCTGCGCTTCGTCATCAATCAGTCGACACTCGATACCGGCTTCGTCGCGGGATGGCTCACGGTCCCGTTCCTGACCAGCGAGATCGCCTACCACGCCATGTTCTCGCCGGTGGGGTTCGAGCGGGCGTACGCGCGGCTCACCTCGCAGGAGCCGATCGGCCTCCCCGCACTCCGCTCGACGGTTCTCATTCAGCGGGGTGAGTTCAACTACGAACGGCCTATCGGCACGTTCACCATGGACGCCAAGCTCACGGTGGAGCAGGAAGGCGTGTCGCTACGGGACGTGCAGGTGTACGGCCTTTCGATCTCCAACGACGGCGGCATCAAGCTCCAGAAGAGCTGGATCACGTTCGACGCGGCCAACGAGGCCAGCTTCAAGAACTTCCCCGTGGCCCTGGACTCGATTGGTTTCGGGAGCGGGCAGGACGGCAACGAAGTCTGGCTTGGCCTGGCGGGTCGGTTTTCGCTCAGTGAGACGCTGCCGAGTGGGAAGGGAGCATTTCGCTTCTTTGCGCGCCGCGAGCAACCGGGTGCGGCATGGACCTTCCACCGGCTCGCGGTGGACAAGCTCGACGTGTCCTACGAGAACGCGGCGGTCAAGTTCCGTGGGCAAATGGACTATCTGGAGGACGATCCCGTCTACGGCGATGGGTTCAAAGCCGCACTGCGGATGCGGGTGCAGGACCAGTTCGATGTGGACGGGACGTTCCTGGCCGGCGCGACCTCGTTCCGGTACTGGTACGTGGATGCCAAGCTCATGCTGCCGCCCCCCGGCATCCAGCTCGGCACACTGCCGCTCTCCTTGTATGGATTCGGCGGCGGCGCCTACTCCCGCATGCGGGCCAACATTGACACCGTCACGCTCAAAGCGAGTTACGTACCGGACCAGTCCACGCTGTTCGGGCTCAAGGCACTGGTCTCGCTGGGCACTTCCGCGAATGCCGGATACGTGTGGAACGCGGACGCCACCCTGGAAGCCGCCGCCGCCGCCAGCGGCGGGCTCCAGTCCCTCACGCTCCGCGGCGACAACTGGATGCTGACCGAGGTCTCTCGGCGCGAAGAGAAGATCTGGGGCACGGTGTTCGTGGACCTGCCCGTCTCGCGCCCGGTGCTTCATGCCAACCTCACGCTGAACGTGGACCTGAAGCCCGCCATGACGGGAAACGGCTGGGCGGAACTGCACTTCGCGCCGGACAACTGGTACGTCAACGTCGGCACGCCGAGCCGGCCGGATTCCCTTACCCTGCTGCCGGGCAGCCTGAATCTGCGGTCCGCTGCCTACTTCCAGATGGACGAGGTCGGCGTGGGAGCCGGGTTCGCCACCGAGCTGGAAAAGGAGAAACGCGTCGGCGCGTTCTATGGCCGGGTGATGGCGGGGTATGAGGCCAACGCGTTGCTGCGGTATCGCCCCTTCCGCGTTTCCGGGGACGGCGAGCTGTGGGGCGAGATCGTCGCCAAGGTGAAGGCCGCGGGCAACTGGTACGAGCTCCTGAGCGGCACTGCGCGGGCCACCATGGCCTTCGAGTTTCCGGATCCCACCTGGATCAAGGGGCGGATCAAGGTCAAGTACAAGCTGGCGGGCGGCGCAGTGAAGGGCACCTACAGAATGCGCTACTCCTGGGGCTCGAGCGATGACGAGGATGCCGACACCACGCAGTTCGTCATTATCGCGGCCACGACCCCGCTCGCCAACGATACCGGCGCCTCGGTGAACGGGGTGTCCTACTACCTGGGGATGAGCGAGGGGACGGAGTACGGGACGGACGGCGGCGTCTATCGCTTGCGCCTCGGCGCCACGCCGGTCATTGGCAAGCGCACGGTCACCCAGGTCACGCTGCGTGATAGTCGGACCGGCCGGACCTCACTCGCGGCAGCTGTTACCTGGCCCGCGATCGGCGTGCCCCAGCGAGTCTGGGATGAGGAGCGCGCCACGCTCACGCTGGTGGGGCCGGGTTATGCGGCCCTGGCACCCGGCACGACCTACCGGAGCATCGTGCAGTTCACCCTGGAGAAGCAGGTGAATGACGCGTGGCAGACCGAGCAGATCGTCAACGACACCTTGGTCTTCACGACCAGCGGCGTCACACCTATCCTGGCCCAGTTCGTCACCGGAAGCGATCCGCGAGGCGGCGCCTCGCCGCTGTACTACGGCGGCCCGAACGCCGGCGTCGTGCGCGTGAAGTTCTCCAACACCCATCCGGACCTCGTCTCCCGGGCGGCCATCGGCCGCCTGGTCGCCGGCGGAACGGATAGCGTCGCGGGCAATTGGGGCACCTCGTCCTACGCGTTTGCGGTGAAGCTGACGAGTGATCCCACGCTCTACTCCTTGACGCCGAGCGGTGGCGCGTTGGCGCCGAGCACCGGCTACCGCCTGGCCCTGGTCCAGAACGACACCACCGCTCGCGAGCATTGGGCCGTGTCGTTCAGGACCAGCCAGTACGCCAGCTTTGCGGAGCACATGGGCGCCTCAACCCCCGTGGTGGAGCCCACCCGTGGGCCGGGCCCGGTCTCCGGCTCGGGGGACTATCTCCTCAAGGTGCGGGTGGTGCTGCCGACACTGGAGGCCATGCAGTGGGACGACATTGACTCGATCGAAGTGATCGGTGTCGCGGCGGGATGGCAGGTGACGCCCCGCACGCGCTGTCAGCCGGCCGGCCCGGTCACCGCATCGCTCGCGTTGGGCGCGACGGTGGGGAAGCTGTGCGGCGCGACGCCCGCGCTGGAAAACCTCCTCGACATTCAATTCTCGGCCGAGTCGGACGCATCGCTGCCGGCCGCCGGCTCCCCAACGATCAGTGTGCGCCTGAACCACCGGCGCGAGGGTTGGCACACCTTCACCTACAATATCCCCGCGCCGGTTTCCGTGGCCGCCGCCGCCGCGGATGTGACGGTGGTGACGGGCGCGATCACGCAACCCACCACCACCATCATCACGACTACTGTAACGAGCCCGGTCATTGACATCACCAAAGTGAGACGACCGTGAGGCTGACCCGAGTGCACGTGGTCACGCTGATCATGACGCTTGCCGGCCGGGCTGCCGTCGCGCAGGACGAGGACACGCCGTTCCTGGTAGCGCCGGCAGCCGAGGGCGTCGTGCTGCGCTGGGCGTGGCCGGAGGGCGAGCGGCCGCTGGGGTATCACGTCGAGCGCCGTGAGTCCGGCGGCCCGTGGAGCCGACTCACCGCGCAGCCGATCGTTCGGATGCGCTCCCGCGCGGACGCACGAGCCCGGCTGGGCGACGCCTACGACCGCTACGCGGAGATGCTATTCCCGGCCAATCCGCTGGATGAGCTGGCCGATCCGGAGTCGTATCGGTCACTGCTTCTGTTGCTCGCCGATTTGGAGCCCGGCGTGGCTCAAGTGCTGGGCCTGCGGTACGACGACGTCCAGGCACGGGCCGCCACGGCATTCGAATACCGGTTGATCGCGGTGACCAGGCGCGGGGAGACGGAAGTGGGAAGCGGCGGGCCGGTGGTCGCGGGATCGTTCCGCCAGGCCGGGGCGCCCGATTCGCTGCAAGCGGCCCAGCAAATGAATGGCGTGGCTCTCCGCTGGTCCACCGTGGGCGCCTTCAGCGGGTACCACGTTTTCCGCCGACGGGGAGCGGGGGGTGAGTGGGAGCGGCTGAGCGGGCCTCCCGTCGTCGTCTTCACGGATGAAAACGGCTCCGGAACTGAGGCGTCGCCGCATTATTACCGCGATAGTACAGCGACGGCCGGGGACACTGTGACGTATGCCGTTCAGGGGATTGATCCCTTCGGCCGCTCCAGCATTCGCTCGGACGGCGTGCGACTGGTGGTGCGAGACGTCATACCGCCCGCACCGCCGCTCCAGGTGACCAGCGCGGTACGGGGCGACACGGTACTGATCTCTTGGGTCCCGTCCCCGGACGCGACGGTCGTAGCGTATCAGGTGTGGCGCGCGGCCGCACGCGACGGACCGGTCGAGCCGCTGGGCCGGCCGCTGCCCGCGACGACGCGGAGCGCGTTGGATGTCGGCCGTCCTGCCGGGCGTCTCTGGTGGTACTACGTCACCGCCGCCGATGCGGCCGGCAATGAGAGCACCCCCTCTTTCATGGCGGTCGCTGAGGTGCCCGACATCGAGCCGCCGCGACCACCGGACAGCGTGCGCGGCACGGGTCAGGTGGGGCGACTCACACTGGCGTGGGGGCGTGCAGCGGAGGCGGACCTGCGCGGTTACCGCGTGTACCGCGCGTCGTCTCCCACGGGCGAGTTCGGATTGCTCACCGAGGCCCCGACCATCGAGCCGCGCTTCGCGGACTCCATCCGCGTGGGCGCCGATCATGCCTTCTATTACCGCGTGACGGCGGTGGATTCGGCGTTCAACGAGAGCGCGCCCTCCGCCACGGTGGCAGTGCGGCCGCCGGACCTCACCCCCCCCAGCCCGCCACAGATTGTGGCCGTGGCGCCGGGCGAGGGACTGCTGCTCATCACGTGGGCGACCAATCCCGAGGCTGACGTCTCCTGGTACCGCGTGCGCCACCGGGTTCGCGGCCGAGAGGCGTGGACCGAGCGGCCGGACAGCGTGATCGCCTCCACCCGGACCGACACCATCCCCAACCTGCCGCCCGGCGAGCTGATGGAGGTGTCGCTCGTCGCGATTGACGACGCGGGGAACCGCTCCGAGCCGGCCCGGCCCATGACCGGGCGCCCGTTCAAGCGGCGGCCTCCGCCGGTGCTCGAGATCCGGCGCCAGACGTTCGACCGCCGAAATGGAGCGGTGGCCGTGGAGTGGGAGACGCCTCCCGCGGAGATCGTGCGCCTCGTGGTACTCCGCCGGCGAGAGCGAGACACCACCTGGGTTGAGGTCGGCTCTCCGAACCCCGCGGCGCGGCGTTTCGAGGATCGAGGCGTGCAGCCGGCTCAGCGGTTCGAATACGCGATTCAGGCGTTCGACCGCTTCGGCAATGCGGCACAGTCGCGAGTACGCCGGGTGAGCGTGCCGGAGACCGGGCGATGACGAAGCTCTCAGGCCTGGTGCTAGCGTTCGGAAGCGCGGCCGCGCCCCTGGTGGCGCAAGGCGGCAGGCCGTCCGTCAGCAGCGAAACCGGCTTCTACTCGGAGGCCTATCGCATTGACGGCCGTCCTGCGGCTCGGCCCGACGGGACGCTCCGGTTCTACGCGTCACCCACGTTCAGCTGGCTCGGCTTCGCCGTGGGGCTCAACCTGCTCTGGAGCACGGAGAATCGCTTCGTAGCGCAGTCCATCAACCGCTACTACCTGAACCCTAGATGGTCATGGGGCCAGCTCCACGTGGGAGACTACGTGCCGAGCCACGGGCGCTACACCGCCAGCTCGGTCCGCGTGCGGGGAGGGGGACTCGACCTGACTCCCGGACCATTCCGGATCTCGGCGGCCGCCGGCCAGGCGCTTCAGGCCACCGATCTCTCGGCCTTCGACGCCGCGTCCCGCCGCGTGCTCTACTCCGGGATGATCGGTGTGGGCAAGCCGGCGGGAACGTTCATTGAGGTATCGGCGCTCCGAGCGGTGGACGGAGCGGCGGGCGCCGATACGCTGTCGGCTCCGCCGCAGGAGAATCTGGCGGGCGCCGTCGCAGCCGGGCTTTCGCTCTTCCGCGGGCGGATCAGGCTCAGAGGGGAGGGCAGCGGTAGCCTGTTCACCCGTGACATCCGGGCGGGCACCATAGACAGCATCAGTCAGCCGGAATGGACCAAGGATCTCTTCACGCCGCGGCTCTCCAGTCGGTTCGATTACGCCTGGCTGGGCGAGGCGCGTGTGGCCGCCGGCCCCGGCAGTTTCGGCGCGCAATACGAGTACGTCGGACCGGGCTTCAGCACGCTGGGCAATCCCTATTTCGTCAACGACCGCCAGGAGGCCCGACTCTTCGGCACCATGCGCCTGATGCGTGGGCGGGTGAGTCTGACCGGGTCGGTCGGCGAGCGGCGGGACAACCTCGCGGGGGACAAGCGCGGGACCACCCACCGGCGTACCGGCAACTTCACCTACACCATCATGGGTGGCCGCTGGCTGGTGTCCTCCGCCAGCATGATGGTCAACGGCACCACGCGAGATCCCGTACCGCTGCCGCCAACCGCACCTGACCCCGGCGCGGTGGACTCGTTCCGGCTCAAGAATGTCGCACTATCGGTAGCCTTGATTGAACAGGTGCGTTTCACAGCGGGTGTGCCACATCAAATCACCGTGACGTTAGCGGAGCAGCGGGTGGATGACGCCAGTCCTCGTTTCGGAGCGCTGCTGGACGCGCGCTCGCGAGCCATCACGCTTGAATACGCGGTGACGCTCGCCGAGCAGTTCCAGATTGGCGTGCGGCCGGGATATCAGGAGTTCGATGGGGCGGGGGTGTCGGAGAGCTACAAGTCGATGGGCCTGACGCTGTCCCGGCGGGCGCCGCGGGCGCCGTTCACCGCGACGCTCACCGGCACCTACACTCAACTGCGGGCGGGCTCGCAGCTGCGGCAGGACGCGCAGGTGGGCTATCGCTTCACACCGCGGGATGCCTTCACCCTGCAAGGCCGCTACACCCGCCTCTACGGTGTGGCCGATCCTTACACCGAGGTCCTCGGGACGCTGCGATACTCGCGGCAGTGGTAGGTGCGAAGCCCGGCCGTCATCACCGGCCTTTCGGCGTCGATTCCTATCGAGCCGTAGTCGCCTGCATCGCCCGGCCTCCCGGTGATGCGCCTGCCGCACCAATGTTAAAGGAAGAGATCCCGAACCACTCGCGGTAACCACAGTCTCGAGGAGAAGACCGATGATGGCTCCCATCGTCCCCCTGCTGGCCGCGGCGCTGGCCACGGCCCAGGCGCCGAGCGGGCCGGTGCCGCTCTTCACCAACCTGGGCGAGCACCACATGCCCATCACGACAACTGTGCCCAAGGTCCAGGACTATTTCAATCAGGGGATCCGGTTGACCTATGGGTTCAACCACGCCGAGGCGATCCGCGCGTTTGCCCAGGGGGCGCGACTGGATCCGCAGTGCGCCATGTGCTACTGGGGTGTGGCACTGGCCTACGGTCCGAACATCAACGCACCCATGGATTCAGCGAGCGGCGTCGAGGCGTTCCGGGCCGTCCAGCGGGCGGAGCAGCTGGTGACGGCCTTGAGTCCGCGCGAACGGGCTTATGTCGCGGCACTCGCCAGGCGATACGCCGCCGTCCCCCCGTCAGACCGCGCGGTGCTGGATTCGTCGTACGCCAGGGCCATGGGTGACGTGGCGCGGCGGCACCCCGATGATCTTGACGCGCAGGTGATCTACGCCGATGCGCTGATGAACCTGAGCCCGTGGAACTATTGGCGGCCGGACGCGACGCCGCGTCCGGATACGCCCGAGCTGCTGAGCCGCCTGGAGGGCGTGCTTGCCCGGAACCCCGACCATCCGGGCGCCTGCCATCTCTTCATTCACGCCGTGGAAGCCGTGCACGCGGAGCGGGCAGTGACGTGCGCCGAGCGGCTGGCCGGACTCATGCCGGGGGCGGGGCACGTGGTGCACATGCCGGCGCACATTTACATCCGCGTGGGGCGATTTAACGACGCCATCGAGATAAACCAGCACGCGGTGCACGCTGACGAGACGTACTTCGAAGGTCCCAGCGTGGGCCGCATGAGTCTCTACGGTCAGGGGTACGCGCCGCACAACTGGCATTTCATGACCTTCGCCGCCGTGATGGCGGGTCGCGGGGCGTTGGCGCTGGACGCGGCGCGGCGCACCAGCGACGCGATCGCGCCCGAGATGGCCCGTACGGAGCCCCTGGCGGAGGCGATCCTGCCCACCGCGGTCCTCACCATGGTCAGCTTTGCCCGCTGGGACGCGATCCTGAACCAGCCGTTGCCCGATCCTGCCCTGGGTTTCGCGAGTGGCATGTCGTGGTACGCGCGCGGGATCGCGTTCGCGGCCACGGGACGCTTTGCCGAGGCCCGCGCCGCGGTGGATTCTGTGGCGCGAGCGGCCGCAGGGTACCCCATGCCCGAGATGAAGAAGGCCCTGGAGGTGGCGCGCCAAGCCGTGCGGGCCGAGATCGCGCTGCGGCAGGGGAGCCTGGACGAGGCCGTGCGGCTGTTCCGCGGCGCGGTGGAGTTGGAAGATGCCATCGGCTACATGGAACCGCCGTGGTGGCACTACCCCATGCGACACTCGTTGGGCAAGGCGCTCCTCGCGGCCGGCCGCGCGGTGGAAGCCGAGCGGGAGTACCGGGCGGATCTGGTGCGGTTTCCGCAGAACGGCTGGTCCTTGTTCGGGCTGGCGTCGAGCCTGGAGGCCCAACAGAAAACCGCAGAGGCCGCCGAGGTCGCGGAGCAATTCAGGAAAGCGTGGATGCGGTCGGACGTGCGGCTCACGGCGTCGCGGTTCTAGGGAACTCCTTCTAGGGAGGCGGCGCGGGGCACGGCGCACCGAGCGTGCCCCACTGGTGGCGGTTGAGTGCCGAGACCGGTGCGTCGTTCTCCAACGCCAGCCGCTCCAGCGCGGCGATGCGTGCGGCGTTGCGTGGGTGCGTCGAGAGGTAAGCCACCAGGGCGGGCACGTCCTTGCTTTGTTCATCGAGGCGGGTGAAGAATCGGATCATGCCGTCCGGCGCAATCCGTGCCTCCTGGAGCATCCGCATTCCGGCGCGGTCGGCCGCCGCTTCGTCGCGCCGGCGGTAGCGCAGCCTGCCCAGCGTCGCGGCGACGCCCAGCGCGCGCCCCGCCCTGCCGGCGTCCCCGGTGACCGCCGCGACCACCAGGCGGAGCGGGACCTCCTCCAGCACCGCCTGTGTGCCGTGCCGTTGGACCACGTGTTGGATCTCGTGCGCCAGGACGCCCGCCAGCTCCTCCGGCGTCTGAGTTTCCTGTAATAAGCCGCGGTATACCACGATGTATCCGCCAGGCGCCGCGAGGGCGTTCACCATCGAGTCGTCCACGATCGCAATCCGAAACGTGTAGGGCACCGGCGGCCCCGCGGCCACCAGTCTGTCGACGATCTGTTGCACGGCCCACTGGCGCTCCGGGTCGTCGCACCGGAGCCCATCCGGTGCCAGCTGAGCGACCAGCGATCGCCCGAGCCGCTCCTCCCACTCGACGGGGACCCGCGCGGCCACGCGCGCGGCGAGCAGGGGAATGCCCCAGAAATAGGCGACCGCAACTATGGCGAGCACCGCGGCGCTGCCCGCGAGGGCGAGCCGTCCCCTCAACACCCGCCACGCCGGGTTGGCGAACTTGGAACGCAATTGTGGCACGGCCTCGCGAATGGCCGCCAGAACCGCGGGATCGGCCAGGACCAGTACCTCCGGAGGGTCCGGGCCCCGCTCCAGACGCACCGGGTCGCCCGCCCGTGCGCCCTGGGTTTGCCGAATCTCAGCGTAGGGCCACTCGCGCCGGCCACCGTCCGCGCGCAGGATCCAGAGACTCGCCGGCGTCACCTCAACGGTGACAGGCTCGCGCTGCGCCACTCGGCCGTCGAAATAGGAGCCTTCCCAAACCGTTCCGCGGTACTGCGTCACGCGCGCCCGCTCAGAGTCCGAAGAAGTCCGCACCCACCAGATCAACGTCCATGATCTCGGTCAATCCCTCGCCGGTGGCGCTGGCCGGGACGGCCGCCTGACGGATGGCCGCAAAATCCTCTGGTCCTTCGAGGCTGAGGCAATTGCAGTGGAAGCGGATGGTGCGGGCCCTGACCCAAGGGAACGCGAGGCCGAGCGTGACGATCAGAAGGAGCACGTTGGTGAGGACCAGTTCCATCAGCTGCGCGCCAGTCATGCTCGAACTGAATTGCCCACCGGCGATGGACGTGTGCGCCCAGTAGTAACGTTGCCGGTACGCGGCGTACCAGAACCAATAGAATCCCAGCGTCAACGGTGTGAGGAGCATCGCCAGGACATGGCGGCCCAGGAGGTCTCTACCCTGTCCGTCGAACGCGAAGGCTTGGCTGCCGAAGTGCGATTCGTTCACCAGGAACCGCCGGACGTTCACGTGGAACAGCGGGTAGTAAATGCCCAGCGTAACGGCGGTGAGCAGGATGCCGGGGACATAGATAGGGAGGAGGTCCGGCCAGTCGCCCCGGAATGAGAATCGAATGCCGCGCCAGGACGTGCGGCTCAGCCGGTAGGCGCGTGCGCCGACCAGCGCCATGGGAAAGAGCACCAGCGCCAGGGCGGCGTACAGCACCAGCACCCCAACGACCTCGTTGACCAGCGCAACCAGCAGCCCGGCGGCCAGCCCCGCCACCAGCAACAGGCCCACGGCCTTGAGCCAGCCGCGCAGCAGCTCCATGCCCGTCCCGTGGTAGGCGAACCGGTCGCCGTCGAATTCCGTCTGGCCGTACAGGTAGGTGCGCAGCCTGGTCTTTCCCCAAAACGAATAGAAGCCGATCGTGACGATGGTGAGGAGCGCGTTCACCAGATAGATCCCGAACAGCGTTCCACCCTCTCCGTGAAACTCGGGCTTACGGGTCGGCTCGGGCATGGCTTCCTCGTTTCGCATGCGATGACGTGGCGGGCCTACGTCATGGTAAACGGCGTGGCGCTCGATCCGCCGAAGGTGTGCGCGGAACGGACGGAAAACCCGGGAGGACCGCGAGAATATGGAGGCCCCGAACCCGGTGAGCCAGGCAACGGGCGCGCCTTCGCCCCGCCGGGTCAATCCGCGGCTCGCCCCCGGCGCAACCTCCGCCCCTCCCGGAACGTCTACTCCACATATATATCCGGACGCTCGCTCCCCCTCCCGGAGGACGGTATGGCCCGCGCATTCGGCAACGATCTCGCGCTCGCGGCGCGCACGCTGCGCAAGAGTCCCGGCTTCGCCCTCACGGCCATTGGCACCATCGCTCTCGGCATCGGGGCGACGACCGCGATCTTCAGCGTGGTCAACGCCGTGCTCCTCCGGCCGCTGCCCTATTCCGACGCGGGACGGCTGGTGCTGGTCCAGAGCGACCTGACCAACCGTAACGTCAATGACTTCCCGCTCCCACCCGGCGATCTGCCGGATCTTCGGGAGCAGGGCACGCTGTTTCAGGAGATCGCGGCTGTTGCGACGGGTCGTCAGCCGCTGGCCGGTGACGGCAACGAACCCGAGCAGGTGAGCGTGGGGTTCGCCACGCCGAATCTGTTCTCGATGCTCGGTGCCTCAACCGTGCTCGGCCGCTCGTTCGTGGAGTCTGATGGTGCTCCCTTTCCGCCCCCGCCTAGCGTACCCGCCGGCCAGACGCCGCCAACGCCGCCTCCCGGCGCGGCGGTGTTGAGTCATGGCTTCTGGCAGCGTCGCTATGGCGGTGACCCGGCCGTCCTGGGCCGCACCATGCGGCTCGGCGGAGGGTCCTTTGAAATCGTCGGTGTATTGTCGCCGGATTTCGAGCTGTTGTTTCCACCCAGCCTGGGCGTCGAGCGTCGCCCGGAGGCCGTCCTGGCCCTACGAATCGATTTTGCCACTGCATCGCGCATCAACGTGTTTCTCCGCTTCCTCGGGCGGCTTCGGCCCGGCGTGACGGTAGAACAGGCGCAGGCCCAGGTGAACGGCGTCGTGGCCGATCTTCGCCAGCGGTTTCCCATCAAGGAGACAGCCGGCCTTCGTTGGCGGGTTGAGCCAATGCACGACTACCTGGTCGCCGGGGCGCGGCCCGGGATCCTGGCGCTGATGGGCGCCGTGGGGTTCGTCCTGCTCATCGCCTGCGCCAACGTGGCCAATCTGCTGCTGGTGCGCGCCGGCCAGCGGGAGCGCGAGCTAATCGTCCGGTCGGCCATGGGCGCGAGCCGGGGCGACCTGGTGCGCCAGATGCTGGCGGAGAGTCTATTGATTGCCGGCGGAGGCGCGGCGCTCGGGGTCGGCCTGGCGTTTGGCGGGCTGGTGGTCCTGCGATTGGTGGCCCCCGCCACCCTGCCCCGGATCGATCTCGTGGGAATCGATTTCACCGTTCTGGCCTTCACCGCGCTGGCGGCGCTGGGGGCGGCCGTGGTGTTCGGCCTGGTTCCGGCGCTCCGCGCGTCCCACCAGGATGCCGGCGCCGCGCTCCGGTCCGCCAGCCGGACGGCAGGCCTATCAGGTGGTCGCGCCCTCCGGAACGCCGTGGTGGTGACGGAAGTGGCGCTGGCGTTCGTGCTGTTGGTGGGTTCGGGGCTGATGATCCGGAGCTTCATCGCGCTCCAGCGTGTGGATCCGGGCTACGATCCACGAGGCGTGCTCACCTTCCAGATCCAGGTGGGCGGCAACAATCAGGCCGAGCAACGCGCCACGCTCCAGCGGCAGCTCCAGGAGCGGTTCGCCGGATTACCCGGAGTCACGGCCGTGACGGCCGGATTCCCGCTGCCGCTGGACGGGGGAGGCGCCAATGCGCGGTGGGGCACCGAGGCGGCCGCAGCCGACCCGAGCCTGTTTCAGCAGGCCAATGTGCACGTTGTCCTGCCGGGCTATTTCGAGGTCATGCGCACCCGGCTGCTGGACGGCCGCGACTTCACGGATGGAGATAGCGATCCCACGCGTTCGACGATCTTGATTGACCGATTGCTCGCGGCCAAAGCCTTCCCCGGGCGATCGGCGGTAGGCCAACGGCTGTTCGTCCGAATACGGAGCAATGAGGCGGAATGGCTGGATGTGATCGGCGTGGTGGATCACCAGCGGCACGCCTCGCTCAGTCTGGAGGGTCCGGAAACGATTTTTGTTCCCGACGGCTTCTTTGGGCATGGTGCTGCCAACCGCTGGGCACTGCGCGTGGCGACCAATCCGGCGGCCTTGGCGCCGCAGGTGCGGGCCGTCGTGGCGGAGCTGGCCCCGAACGCCCCGGTGGCGCAACTCCAGCCCATGACGGCGTTCGTGGAGGCTGCCATGGCCCCGACCCGGTTCGCGCTGACGCTGATCGGCGCGTTCGCCGGAATCGCGGGAGCGCTGGCGGCGGTGGGACTCTACGGCGTGCTGGCGACGGCGGTTAGACAGCGCACGGCGGAGATCGGGATACGTATGACCTTCGGCGCCTCCCGGAGCAGCATTGTGCAGTTGATCCTGGGCGAAGGCCTGAGGCTGAGCGGAGTTGGGATCGGGATCGGGCTGGTGGCCGCGTTCGTGCTGACCCGCGTGATGCGCTCGTTGCTGGTCGGCGTGGCGCCGACGGACCCCCTCACCTTCGCCGCGATCAGCCTGACGTTCCTCAGCGTGGCCTCGCTCGCCTGCTGGGTCCCGGCCCAGCGCGCTGCCGGGCTGGACCCCAACGTGGTGTTGCGAGAAGAGTGATGAGTAAGGGACGGCTCGAAGCCTTCAGCGACGGCGTCCTCGCCATCATCATCACCATTATGGTGCTGGAGATGCGACCGCCGCACGAGGCGGGATGGCAGTCGCTCTCACCGCTGATCCCCGTCTTTCTCAGCTATGTGCTGAGCTTTCTCCACCTTGGCATCTACTGGAATAACCACCATCACCTGCTCCAGGTGTGCCGTCACGTGAATGGCAAGGTGCTATGGGCCAACCTGCACCTGCTGTTCTGGTTGTCCTTGATTCCGTTCGTCACCGCGTGGATGGGCGAGAGCCGCTTCGGTGTGCGACCCGTGGCCCTTTACGGGGGCGTCCTGCTGATGGCGGCGTGCGCCTATTACATCCTGACGCGCACGCTGCTCGGCGCCCACGAACCGGATTCCGCCCTGGCCAGGGCGCTGGGCAGCGACGTGAAAGGCAGGGCTTCGGTGGTGGTGTACGTCGTTGCGATCGCGGGATCATTCTTCGCTCCCCTGGTCGCGTGTAGCCTGTACCTGGCGGTCGCGGTCGTATGGCTCATCCCTGACCCGCGAATGGAGAAGGTGTTGGTCGAGCGGCGCGAGTAGCATCGTCCACACCCGGAGTCACCCCACCCGTGGCGGTGTCCTTGCCGGCGGACGTTTCGGCCCCGCCTAACGCGTTTCTCCCCTTCTCGTCTCACTGTGAAAGTGGGCGCGCTTCTTGCGCCCACGCCCTGGTCGGGAGGGGACGGTCATGAGACGAGCGACACTGGTTTGCGCAGCACTATTGGTCGTTGGGCACCAACCGGCGTTGGCCCAACGGGGCGGGATGGGGGGCCGGCCCGGCATGGAGCCGGGGTTCGGCAGGGAACGGCAGCTGGAAGCACCCAAGCTTCCGGGCCCGGAGTTGGACGGACCGCCGGACACGGCGGCCATGCGCGAGCGGCTGGATCTGACAGCCGGGCAGTCCACGCAATACGGCGTGGCGCGAGACTCCTTCATGCTCGCTACACTGCCGCTACGGGATAGCGCCCGTGCCACGCAGGATGTGATGTACCAGCGGCTGGATTCCGGCGATCGCGTCGCCGCCATGTTTTACGCCGAGCGACTTCAGGAGATCGGTAAATCGCTCAAGCAGCGTCAGGACCGCTTCGAGAGCCGCCTGTTCGACATCCTCACCGGAGACCAGGTGCGGGCGTATCGGGACTGGAAACGCGAGCAGGAGCAACTGGCCGAAGCGCGCCAACGAGATGAAACGCTCCGGTGGCGCGGCGCCGCCTTCGGTGGTGACCGCCCTGCCGCGGTGGAGATCCCGGTATTCATTGCCGCACCGGGCGTGGCCCAGCCGGACGTGGGCTCGGCCGCCATTCGCGTGGGCCGCACCGTGTACGTCTCCAGTCAAATCGCGGTGGACCAGAGCGGCACTCTGGTGGGCGAAGGAGACCTCCAGGCCCAAAGCGCTCGCGCCTTTGACAACCTCACCGCCGTGCTCGCCGCTGCCCGCGCGCTCCCCTCGGACGTCGTCCGGCTCACCGTTTACGTGGTGAACTACCGGCCGGAATACCTACCCCTGATTCGCGGCGCCGCCGGCAGCGCGTACTTCCCGGCTAGGCACTCGCCTGTCACCACTATGGTGGGGGTACAGTCCCTCTCACGAGAGGGCCTGCTGATCGCCGTGGAGGCGACGGCCGTCACCGCGCGCGGCGGCGGAGAAAGGGACGCCGGTGAGCCGGTGATCGGAGGAGCGCGACGCCGTCCGTGACATAGCGGATTCTGGGGCAACCCGACATCCCGCCTGGCGATAGCCCCGCCCACCTCAACCACTTCTTGTTCGCCGGCACAGGGCACCGTTCCGGTGCGCCGCATTCTGGTGCAGGGTCACGTGCATCCCTTGCGCCACCTCGCGGGTAATCCATATAGAACCGCCACTGTGGCGAACCGGCCGGACTGGCAGAGTGTGACGCAGCGCACAGCCGCCCGGCCCATAGTGGCGGAGGTTGCCCGCGGCATCGCGCGCCGGCTGATAATGATGCCCGGCGCGCTCCCTGGCTCAGGAGGCGTGCGATGTTCGAAGCGATCCAGTCGTACCTGCCCATGGAATGGCGCCGTACGGTGGAGTTCCTGGGCGCACCGCTCTGGTGGATTCCCCAGTGGCAGCGGACCGTGATGCAGTTCAGCCTGACCGGCGACACGATGCTGGATATGGCGCTGCGTTGGGTCTTTCTGCTGCTGCCCGCGACGCTCGTGGTGGTGGGCGTGTGGGTCACCATCCTGTCACTCTATACCGTCCCGTTCCGCGCCCAACGGGGGCGGTTCGCGACCACCATGGCCATGTTGTGGTGGGACGCCGGGCGCAGTATCTGGTTCTTCTGGAGCGGTGTGGTGCGGCTGTTCGTCGTGCTGGTGGGTTGGGTCTGGGGCCTGTTGAAGCTGGCGGTGCAGCTGGCGGTGCAGGCCGTGAAGGGAGCGGTCCAGTCGCCCTTCGTGATGCTGGACTGGACCTCGCGCCGCTACTTCAAGCCCGGCGTGCCGTGGATCGCATTCCTTCTGACGCTCGGCTGGTCGGCGTTGGAGGCGACGATCTTCACATATACGCTCCTGCCGACCATGACCGAGGTGCTGGCTAACATCACGGGATTTGAGCCCAATCGCGCCGTGGTGTCGCCCGTCATCTGGATGCTGCTGTTCCTGCTCATCGCCGGCAGCTTTGCCTGCATCGAGGTGCTGACGCAGGCGATCAAGACCCGGCAGGTGGCACAGATCGCTCAGATGGTGTTCGTCGAGTTCTTCGTGATGTTCTTCGAGGTCGTGTTCCTCTACCGCGAGCTGATTGACGCGATCACGCCGTGGATTGCCCAGCAGACCGGCGGCCAGGTGCAGCTCGGCCTGGTGCCCACGCTGGCGCTCGCCGCGTTCGGGTGGGTCGGTATCCGCGGCATGACCTGGTTCCTGTTCGGCCGCTATGGGACGCCGGCGCTGCTGGCCGTGTTGTCGCGCGAGACCCTCGCGCACGGCGAGGAGATGCCCTCGCTGGCCGACATGCCAGCGCACCCGGTGGTCTTCACCGGGGCGATCGCGGCGCTCAAGGCAGAGGCCAAATGGTTCCGGGAAGAGGGTCGTCTGGTGTTCGAGTTGTTGACGCTGCCCGTGCTCCAACTCTTCGCCGCGGCCATCAACTTCGCGGTGGTGGTGGTCCGTTCCCAGCAAGTGTTCACCCTGCCGTTTCGCGACCTGGACACGGTGATGGCCGCGACGCCGTTCGCGGGGCAACCGGAGGAGCCGGCGCCACGCCGTGGCGCCGGGACCGCGGCGGCCCGGCCCAGCCACGCGGGGGGTACCGCATGACGATCAGGCTAAAGCGCTGGAGCGCAGGGCTCGGGCTCGCGGCCGCGTTAGTGGGATGCGCGCCGTCCCAGTCGGAGACGCCGGCCAAGAACACGCTGGTGCTAGGGCTCGATGTCAGTGGGTCGTTCAGGCCCAATTACGAGGACGCCATCAATTTCGCGGCCCTGTACCTGTATGGGCATCTGAACGGACTGGGGGATCTCCGGCCGCCCACTGCGCTGTTCGTGGGATCGGTCGGTGGAGAGTCGAGCGACGAGGTGAAGTCGTTCCACCCGATTCACGACTTCCGCGGAAAGAGCGCGGAGCAGATCGCGGCCGATCTCAAGGTGTGGTTCCCGTCGGCGGAGCGGTTCACCGACTTCAACATCTTTTTCGAGCGGGCGGCCACGCTCATCAAGCGGCAGAACCTGGTGCTGTCGCCGCTGAATATCGTGATGCTGAGCGACGGCATGCCTGACGCACCCGCGTCGGAGACGGACTCGCTCGGCCCCTACGGGCGGCTGGACCTCACACCGCTGGAGTACTTGTCGCGCAGCGTGACCGTGCGCCTGCTCTATCCCACGCCCACCGTGGCAGTGCGGTGGGAGCGTGGCGCCAAGCGTCGGCGCGTCAGGCTCTGGACGCTGGACAGCGAGGTGATGGCTGGCTGGCGCGGTCAACTGGCCGCCGGGCAGCCGCTGGACGCGCAGGAGAACCTGTGGCAATGGGTTCAGGACAACGTGAATTTCCGGGTGCGCGCGCGGATTCTGTGACCGTTGGCGCGCCTGGTGAAGGCGACCGGGGGCGATGTACCGCTGGTCTCGCGACATGGTCGGACGCAGGGAACCTGGCGCGAGTTCCGGCGGTACGTCATTATTCGCTGGTGCTCCCAACGTCATGAGGAGCCGTCTATGTGTGCGGCGATGACCTCCTTCGGCCGGGCAGGGCTGCTCTTCGTGGCCCTGCTTTCAGGGGCCGTCCCGCGCATTGCCTGGGGCCGGGGGCAGGATGGCGCAGCGGTCCCGACCGACCGGGCGCTCGCGCCTACCACCATCATCCTGGTGCGACACGCCGAGAAGTCGGTCCCCCTGGGCGACCACCCGCTGAGCCGCCAGGGGTTCGCACGGGCCCGCGAGTTGTCGCGCGTGCTGGGCAGCACCAAGATCGAAGCCATCTATGCGACGAATTACCAGCGGACCCAGCAGACGGTGAAGCCGGTCGCCGAGATGCTGGGTCTGCCGGTGATCAACCTGATGACTACCGAGCACTACGTCACGGACCTGCTCGACCGGCTCCGTGTGGACCATGCGGGCCAGACCGTTCTGGTGGCGAGTCACCGGCAGACCGTGCCGCTCATCATTGAGGCGTTGGGCGCCTCGCCCGTACCTCGGATCAACGAAGAGCAGTACGATCACCTGTACATCATCACGATCTCGCCGGACGGCCGCACCACCATGTCGTCGCTGAGGTACGGCCGGCAGACGCGCTAACCGTCCCCCGCGGCGGCGCTCAGGGCGTCACACCTTCGGGAAACAAGCCCTCCCACAGACGGGTCCATTCGGCCTCCAGCACGGCCATCCGCTCCTCATGATGGTCCCAGGCGGACAGCCATCACGTCAGGTCGCGCTGGCCCGCGTCCGGCCCGCCACCGGCCTCGATGGAGATGCGGGACATGGTGTCGGAAGGGTCGCTCAGCCAGATTGTATCCGGAATGCTCGCGCCCCTCGGGCCTGTTCGTTAGGCGGCGATCAACTCAATGTCCCGTGACCTTCCTGAATCCGACCGGAAGCTGTTTCGCGAGCTAAGGGAAGTCGCCCTGGAGCGGCTTTGCAAGCGAGTGCTGGATGAGGTACAGCCGCGCCTGGCGGACAGTTCGCGCACCTACTACGAACGCTATATCGATATCTTTCGTTTGCTCAAAGAACGAGACCGAGATGTTGCGCGCGGCTTCGATGATCCACGGCGCTCTCACATGATTCAGCAGCTTGCCGCCATCCACAGGCTGGGTCTCCTCGAGCCAGAAGAACTCGCGCGCTTTACGCCGCGCACTCGTGACACGGTCGAGGGGTTGGCCCAATGAGAGCACACCCTGGCGGCTCGCCGCCTAACATCGCATGAAGCTGAGAGTGGAGGTCCCTGTGACATCGTCCTCGCCGTCAAGGAAAAATGCCAGGCGGGCCGGCTTGCATGTGCGAACGTACCTTGCGTCGTTGCCGCCCGAAGCACGCAGGAGCCTCCGGAAGCTGCGCGGGGCCATTCGCGCGGCGGCCCCCGGTGCCATCGACAGTTTCAGCTATGGAATTCCCGCCCTCAAGCTCGATGGACGACCGCTTGTGTGGTACGCTGCCTGGAAACACCACACCAGCCTTTACCCGATGGGCGCGGCGGTCAGGCGCGCCCATGCGGCCGAGCTCAAGGGATACGAGACCTCGAAGGGGACGATCCGATTTCCCCTCGACCAGCCGCTACCATCGGCTCTTGTAAGGCGACTGGTGAAGGCACGTATCGCTGAGTTGCGAAGAACGGAGACTTAGCCAACAGAAACTCGCTGAATGGCGCCAAGGCGTGTCGGCTCGCCTCGGCGCCATCCGGTGATAGCGCTTAGGGCGTCTGCTCCACCGCCCGCCTCGCGTTCACGCGGCCGTAACCGAACACCGGGTCCGAGCCCGGCACGCCGAGGTCGTTTGAGCTTGCGCGGAGGATCAGCCGTACCTGGTCCGGTGAAAGCGCGGAGTTCTTGCTCAGCACCAGCGCCGCCACCCCGGCCGCGTGGGGCGACGCCATCGAGGTACCGCTGAAGATCGCCAGGTCACCGGCGGCGTTGATCAACGTGGTGCTCGTGGTCCGCGACTCGATCTGGTCCTTCAGGTACAACCCATCCTCCAGCGTGATCGACACCGCCGGAATCCACGGCCTGCCGTCGCTGGTCGTGGGCACGCCGAGCGTGCCGTTGAAGTTGCCCGGCGTGTGGTTGTGGATGATGGCCGCGACGCAGCCGGCGTTCATCGCTGCCTCTACCTTCTCGGCGAAGGTCGGGCCGCCCCGGCTGATCACCGCGGTCCTCCCGGCGCACTCCACCGACGCGAACTCAACGACAGTTCCCAGGCCGGCGTAGACGGCGTCGGTGGTGGTGCCTTTCCTCCCGGTCATGCCGGCAAACGCGAGCGCGATGGCTTCCAGCTCGCGATCGTTGTCCGTGCCCACCGTGAGCGTCGTCGTTTGCCCCAGGCCCACGAGATAGGATGACAGGTTGTTCACGCCCGGCGCCGTGAGCTCCTGCTCGGTGCCGAATTGCGAGAAGGTGGCGAGATTGTCCGCATCGTCCGTCGCCCCCACGGCGATCACGGTTTGGTACGCGGCCGGAAACCCGACGTATGGGGTGCTGCTGTTGCCCGACGCGGCGACGAGTACGACGCCCCGCTCGTACGCCTCATTGAAAGCATCTTCCGCCGCCTCGCTGGGAGAGAGCGGCGACGCGACCAGCCCGGCCAGGCCGAAGCCGAACGACATGTTGACCACATCCATACCGTTGTCGATGGCCCATTCGATTCCCTGGAGCATCTTCTCCAAAGTGGCCCCGGCCCAATCACAGTCGGCGAAGCGCATCGAGTACAAGCCGGCGCTCGGCGCCACCCCGACGGTGTGTCTGCCGTTGTTCCGGGCGGCCACGATCCCGGCCACGTGGGTGCCGTGCCCGTTACAGTCGTCCAGTCCGTTCCCGTCGCCGACGAGGTCGATCCCGCCGGCCACGGTGAGGTCCGGGTGATCGGTGTCGATCCCAGAGTCGAAGATCCCGACTTTGACGCCCTGGCCCCGATGCCCCAGCGCCCAGGCGGCAGGTGCCTCGATCTTCGACACGCCATAGTCGGTGATCTGCTTGCCGCCGAGCGGCTCCATGGCCACGTCGTCCTCGACGTAGGCCACGCCCGGGATGGCGGCCAGAGCATCCGCCTGGTCAACGGGAATCGTCGTCGCCAGCACCGGGATGTACTTGTACTGGTGGGTCACCCGGCCGCCCAGCCCCTCGATCAACCCAATCTCGGCAGGGCCGGGGGCGGTGGTGAAGCCTACCAGGACAACCTTCTCGCTCGTGATCCCGGAGATCGATTGCAGCGGGCCGACGGATTCGGTGGGAGGCGCGTTGTCGCAAGAGGCGATGAACAGCGCTGCGCCCACGATCAGGACGGGAAACCTCATGCCGGTGCGCAATCTGACCTGGGGCAGATCGTGGAACGATCGAGGCATCATTGAGGCTCCGGTGGTAACGGGGTGCACGCACCGCTTCGCACCCGGTGTGCCTACCCCGCTGCTTCGCGGACTTCTCTGGGGCCGGGAGCGCCCCCCGGTGCTACGAACTCCCCTCCAAGTGCTTGCGTTGCAGCTTAGTAGGGAACGGTCGCGCCCTGCTCCGGCACGTGCGCGGGGGGGGGAAATCAATCGTCCTTGAGTGGGAGCGCTGGGGTCGTTCCGGAGCTGTCATGCTGCGAAATGGTCAATGCCTGCACCATTTTGGTGCCGTTGGTCGCGCCCGGCGGCAGGCGGTACAATTCCGTATACTTCACCGTCCGCCACCGAGGCATCCTTGTGAGTCCTGTTTCCTATAAGGGCTTCGCTATCACGCCCCGCACGTTTCAGATCCGCGGTTCCCAGCGCTGGACGCTTGATCTGATCATCAGGGGCCACAGGAGCTTGCGGGCCTTCAGCGGTCCGAACACGTACTCCACCGAACGGGCGGCTATCCTGGGGTGCGTTGACTTTGGACGGCGCATCATTGACGGGCAGGTTCTGAACTGTTCGGTCGAGGGGTTGTCGTAAAGAACTGTCCCAGCCGCTCCGCAGTCACGGGAACGGTCACCAGGCTCACCACCACGAACAACGCCAGGCTCATCCCCACGCCCACCTCGGCGGGATCGAGGCCCAGGGGGGCGGGGCGCCCCAGCAAGCTCCAGCCGATGCAGGCGCCCGCGCCCCCGAGCATCGACGCCAGCGCCCCCGCTCCGGTGGCGCGCTTCCAGTGCAGGCCGATCACCACAGGGACAAAGAAGAAACTCACCATCAGCTTGGCCGCGTAAATCACAATGAAGTTGACCAGATCGAAGCGTTGCAGCGCGAGCACCACCGGAATGGCGCTGAACGCGATGACCGCGAGCCGGCCCGCCAGGACCTTGGCGCGCTCGCTGGCCCCGGGCCTCAGGAACTCCGCGTAGATGTCGTGCGACACGGCGGACGCGACCGTGAGCAGGATGGCGCCGCCGGTCCGGGTGAACGTCACCACCGCCGCGAGCAGGACCAAGATCCCCAGAGCCGGTGGCAGCACGTTCATGCCGAGCATCGGCGTGGCGAGATCGGGCTCCGGCAGATAGGGTACCGCGACGCGCATGGAGAGCCCGAACAGCAGGACCCCGACGCCGATCACGCCCTGAAACAGAAAGGACCAGCCGATAGCCAACCGGGCCGCGCGGCGACTCTGCATGGCGTAGATGGCCGAGATCTCGTACGGGGCGGCGGCCAGGCCGAGGCCAATGGCCAGAGAGATGACGATCAGTTCGCGCCAGCTGAACCACTGGGCCGTGAGGCGGGGGTCTATGGCGTGGAGCGCCACGCCGATTTCATGGATGCCGCCCACGTGGCGGAGCAGGAACGGTACGGCGAGCACATAGCACCCAAGCAGTAGAACGGCTTTCAGCACGCCGACATACGCGTTGCCGTACATTCCACCCAACACGGTGTAGGCGGCGGTGATCCCGGCAACCAGCGCCACGGCCCACGCTTCCCGCATTCCTCCGGCGAGGCCGAACAGAATACCGCCCGCCTGAAACTGCGCGGTCAGCAGTACGGTGTAGACGATGAGAATGCAGATGGCTGCGACCAGCCGGCCCGCCACACTCCCGAACCGCGCGGCGAAGTAGTCCGGCAGCGTGACGCCGGCCAGATCCCGCATCTTGGGCGCCACGAAGATGGCCGCGACCAGCCAGCCGATCCACACCAGCGGCCAGGTCCAGGCGTAACTGATGCCGGAGAAGTAATGAAAGCCGACAATCCCGATGGTCGTGCCGGCGCTCACCTGGTTGGCCATGAGTGTGGCACCGCCCACGATTGGGCCCAGGCTCCGGCCCGCCACAAAGAACCCGGCCTCGTCACGCGTCTTCCGATACTGGCTGAGCCCGATGGCGCAGACGGTCACCACGTACACCGCGACCGCCGCGAAGAAGAGCGTCATGCGCGGTCCGGTTGGCGGCTGGCCCACCAGAAGTACAACGGAATCCACAGTACCAGCGTGGCAATAAAGACGCCCAAGCGAATGCGGAAATCACCTGCCTCACCGGCCGGCTGCGTCTCGGCGCAGGGGCCGGCGCTGGGCGATCCCAGGTCTACCCGGACAGCCGAGGGCAGGGCCCGAAGGGTCGCGAACCACGTGTCGGGTGCGCCGTCGCGGGACAGGTGCGGCAGCACCGGTCTGGCATCGGCGGAGGGAAGCCGAAGGTCGAGCCTCGCCGGCCGGGAAAGCGGCGCGACGGGCAGGAGCAGCGGGATGCTCGCCACGTCGGCCGACAGCTGGCTCACGTACCAGACCACCAGCGTATCCCCGACCTGGCCGTGAGTACTCCCCGCATTCAGCGCGAGGTCCACCCACGGCCCGCGCGCCGTGGCGGTTGGCTCCAACCGAACGCCGGCCAGCGAGACGGCTATCCGCTCAACCGTGGCGCATCTGGCCGAGAGATACCGCAGCGAAGGGAGGGGGACGTCCTGGGCCAGCGCGTAGGTCGCCCGGACGTGGGCGACGCGGTCCGTGTCCACCACGATGGCCACGCGGGCGTCGCTCACCGCGAAGGCCGTCTGGCCGCGCGCGGTCGCTGTGGGGACGGCGGCCGCCGCGACCAGGAGCGCGGCTTTCGGTAAGGGGAATGCCACTAATACGCCGTCGCGGTCGCGCCATCCCCGATCATGAACGCATAGTCCCCGGGCTGGACCCGCGAGACGTAGTTCCGCGACAGCACCACAATGTTCCGCTGGAACGGCGTCACCATGGTCTCCAGCGGCTCGAAAGTGTAGGGACTCACAATCTCGGCCAGCGTGGCGGGGCCGTCGAGCTCGGTGCCCGGCGGGAGCGGCCCTTCCGGGATCAAGAGGCCGCCTTGACGGGGGCGCATGACCTTCATGGTGCGCAGCAAGACCTGTCCCGGGCGCGCGGTGGCGGGACCCGGCAAGGCGCCCGCGTGCCTGAGCATGTTCCGCACGCCGCGAACACCGTTTTGGGTGTGCACCGCTTGATCCTGGTAGCCGCCGCCGATCTCCACCACACAGGTCGGGGTGCCGCGGCCCGCCGTCACACCCGCCGCGGTGCCCTGATAGAGTTGGGCCGGCTGGTAGAGCAACCGGGAGAGAAACGCGCGCGAGAAGGCTTCATCGTTCAGAACGTAGCAGTAATCCACCCAGGGAAAGGTGCCGCCGGCGTGGAGGTCCACGTAATAATCCAGCCCCGCCAGGAACTCGCGGCTGATGGTCGCCGCGAGTTGCTCGGAGAGCCAACCGTCCGGTGTGCCAGGGAAGTTGCGGTTCAGGTCGAGCTGGTCCACCGGCGTGTTGCGCGAGAGCGCGCCCAGAGCCGGGGGGTTGGCGACCGGCAGGAGGCAGAGGGTGCCGGCAAGATCCCGCCGCTGCATGGTGCGCCACAGGTCCCGCAGGATCATCACGCCTTCGAACTCGTCGCCGTGTATCGTGGCGGAGACGCCGACCGTGGGGCCGGGCTTGTCACCGTGTAATACCAGCGTCGTGATGGCCAGCGCGTGACCGCTGGCGAGCGTGGTCACGGGAACCACGCGACGCTCGCGGCCATCGCCCAGATCCGTGATTACAGGCGGGGCGTCCACTCAATCCGCGTTGGCGTGGCCGCCCCCGCCACGATGGGCCCGGCTCCGGCCGCGATCCCCCGAATGGTGGCGGTGACGTGGTCGAGGTCGAGCGTTGCCAGTTCATCGGTGACCTGGTGGTAATCCGGATCCACGTCAATCGGGGTGGTGCTGATGGAGTGGGCGGGGACTCCCAGCCTGGCCAGAGTGGCGTTGTCCGATCGCAAGAACAGGTTCTCGGCGGGGTACGGATCGGGATGGAACGAAAAGGCGGTGCCGGCCACGGCGCTCTGGAGAATGGGACCGAAGGTGGAGCGATCGAAGCCCGTGATCCATGCCGCATGGTATCCCTGCGCCGCCGGCTTGCCGATCATCTCGATGTTGAACATGGCCACAATGTGGCTGGACTCGACTTGTCGTGCGAAGTACCGCGCGCCGTGGCCGCCGGCCTCCTCCGCGGTGAACGCCGCGAAGACCAGGGTGCGTTCAGGCCGGCGCTTGGCCTTGAAGTACCGCGCCAGCTCGATCACCGCGGTGGTGCCGGACGCGTCGTCATTCGCGCCGTTGGCCACGGAGTCGCCGTCTTGAGGGGCCACGATGCCGATGTGGTCATAATGCGCGGAGAATAACACGACCTCCCGCTCGCGCCGCCCGGGAATGACGCCCACCACGTTGGCGCCTGCGAGTTGGGTTACGTTGGCGGTGGCCTCGACGCGGTACCCGACCACGCGTGGCTCGGACGAGAGAATGAACACCCGGCTGGTGCCGCCCGTGCGCTCGAGGCTCCGTCTGACACCAAGGGACCCGCGGAGCGCCTCGAAGACCTGGCCGTGCCGAGGATGAATCAGCACCATGGCGTCGCGCTGGTCCCGGAGAATCTCGGGCAGCATGGCCATGGGATCATCCGCTGCCGCCACCACGGCCACGCGGATCGAGTCGTTGGTGTCCCACGACACGGTGTCGCTCGCCAGAGCGACCAGCAGATTCGCGCTGGGTACCCGGCGCCCGTTCAGGACCACGGAGGCGCGCGCCGGTGAAAACGCGTAGACTGTGAAGGGTTGGAGATAGTCGGGAAGCTGGTCGAAGCGCGCCAACCCGATGGCGGCGAACTCCGCCTTGATGAAGGCCGCCGCCTGGTCCGCCGCGGGCGAGAAGGCTCGGCGACCGCCCATGCTATCGGCGGCGAGCGTCGCGAGCACGCGCTCCACGGACGCGCGCTCGATGCGCGGCTCCCCGGCGCAACTGGCAAAACCGGCGGCGAACGCCGCTACAATGAATACGCTACGCTTGCGGCTCATGGAGGTGCCGGATGGGTCCGAGCGGTGTATGAAGGGCGTGTAAATGGTGCGGCGGGCGTCGGATGTCAAGCGGTGACAAGCCAGGAAGGAGCCGGCATGGGATTCCGCCGATTTGTGGATCGCGAGGGCCGTGAGTGGGAGATTCGCGTTCGCGGCCGGTCCGAGTGGGAGTTCGTTCCGGTGGCCAACAACCCGGGGCCGGGCCGGACGGCGACGGCACCAGGCTACGAAGGGGATCCATTCGAGCTGAGCGCGGAAGAGCTGCAACGCCTGCTCGATGTCGCGCCATTGCCGCGGACACGGGCCAAGCCGTCGCCGTTCAATGACGAGTCGACGAGATGACCGCGCTGAGGCGCGTTACCTT
The DNA here is from genome assembly GCA_036393515.1 of Gemmatimonadales bacterium. GTDB lineage: Bacteria > Gemmatimonadota > Gemmatimonadetes > Gemmatimonadales > GWC2-71-9 > JACQHC01. The sequence continues at coordinate 6,606 of DASWGV010000129.1, read as the reverse complement.
ACGTTCCCGCGCGAGCCCGTCACCCGGTCGCGCCGCCGCGTTCGCTCTCTGGATCGCCGCGTGCAGCGCCGGAGGTGAAGGTATGGAGAACCAGGCGACATCCATCGAGCAGGCTCAAGAACACCTGACCAAGCGTGTGATGCGGCTCCCCGGAGTCACCGGGATCGGCATTGGGCTGTGTGAGCAGACGCCCTGTATCAAGGTGTACGTGGTACGGCGGACTCCGGCGCTGGCGGCCCAAATCCCGCCGGTATTCGAGGGCTATGCGGTGGACATCCGGGAGTCGGGGGACATCAGGGCACTGGATTCCGGCAGAACATGAATAGACAGAGGCGAGGCTTACTGCCTCCTCCAAGTCGGTCGCATGTCATGAGTCACAGCGACCACCAGCCGGTTCACCAGGCTGCCATACGCGTCATTCGGATCCCGGGCGGAAAAGACCGGTTCCCCGCCCACCAACCCGATCTGGCCTACTTTCTCAGTCGCCCCGGCGCTCGCACGCCATAGCGTGCCGCCGGACTCCGCGGACAAGAGCCGCACGGTGAGCTCGACGGATACCGTTGCTTCCACGAACGGCAGGCGCAGGCCGATCAGCCCGCCGCTCGGCTTGACATCGGATACAACCAGGTGGCCCGCGAATACCGCGCCCACGCCCCGCGCCTTGCCCAACGCCTGAGCCGCGGCCGGACCGAACTGGATTTCACCCACCCGCCGGACCAGCGAATCTTGGAGCCCAACCTCCAGTAGCTCGATTCCGGTCTGGGCCGCCAGGACCTCTTCTGCGAACCGCTCCGTGGCGAGCTGGTGGAGCGATCCCTTGGCCCGTTCCACCGTGAAGGTGACCAGCCCGATGCGGCGGTGGGGCTCCAAGTCGAGCCGCGGGGGGACCATGACACGCTTGGACGCACAACCGGCGGCGAGGACAGCGGCAAGAAGCGCGGTCGCGATCGCGGGCCTCACACCCTTATGGCTCTCTTCGGGCCTCGCGGAAACTCACCAGCCGCTGGGCGCCTTCGTCCCACAGCCCCAGGCGAAGACACCTGATACCCTCCCGCAGGCCGATCTGCGTGACATGGCGGAACACCGGCTCCCGCTCAAAGCACTCGCGCAGCCGGTAATTGGGGATGCTGGCATTCACGTGATGGATGTGGTGAAACCCGATGTTGGCGGTGAACCAGCGTAGCACAGCGGGCAGCGCGAGATAGGAACTGCCTTGCAGCCCGGCTTCGTGGAAGTCCCATTCCGGGTGTTCGCGCCAGTAGGTGTCCTCGAACTGATGCTGGACGTAAAACAGAAACACGCCAGTGCTCCCGGCGATCAGCGTGATGGGAAGCTGGACCAGCAGGAACGTCGTCAATCCAATGGTGCTCCAGGCCAGGACCACCACCATCAGGAGCGCGAGGTTGGTGAGCACCACGCTGGTCCACTCCCGCTTCCATGACCACGGCGTGTCCAGCGGGAGGCGATGCTTCAGGACGAATTGGTACAGCGGCCCGACCCCCAGGAGCACCAGCGGATGCCGGTACATACGGTATGCCACCCGGCCCAGCCGCGAACGCGCGAAGTACTCCCGCACGGTGAGCGTAGTGATGTCGCCGAACCCGCGGTAGTCGAGGTCACCGGAGGTCTTGTGATGAAGGGCGTGGGTGCGCCGCCAATAGGCGTACGGCATGAGCGTCAGCACGCCCAAAACAAAGCCCACCAGGTCATTGGCGGTCTTGGAACCGAAAAACGCGCCGTGGCCGCAGTCATGCTGAATAATGAACAGGCGCACCAGGAGCCCGGCCGTAGGGATCGCGACTACCAGGGAGGCCCACCACCCCACGCGGCTGGCGAGCAGTACGGCACCCCACGCGACCGCGAAGAGTCCCAGGGTGGGCACCAGCTGGAGCAAACTGCGACGCAACGAGGGCGTGCGGTACCGGTTGAGGATGGTCATGAGCGTACGCGCGTCGGGAATCGGCGGGGACTGGGTCAAAGGAACCTCTCGCGCTGGGGGTACGGCGGAATGCCGTTGGGCTTCAAAGATACCCAAAGAGCGCCACGGGCTCTAGGCTATGGCCGCCGGAGGCCTCCCGGACGTGGTCGTCGAAGCGCGAGTAAGCCAGGGTCACCGGGCCCCCCGCAAAGGCGGCGCCCACCGGGGCCGAAGTCATCTACCGGGACGCCAGGGTCGCCGTGTCGGCATCCAGCTCGGCGACCAGCGATGCCACCACCGCCTGGAGGCCCCCCGTTTCCTGAGCCACCCGCCGTTGGCGGTCGTAGCTCATGCCGTCGGCCAACCCCACCGCCAAACTCGCCAGCTCCTCCCCGCACCGGAGCGTGCGGGCCAGCGGGGCCAATTGGGCGAGCAGGCCCCCGATCTCGTCCTTGAGGTTCGCCGTGCGGCCGGTCTCATCCAGCACAATGTCGGCTTCGACGCCCCAGCGGGAGGCCCGCCACTTGTTTTCCCGCATGATCCAGTAGGGCGGTGCCGGAAACGGCTCCCCGTCGCGATACCGTTGATCGAACCAGGCAAAAAGGGTCTGGACCAGAGCGACCAGCGCCACCAGACGGCTGAGCGTCGTCGGCGCATCGCACACCCGCACTTCGACCGTGCCGATGTCCGGATGCGGCCGGATGTCCCACCAGATGTCCTTGATGGAGGAGATGGCCCGCGACGCCACCATGGCCTCGTAGGCCGCGGCAAACGCCTTCCAGTCGTCGAACGTGCAGGGATGCCCCGCCGTCGGCAGCGCTTCGTAGACGGTGATGCGACAGGAGGCGAGCCCCGTATCGTTGCCCTGCCAGAAGGGGGAGCTGGCCGAGAGCGCCAGCAGGTGCGGCGCGTACTGGAGCATGCCGTTCACCATGGCGATGGCGTGGTCACCATCGCGCATCCCCACGTGTACGTGCAGTCCGAACACCATGAACCGGCGCGCCAGCCAACGGTTGCGGTCAATGAGGTTGGCGTACCGTTCCGCGGGGTAGATGATGCGCTGACTGTGGCGCGCAAAGGGATGGGACCCGGCGCTCGCCAGCTGGACGCCCATGGCGTCGGTGACCTCGCGGACCCGGCCCAGGCTGTCGGCCAAATCCGCTTGGATCTGGCGAACGTCCCGGCAGATGTCCGTGCTGATCTCCAGCATGGCCCGGAACAATTCGGGCTTGACCTTGGTGGTCACGCCGCGCAGGCGCTCGAGCACGGCCGGCGCGGCCGGCGTCAGGTCCTTGGTGTCGGGGTCGAGCAATTGCAGCTCGATCTCGGCGCCGAGGGTCATTTCGGTTGAGGAACGGAAGTCCAGCGGCAGGGGTCACCTCCGCGCAGGTCTCAAGGCACCGGTCTGCTCCTGGGACGGTTCGGTCGCACGGTTTCCAAGGTAGCCCATCCAGGAAAGCCACGGGAGGTGGTGTCCAACCCGGGGACGGGCCGGCCGGCCCGGCTGTGGCGCGACGGGCCACCACGGCATATTTCCCTGCCACCTATGAAACACTGGCTGGAGACCAGACAGGTCCTTGACCGTGCGCGGCACCTGACCCGTGCGGGCAAGCGCGCGGCCCTCGCCACCGTCGTGGGTCTGCGGGGGTCGGCCTACCGCCGCGAGGGGGCCAAGATGCTGGTGGCGGAGGACGGCTCGAGCGTGGGCAACGTGAGCGGCGGATGCCTGGAACAGGACGTCCGCGAGGTAGCCGCGCAGGTGTTGACGGCGGGCACATCCCAGTTCCGCAGTTACTGCTCCGGGTCCGACCAGATCGAGGCGTGGGATCTCGGCCTCGGGTGTGACGGGCAGGTGGACGTGTTCGTGGAGCCGCTGACGGATCCGCGCGGGATCGAGCGCGACCTGCTGGATGGTCGCCGCGCGTTCGCCGCATGCAGCGCCATTCGGGGCCCGGCGGGTTTCCTGGCCCGGCGACTGGTCGTCACCGACACGACCGTCACGGGGGCGATTCATCCCGAGGTGGACGCCCGCGCAGTCACCGCGGCCAGGGAGCGGCTCGCGTCCGGCCCATCCGGCACGGTCGCGATCGGCGAGTGCTCCGTATTCCTTGATGTATTACGCCCCCCTCCTCGGCTGTTTCTGTTCGGCGCCGGGGACGACGCCATTCCCCTCGCCCGCGCGGCGGCGGAGACGGGCTTCCACGTCGTGGTGGTGGATTACCGCCGGGGCTACGTCACGGCGGACCGCTTCCCCGGGGCCGCCGCGCTGGTGGCCGCGGACGGGAGCGAGGGACTGGGCACGCTCGGATTGGATGGCGATTCGTTCGCGGTGGTCATGACCCACAACTTCGCCCACGATCAGGCGTACGTGGGCTCGCTGCTCTCCGCCGGGGTGCGCTATATCGGGGTGCTGGGGCCCCGGGCCCGCCACGATCGGATGCTCCAGAACCTGCCGCCGGTGGGTGCGAAGGCGGCGGAGCGCCTTTACGGCCCGGTGGGGCTCGACCTAGGGACGGACGGTTCCGAGCAGGTCGCCCTCGCGGTCGTGGCCGAGGTGCTCGCCGTGCGATCCGGGCGGACGCCGCGGTCGCTCCGGGATCGGGCCTCACCCATCCACGGTGATGCCTGAGGTCCCGCGGGTGGGCGGGGTGGTGCTCGCCGCCGGCGCGTCCAGCCGCATGGGTGTCAACAAGATGCTGCTGGAGCTGGATGGTGAGCCGCTGGTGCGGCGCGCCGCGCAGCGGGCCCTGGCCGCGGGCTTGTCACCCGTGGTGGTGGTGCTGGGTCGCGACGCCCCGGCCGTCCGCCAGGCGCTGGCCAATCTGGCCGTGGCGATCGCGGAGAATCCAGACTTCACCGGCCCGACCAGCCGCTCGCTGCACCGAGGCCTGGCCTGCCTGCCGCGCGACGTGGCCGGCGCCGTGGTGGTGCTGGGCGACATGGTGCACGTGACGGATCGGATGCTCGCCGCCGTCGCCAGGACCGCGACGCGGACCCGTGCTCCCCTGGTTTCCTCACGCTACGGAGACATCATTGCACCCCCGCTCTTCTTGCGCCGCGAGCTGTTCAGAGAGATGCGGGGGCGCAACAGCGATGGCGGGGGGAAGGCCATCGTGGCGCGTCACCGGGACCAGGCCATCTTCGTGGATTGGCCCGAGTCCTGTCTGGGCGACATGGATACTCCAGAGGATCTCGATGCCCTGCGCCGGTGAGGTCAGGGACGACTGACGGCAGCGACCGCGGGGGGGTGCTCCCGGAGGTAGCGCCGTACATCCCCCACGTCGAAACGGCCGTTCTGGTTTCCAGCCTGGTCGAGATACCGGCGATCGGCCGACCCCAGTCCCCGCGACGGGTCGCCTACCAGGGCGCCGATGAGAATGTCGGACGTCACCACGGACGTGGAGAGCCGCACGCGGGCCTGATCGGCCTCCAGGGACACGGCGTACAGGGTCACGGTCGAGGGAGCGCCGGTGTTGAGCCTGGTGGACGGTTGGCCGTCGCTGGTGGCACGCTGCGCCCCGGTCCCGCCGAACGCGTCGCCGGCTTCGCCGCGATTCCCGCCTTCCTGCGCCGTCCGGCCAAGCCCGTTGTTACCGTCCGCCTCCAGGAGCCCCACTCGATAGAGCCGCGGTTGGCCGGCGTTGCGGCTCACCGGCCGGTCCTCGTCCACGTGATACACCAGCACGCCCGGGAGGGGAAGGTCCTGATCAAACCCGGTCCTAGTCCGGTACTCCATCAGGAGATACTCGCGCGCGGAGAGAGGAACGCGCAGCACCCGGCCGCTCAGGGCCACCGGTGAGAGCACGAATTCGGCATCCCGCACCGGACCGACGATGACCTCCTCGCTCAGCCACCCCATCTGGCCCTTCTCCCACGGACCCATGTGCGGCGGGCGATCCGCCACCGTCCGCGCCGCGGCATTGCCGCATCCCCACCCCCCACCCGCCATCAGCGACCAGCAGCCCAGCACCCAGATCCGCTGCTCGGGGTTCGAGCCGCCGGACGCGTCGTACAGATCCGGGAGTCCCAGCACGTGTCCCAGCTCGTGGGCGATGACGGTGGCCGACAAGAGTGATACGCCATCACACCTGACCGTGCTCTGGATGATGTAGTCGTCAATCTGAATGAAGCCGCCGCCGGCGCGGGCGTCGTTGGTCTGAAACGGCGCTCCCACGCGAGCGGCGATCCGCGACCGATGGGGCCATGGCGCCGGGCCGCCGCACGACGCCGCCACCTCGAGGTACTGGAAGGCGAGCGCGTCCACGAACCCGTCGTCATCTCCACTGTTGGGCACACCGTCCAGGCCGTCGTTGTCGAACGTCCCGAAGTCCGTCATGGAGTCGGCCGCGGCGAGCGCCTGAACGAGAAACGGGGCCACCGACGCTCCAACCCCCTGGCTGGTACCCATCGCGTCGGCCAGCGTGATCGCCGTCCGTACCCAGGGCAGCGCCTGGCCGGTCACGGTCAGGCGCCCGCCGGACATTTCTTGATACGAGTGGGTGAGCGTGCCGGACGCTGCCGGCCCGTCGAACAGCGCGCGCTGCACTTCTGAAACGGGTATGGCGGGGCTGGGGGAATCCCCGAACAGCGCCTGTACCACGGCCACCGACAGCGCTCCCGTGACCGCCGCTCGCCGCGCCCGGGCCGCCGCGGCCCGCTCACCCCAGCCGCGCTTGACCGTGAAGAAG
>DASWGV010000128.1:0-23833 GCA_036393515.1 Gemmatimonadales bacterium | reverse complement strand
ATCGCGTCCCGCGCGGATAGTTGGTTCCTCGCCTGGACCCCCGCCTTGGCCCGCTCTACGTCGGTCAGCTCGATGGGAAAGACCTGATCGGTCACACCCAATAGCGCGTCGAAGGCGGGCTGCACCGCGTCCCGTCGGGCGATGGCAACATAGCGGTGCAGAATCTCCTGGAACACTTCGGCGTCGGTGACCAGCCGCTCGCCGCTCAGGATGGCGTGCTCGAGCGCCTGCCGGGCGCCGTTCTTGTTGGGATGAGCCGCCCCCACCAGGTACATGGGGATGTTGGAGTCGACGAAGATCACCGGGAGGGGTCGCCGTAGCCCCGCTCGATCTCGCTCAGCATCTCCCCGATGTCAGCCGCGGGATACTGATGGCGCGTCGCTTCACGCACCGCCTGGAGCTTCCGGTCCGCCGGGGCGACGTCCTGACGGCGGCGAGCCGTTCGGAGAGCCTGACGCACCCATTCGGCCACGGTCATCCGGTGGCGGCGGGCGGCCAGGCGGATCTCTCGCAATTCTGCGTCATCCATCACGACTTGAAGGCGCGTACTCATATGATAAGTATAACATACTCAATGATGACAGCCAACCAAATGACCGGCGGGAATCGCCACGATTCCAGCTTCATCCCCGACGGTTCACGCTTCATTCGCGCCGGTTCAAGCGCTGGGACCTCGTTTTTGCGGCGTGCCCTGCCGGTCCCTACCTTAGTCCTCCGTGCCGCACCCTATTGAACCACTGAACGCCGCCCTCTCCGGCCGCTACCAGATCGAGCGGGAGCTGGGTCAGGGTGGCATGGCGACTGTATACCTGGCGCGCGACCTCAAGCACGAGCGCAGCGTCGCCCTGAAGGTCCTGAAGCCCGAGCTAGCGGCGACCCTCGGCAGCGAGCGCTTCCTCCGCGAGATACGAATCGCCGCGAACCTGACCCATCCACACATCCTTCCGCTGCACGATTCCGGCGAGGCGGGCGGGTTCCTCTTCTACGTCATGCCCTACATCGAGGGCGAATCGCTGCGCGCCCGGTTGTCCCGCGAGGGCGAGCTGCCGGTGCACGATGCCGTGCGGATCCTGAAGGAAGTGGCGGACGCCCTGGCCCACGCCCACGCGCACGGGGTGGTCCATCGGGACATCAAGCCGGACAACGTGCTACTGGCGGGCCGGCATGCGCTGGTGACGGATTTCGGCGTGGCCAAGGCGGTCTCGGAGGCCACCGGCCGCGACAAGCTGACCACCGCGGGGGTAGCGCTCGGCACTCCCTCCTACATGGCGCCGGAGCAGGCGGCAGGTGATCCCCACATTGACACCCGCGCCGACATCTACGCGGTGGGCGCCATGGGCTACGAGCTGCTTGCCGGACGGCCGCCCTTCACCGGGCCTACCGCGCAGTCGGTCCTCGCCGCCCATGTCACCGAAGCGCCCAAGCCTATCGCCGAGCACCGTCAGGCGGTGCCCAGCTCGCTCGCCGGCGTGATCATGAAATGCCTGGAGAAGAAGCCGGCCGACCGGTGGCAGACGGCCGACGATTTGCTCCAGCAGCTGGATGCCGCGGTTACCCCTAGCGTCGGGATCACGCCTACCTCGGCACGACCCGCCACGCTGCCGGCGGTTTCGTCAGATTCCCGCGTGGGCCGGCGGAGCCTGGTCATGGGCGCGTCGGCTGCCGCGATTGTGGCGGCGGCGGTCGGTGGCTGGCTCGCGTTGCGCGGCCGTGGCGGGCCCGCGCTCGATCCCACCTTGGTGGCGGTCTTCCCGTTTCAGTTCAGCGCGGGACCGGAAGTGGCGTACCTGCGCGAGGGTATCGTCAACCTGCTGGAGAGTAACCTCACCGGTGAGGGTGGTCCTCGCGCGGTCGCGTCGCAAACCGCCATCGGCGCTTGGAAACGGGCCGGCGGCCTGGGGGACGCCGGACTGACCGAAGACGAGGAGCGGCGAGTGGCCCGCGGCCTCGGCGCTGGACTGATGCTTCGGGGCGGCATCGTAGGGTCAACCGCCAACCTGGTGATCAACGCTTCCTTAAGTCCAGTGACCGGGTCACGTCCACCGGTGCAAGCCAACGTGAGCGGGAGCGCGGATAGTGTGGCGGCCCTCACCCGGCACCTGGTGGCCGAGCTCCTTAGCCTGGAGGCGGGAGTGGAAGCGCCGACGGCCGCCTCGCTGGCGGATGTGCCGCTCCCCGCGCTGCGCGCCTACCTGGAAGGCCAGCAGGCCTATCGGGACGGGGAGTTCGAGCGGGCGCTGGCAGCCTTTGGGCGAGCGATCGAAGTGGACTCGACCTTTGCCCTGGCCGCGCTCTATCACGCCCTGTCTGAGAGTTGGGTCTCGACTGCCGCCCCCAGTCCCGGCGTGCGGCTGGCCTGGGCTCACCGCGATCGGCTGAGTGCGAGAGACCAGGCGCTGCTTGAGACGTTCCGGCCGAACTATCCCGCCCCGATCACCCTGGAGGAGCGCCTGCGCGCCGCCGAGCGCGGCGTGCAGGTTTTGAGCGACAAGGTGGAGGCGTGGTATCTCCTGGGCGACGAGATCCTGCACCGCGGGCGCGTACTCGGGATGACGGAAGCCCAGGTGCGGGAGCGGTCCAACGCCGCCTTTGAGCGCGCTCGGCAGCTGGACCCGAGCTTTGGGCCCGTGACCGTCCATGTGTTCGACGACGCCATCTTCGATGACCCGGCCCGCCTGCGTCACCTGGCGGACTCCCTGCCGGCCTTCCTGGCATCAAGCGCGGAGCACGGGCTGGCTGCCGCCCTGGTACTGGGCGATTCCGCCCGGCTGAAGGCGTGGCGCGAGCGGATGAGTACGGTATCCTCCGACCAATTGGCCGTGTCTGCGACCTATGCCATGGTGCTCGGCGCCCCAGATGACGTGCTCCGCATACTCGACGTGCGGGAGGCGCGCGCCGGCAGCCGGGCGGAGCGCATTTCGGCGCTGAATCACCGCCGCTTCATGCTGTCGGCGTTGGGACAGCCGGCGGCCGCTGCCGCCACGACCGAGCGGCTGAGACGGGAGGCGGGCAGTCTGGCGCCGGGCGACGAACGGGCGACTGTCCTTTCGGCCCTGTTCGGCGAGGGTGACAGCGCCCAGGCCGCCGCGGCGGTGGCACGGCTCGAGGCGGGCAGTTCGGCGGCGGCCGATTTCTGCGTGACCGGCGCCTGGCACGCGGCGCATGGACAAGCGGTAGCGGCACGCGTAGTGCTGGGGCGGCTCCAGCGGCTTGCCGCGGCCCGCGAGGTCACCGGCGAAAAGGTGACGGCGCAGGTGTGTGAAGTCGAGCTCCGGGTGCTGCTCTCCAGCGGCCCCGAGCTGCGGGCGGCCGCCGAGCGACTGGACTCGCTGGCGCGGGTGGGTCCGTTCATCGACCCATCATTGATGAATGGAGCGAACCTGGTCCTGGCCCGGGCCTGGGAGTCCCTGGGCGATCCGCGGCGGGGACGCGATGCCGCTCGCCGGTGGAATCAGTTCGGGGGCCAGATTGGGCCCATGCTCCGGGAGGCGGGCCGTCTGTCGCTGGCGGCGGGCGACACGACCGAGGCGGTTTACTGGTGGGACTGGTATCTCAGGGGGCGCGGTAAGGCCGAGCCGGAACAGCGGGGCCGGGACGATGTGATACGGGAGCAGTTGGCGGCGTTGGCGGGGAGGGAACCGTGAACTGGGGAGGCGTACGGGAACGTACAGGACGTACGGGGGGACGATCGACGAGGTTCGAGCGCCGTCGGAGAATCTGGGGTGGGGCTGGGATTTGCCGGTCCGTCCCCGGTACGTCCCGTACGTCCCTGTAGATCCTATGGTCTCCCATTCGTCCCCGCCATGAAGGGCTCTGTCACCGCGTTCGGCCCCACTCCCTCTTTTGACTTGGCCACCATCCGCGCCACTTCCTCCATCACGCGGGCGTTGTCGATCACGATCCCGTCCTTGATGGTGTGCACGATGCCTTTGGTGCGGACCATCTGACCGTTCGGGTCCAGCTTCAGCGCACCGAACGAGTACAGGAACCGCAAGTTGTAGAGCGGGCTCCCGTCAACGATCACCAGGTCGGCGAGATACCCCGGGCGCACCAGGCCCAGTTTGGGCTGCCGCAGCGTCTCCGCGCTGTTGTGCGTGGCCGCCTTGATCACTTCCAACGCATGCATGCCGGATTCCCGGAGGAGCTGAAGCTCCCGGATATTAGAGAACCCCGGCGTGGCCCAGATGTAGTTGTCATCGGTGCCATAGGCCACGCGGCCGCCCCGCTTGTTGAACTGGTAGATCAAATCACCCCAGAGCTGAAACGCTCTGGACCAGTAGTACTCGTCATCCGATGTCCAGTCGTAATGATACGAGCCGTGGTACGCCGGGTTCGGCAGGTTCCAGTTGATCAGCGCCTGGTGGGTGTACTTCTCGTGCCACGGGAGGCTCTGGGCCCGCTCGATGTCGCGGTTGGCTTCGTACACCACGCGCGTGGGAAGCATGGTGACGCCGTAGCGCACCAGCGAGTCCGCCACTTCCGTGAGTAACCGCTCCTCGTTCGCTTCCGTCCAGACCTTGCCGGCGTAGCGGAAACGATGGTTCTCGTTGTCGAAGTTGTACTCCCGCCCAAAATCCTGCACGCTGCGGTCGAGTGACGCTTCGGCGTACCCGTAGTGATGCTCGATCATGGTGACGCCCAGGCGCGCCGCGTCCAGCGCGTGCACCACCGCGTTGGTGGATGGAGGCAGGTGGACCGTGGTGATCCCGCCCGCTTCCCACACGGCCTTGCACACCGCCCCGAACAACTCCTGATTCCAGCCCAGATCGCCCACGCTCACCACGTGCGCCCCCTGTTTCACCATCTCGCGGGCGATCCGTTGTGCCATCCCGGGGTCGTCCAGCTCGGATCGCCGGAAGTTGGTCTTGGCGCCCCAACCCCAAATGGGGAACAGGCGTGGTGCCAGAATGCGGTTCTCGGCCGACAGCCCAGCCTGCGCCAGACCGCTGTCGAGCGTCCGGTCCGCCGCCGGGACCATGGTGGTGACGCCATGCGCCAGCTTCAGGTAGTACACGTACTCGATCTCCTCCGGCGCCTGGCGGAGATGGGTGTGCAGGTCAATCATGCCGGGCATCACGTACATCCCGTTCGCCTCGATGATCCGGTCACCGATGGGCCTTTCCCTGCCGCTCTGCCGCTCTGCCGTGACGGCGTCAAAAGGCACCATTTGTGTGATCGCGTTCCCCTCGATCACGATATCGTAGGGTCCCACCGGCGGCCCGCCGTGCCCCGGGATCACCATGGCATTGCGGATCACCAGGCGGTCGTAGGGACCAGCGGCGAGGTCGCCGAACCGCGACGGCGCCTGGGCGGTGACTGTCCCCGCCAAAACCGTGGCCATTAACGCGAGAACCGAGAAGCGAAGCATCCTTACCCCCAAACCGGATGACGGTACCCGACGACGGGCGGCGGTGCCGGCGACAGCGGCCGCGGTCACGAAGGTGCGACCGGCTTGACACCGCGTCAACCGTCCCGCTCTGCCGCTCTGCCGCTCTGCCGCCTATCCACCCCGCCGCCCGATCGCCTTGCGTACCGAGCCCACCACCGCACGAACCCCCGCCGTCCGCGCCATGGTAATGATCACCACCGAGACGACGATGATGGCGGTGGCGACCAGGATGCGCGGTGTCACCTGCTCGGCGGCGAGCGCCCAGCCCAGGAACACGGCGACCAGGGGATTGACGTACGCGTAGGTCGAGGCCGTGGCGAGACTGGTGGCTCTGAGGGTCCACAGGTAGGCGGTGAAGGCCACCACGGACCCGAAGACCACGAGGTACAGGAACGACCAGGCGGATCGGGCCGAGATGGCGTCGAGCCGGAGAGCCTGCCAGTCACCGGCCACGGTGGCGGCCACCAGCAGGCCAACCCCGCCGCCCACCAGGTTCATGCCGGCCCGCAGCAAGGGGGACTCCGGGAGCGGCGCGGTGCGCGAATAGATCGAGCCCGTCGCCCAGGAAAGCGTGGCGAACGCCAGGACCGCCGCGCCGGCCGGGTTGATGCGTGGGCCGCCGTTCTCGCCCGGACCGATGAGCATCGCGGCGCCCGCAAAGCCGAGGAGGAGTCCCAACCCCTCCACCACGGTCGGGCGGGTGCCGCGCGGTCGGGCCCAGTCGAGCAGCACCACCCAGAGCGGCTCGGTCGCGATGAGGAGGGCGGTGAGTCCCGAGGGCACAACCTTCTGGGCCCAGACCACGCCGCCGTTCCCACCCACCAGCATCAAGCCGCCAATGACAAACGCGGTGCGCCACTGCGACGCCGATGGTGCCGCCGCGCCGTGGAGCCGCGCCCACAGGTAGAGCGCTCCACCCGCTGCCAGGAACCGGGTGCCGGCCATGAGAAAGCCGGGCATGGTTTCGATGGCCCAGCGAATGGCCAGGTACGTCGAACCCCAGATGAACCAAACGGCGGCCAGAGCGGCGTAGAGCATCGCGAGCGGACTACTCCTCGCGCTCGAGCAGTTTTCGCTTCCGCTCCACCCCCCACCGATAGCCGCCCAGCCCTCCGTCCCCGCGTACCACCCGATGACAGGGGACCGCGAGGGCCGCGCGGTTGCTGGCGCAGGCCCGGGCCACGGCCCGGGCGGCGCGCGGCCGGCCGATCGCGCGGGCGACCTGGGCATAGGTTCGCGTAACGCCGAAGGGGATGCGCCGCAGTTCATCCCACACCCGCAGCTGGAATGCGGTGGCCTGAATGTCCAGCGGCAACAACGCTGTCGGCTTGATCCCGTCGGTCTGCGCCCGCAGGGAGGCCGCCCACAGGCTCACCCTCGGCTCGTTCCGGCTGAGATCGGCTTCGGGGAATTCGTCCTTCAACGAACGCGCCAGCGCCTGTTCGGATGATCCAAAACGAACCGCGCACAATCCGCGCTCGGTTCCCGCCACCAGCAGGGCGCCCAGCGTGGTCGGCACGACGACATACCCGATGCGCACCCCGGCGCCGCCCCGCCGGTAGACCGCCGGCGTCATGCCCAACGCGCTGGCCGCCCGTTCATACAGTCGACTGCTGGACCCGAATCCGGCCTCGAACTGGGCGCGGCTGACCGTGTCGCCGGCTTGGAGACGGCGTTTCAGGGCGCCCACGCGGCGCGCCGCGGCCCATTGCCGCGGACTCACCCCCACCACCCGTTTGAAGGTCCGCTGGAGATGAAACGGGCTGCGGCCGATCTGGCGCGCCAGAGCCGAGAGCGTGGGCGCGCCGGTGGGACTGGCCTCGATTAGGGCGACGATGCGTTCGGCGAGCTGCACGTCCGGACTCCGTTCCGCTGCCGGACGGCACCGCCGGCAGGCGCGAAACCCGGCCCCCTCGGCCTCCTTGGGGCCGGCGAAGAACCGCACGTGCTCCCGCGCGGGCCGCCGTGACGGGCAGCTGGGGCGGCAATAGATCCCCGTGGTCCGCACCGCGTACACAAAGCGACCGTCGCTGGCGCGATTCCGCGTCAGGACCGCGTTCCACTGCCGGTCATTCAGGGGCGTTTCCGAAGCTCGCGCAATGGTCATGGACGTCATGGTGGCACCTCCCGGAATCACAGTACACGCGCGCGGGAGGGCCGGCTATCCGATTCTTGCACTCAAACTAACCACCGGACGGACGGAGACGGACTGGACGGACCGGCGGACGGAAACGTAGAGTTCCAGCCCCCGCACACTCAGGGATGTCTCTCATGTCGGTCGCGCGCACCCTCACCATGGTCGGCCTAGTCGCGTTAGGAGGCTCCCCCGCGCGCGCCCAGGTACGCCCCGCCGCCTTCGATTCCACTCAGTTCCAGGCCCTGGAATGGCGCAACATCGGGCCGCATCGCGGCGGCCGGTCGGTGGCCGTGGCGGGGGTGCGGGGTGACACCCGGACCTATTACTTCGGCGGTACCGGCGGCGGCGTGTGGAAGACCGACGATGCCGGTGAGGTGTGGCGCAACGTCTCGGACGGTTCCTTCAAGACCGGGTCGGTCGGCGCGATCGCCGTGGCGGAGTCTGATCCCAACGTGGTCTACGTCGGCATGGGCGAGCACGCGATCCGCGGGGTGATGACCTCGCATGGAGACGGGGTATACCGCTCGACCGACGGCGGCAAGACCTGGAAGCATATGGGACTGGAGAAGACGCGAGCTATCTCGCGCATCCGCGTTCACCCCAAGGACCCCAACCTGGTGTACGTGGCGGCACAGGGCGCCCCGTACGGTCCGAACCCGGAACGCGGCGTGTACCGCTCCAGGGATGGCGGTGCCACCTGGGAGCTGATGTTATTCGTGAGCGACGTGGCGGGAGCCAGCGACCTGGCGATGGACATGACCAACCCGCGCATCTTGTACGCGGCCTTCTGGGATCACCTGCGCCAGCCGTGGCTGGTCCGGAGCGGCGGAGCGGGGAGCGGCATCTACAAGTCCACCGACGGTGGTGATACCTGGCAGAAGATCACCAGCGGCCTGCCGCCACTGATCGGCAAGGTGGGGGTGGACGTTTCCCGCGCCGATCCCGAGCGGGTGTACGCCATCGTCGAGGCCGATCCCGGCGGCGGGCTGTTCCGGTCGGATGACGGAGGCCGGACCTGGCGGCTCACGAACGCCGACTGGTCCATCCGCGCGCGCGCGTGGTACTACATCGAGGTCTACGCCGATCCGCAGAACGCGGACGTGGTCTACGTGATGAACGCGCCGTACATGAAGTCCATTGACGGGGGTCGCACGTTCACCTCCGTCCGTGTGCCTCATGGCGATCAGCACGACCTGTGGATCAACCCGGACGACAACCAGAACCTGATCAACGCCAACGACGGCGGCGCCAACGTCACCTTCAACGGTGGCCGGACCTGGTCCACGCAGGAGAACCAGCCGACGGCGCAGTTCTATCGGGTGAATACGGACCATCGGTTCCCCTATTGGGTGTACGGTGGCCAGCAAGACAACAGCAGCGTGGCCATCGCGAGTCGAGGGGCGGGCGGGGGCATTGGGTGGAAGGACTGGGATGATGTGGGGGGGTGCGAGAGCGCCTACGCGGCGTTCAACCCGGACGACCCGCGGTACGTTTATGCCGGCTGCTACATGGGGCAGATCAGCGAGTGGGACCGGACCACGGGCAACGCGCGCGACGTCATGGCGTATCCGGTGCTGCCCGCCGCGCTCGCCTCCCGCGACATGAAGTACCGGTTCAACTGGAATGCGCCGATTCTGGTATCCCGGCACGATCCCGGTGTGATCTATCACGCGTCCAACATTCTACTCCGGAGCCGCAACCGAGGGCGCAGCTGGACCGAGGTGAGCCCGGACCTGACGCGCGACGACTTGACCAAGCAGGGGCCCGGCGGCGGGCCCATCACCAATGAAGGGGCGGGCGGCGAGATCTACGGCACCATTTTCTATGTGGCGGAATCGCCCCACGAGGCGGGCACGTTGTGGGCCGGCACCGATGACGGGCTGGTCCAGGTGACCCGGGACGGCGGGGCCACCTGGAGCAACGTGACGCCGAGGGAGTTAGGGGAAGCCCAGGTGAACGCCATCGAGGTGTCGCCGCACGATGCGGCCACGGCGTACTTCGCTGCCACGCGCTACAAGTTCAATGACTTCACGCCACACGTTTTCAAGACCACTGACTACGGCCGCACCTGGCGGCGCCTGGTGACCGGGATCGAACCCGACGACTGGACCCGCGTGGTCCGTGAAGATCCGGTGCGGCGAGGATTGCTCTACCTGGGAACGGAAACCGGCGTCTACGTCTCCTTTGACGGTGGCGAACGCTGGCAGCGGTTCCAGCGCAACCTGCCGATAGTGCCGGTCACCGACCTCAGAGTGCACGGGAAAGACCTGGTGGCCTCCACATCGGGCCGCGCGTTCTGGATCCTGGATGATCTCTCCCCCCTCCGGCAGTACCGCGACGACGTGGCCGCTGCGGCGCTGCATTTGTATCAACCGGCGGACGCCTACCGCACCGCCGGGGGCGGCGGATTCGGGTTCGATCCCGCACGCGGCGGCCGTAACCCACCCAACGGCGCGATCCTCTACTACGCGCTGAGGTCGGTGCCGGACTCTGCCACGCCGTTGAAACTGGAAATCCTGGACGGGACGGGGAGCGTGATTCGCACGTATGCGTCGGCGCGCGCGGGCACGCCCGCAGCGCCGCCGCCGGTGGGGCCTGGCGGTCCGGGCGGCCCCCCGGTGCCTACCCTCCCGGCGCGCCCGGGGCTCAATCGGTTTGCGTGGGACCTGCGGCACGAGCGGCCGACGGCCGTTCCCGGTGCCTACATCTTCGGCGCGCTGGTGGGCCGTCGCGCCATGCCGGGGACCTATCAGGCGCGGTTGACCGTGGGCGATCACGTCGGGACCCAATCCTTCCGCGTGCTGCCGGATCCCCGGGTGCAGAGCACGGCGGCTGACTACCGGGTTCAGGACGAGCTGCTCGCCGCGGTGAGCGCGGACATTTCCGCCATCCACGGCGGCGTGAACCAGGTACGTGCCGTGCGGAACCAGGTGAATCAGGCGGTTGAGCGGTCCAAGGAGCAGCCCGGCGCGAAGGCCATCGCGGGCGCCGGGAAGGCCTTGGTGGATCAGCTTGATGTGGCGGAAGACTCGCTCATCCAGAAGCGGACGGTGGACGGTCAGACCGTGATCAACTTCCCCATGCGGCTGAATCAGTTCTTCATCTATCTCTTGAACGTGGTGGACGGCGCAGATGACGGCGTCACGGACGGCGCTCGCTCCCGCTATGCCGACCTCCAGCGTCACTGGGCCGGCGTGCGGGCTATCCTGGACCGGGTGCTCACCGACGACCTGGCCGCATTCAACGCGGTTATACGCGACCAGGGGATCCCCGCGGTAGTCGTGCCGCCGGTTTCGCCTACCGTCGTGACACCGCCCATTCCACTCGACCGGCCTGAATCACGTCACGCACCAGGCGCTCGCGCACCGTGAGGTCGCTGCCTCCGGTCTTCACCTCGACGAACACGACGCGCCGCAGCGTGCCCTGGTCCAGGCCGTCGAATACGATGAAGTCCACCGGGCTGCCGAGAAACCGGGCGTCTTTGGGATTGAACGCGAAGTCGGGTAGGTAGGGGATGAACTGCTCGACCACCTTGCCCGTGGTCACCGCCAGGCTCCGCTGCACCGCGTCCTGGCGAATGGCGCGGGTGTAGCGGACCCGCCAGATCAGCCCGTAGGCGAACGCCAGCGCGGCTCCGACGGCCAGTCCGAGAACCAGGCCCACCAGGAGCGGGGGCGTCGTCACGGATGGGACCGGATCAACGGCGCCGGCGCCGCCGCGGCGGCGGGTCCGGTGCGAACTGCACGTTGATGGCGGCGAGGTGCTCTTCGAACCACGCCACCAGCCGGCCCAGAAACTTCTCGGAGAGATAGAACACGTCTCGGGCGGACTTGGGGTGGATCTGGGCCACCAGAACGCCCCCGGCGCCACCCACGTCAATGTGGCCCGCGGAATTGATGTGCCGTAGCCGCGTCCTGGCCTTGTTGCTGAACCCCCAGGTTGCCGCGTCGTGCAGCACCTTGTGTCGCAACAAGCGGTACATGTCCACTCCGGCATCCTTCGGCACGACTTGCATGACGATCATCGGCCCTCCCGTGTGACGGTCGGCTCCCGAGCGACCCTACATCCCACCCTGGCTGGACGGCGGAACCAGTCCCTTCATCCGCAGGTAGGTCACGATGTTGCCGTAGTGCTCGCTGTCGTGGGTCACGTTGAAGATCAGCACCCAGAGGCGGCTCCCGGTGTTGCCAAAGAAGGTCACCTGCTCCATGGCCCGCATCTCCGGCATCCGGTAGGCCCCATCGCAGTAGGCGAACGACTGCCGCAGGGTGCGCACCAGGTTTGCCTTGCCGGTGAGCTTCTCCAGCTCAGCGGTGTTGGGGTTGGCTTCGCCTAGGGCGGTGGAGCAGAAGAGATAGTTTTCCTCAGCCACGTGACCCATGATCTCACCGTAGGTGCGCACGCCGGCAGCGGGGCGGAACGCGTAGTGCTCCTCCGGCATCAGCTCGGCCGACTTGATGTACAGGTCCTTCACCCGGTCATACAACGGTTGAACGGCGGTGACACCTCCGTCGTGCGGGTGCTGTTGGGCGCGGGCCGAGGAGGCGGCGGCAAGCAGAAGCGTGAGCATGATGAGTTGGTTTCGCATGGTATGGCTTTCGCAGCCTGGCGCGGGGGACGGTGGAAAAGTAGCGGCAGCAAGGTCCGCCCGTAATGAACGCCCCAATCCCTCCCCGTCCTCCTCCCGCCTGCTCCCCCCCGCCCCTAGCATTCCGCCATGCCCCCTACCGACCGCCAGCGCGATGCCATCACGGCCCCGCTCGGTCCGGTGCTCGTACTCGCCGGCCCCGGCGCCGGCAAGACGTACTGCCTCATCGGTCGGGTCGCGCATCTCCTCAGCGAGCACCGCCTCCGTCCCGAGAGAATCTGCGCGGTGACGTTCACCAACAAGGCGGCTGAAGAGATCGCCACGCGCCTGCGCGACGAGCTGGGGGTGATCGCGGCCGAGGTGACACGCGGCACCTTGCACGGGCTATGTGTGGACGTGCTGCGGGCGCACGGGACCGCGATCGGGCTGAGGCCGGGCTTTGGGATCGCGGATGAGGCCTATCAGTCGGGTGTCCTGGGGCGCCTGGGCGTCTGGCCGCCCAAGCGGCGCGGCGCCGTGCTGACGGCCTTTGGGCGGCACCGCCTGGAAGGGCGCCGGCTGTTCGGCACAGACGAGCGGCTGTTCCCGCGCTACGTCGCCTACCTCCGGGAGCGCGACCTGCTCGATTTCGACGACTTGATTGCGCTCACAGCGGACCTCCTGGAGAAGCATCCGGCCGTGGCGACTACGGTGGCGGCCCGGTGGGACCACGTGCTGGTGGACGAGTTCCAGGACCTGGATGCCGCGCAGTACACTATCGTGTGCCAGCTCGCCCGCAGTCATCGGAGCGTCTTCGCCGTGGGGGACGACGAGCAGTCCATTTTCACCTGGCGGGGCGCCAACCCGGAGGTGCTGCGCCGGTTCGCGACCGATTTCGCCATTCCGCGGCCCATCGTGCTGGACGAGAATCGGCGCTGCTCTCGGCAGATCTTCGCCGCCGCCCGGCGGTTGGTCGAGACCAACGAGCCGCTATTCGTCAAGGACCTGCGGGCCACGCGCCCGTCGGAGCATGAGGTGCGGGCCTATGTGTTCCCGGATGAGCTGGCAGAGGCCCGGTGGATAGCGGAGGACCTGGTGGCGGATCGGGCGGTCACCGATCGTCGCTGGGGTGACTACGCCATTCTGTATCGCAAGCACGACGTCGGGGCCCTGTTGGAACGGCAGTTGGTGCGGACCGGCGTGCCCTGCCGCCTGGCGCCCAGGCGCGCGTTGCTGGACGACCCGATCGTCAAGGCGGTGGTGGCGAGCGTCCGGCTGGCGCGCGCGCCGGGAGATCCAGCCGCGCTGGAGGCGCTGGCGGACGTCGTGCTGCCGCCGCCGCTGCGCGAGGAGTTGCGTTCCGAGGCTCGTCAGACCAACGGCGATCTGCTGGCCGCCGCCCGTCTGGTGGGGCGCCGCCGCGGACGCGGCGACGCGGATGGGAAGCGCGCCTGGCGTTTTCTGTTCCACGCCGAGAACCTCGCGGCGCTGCGCCGAGAGCAAACCAGCCTGCGGGCATTGATTCAAGTCGTCCTGCAACAACGGGTGGCACGATACCGCAACGTCTTAGAGGACCGCGAAGAGGATCTGAGCGATCCCGCTATGGGTGCCCCCCTCCAACTGGCGGACGCCCTGCGCCGCGCCAACGCGGCGGGCGGGCGCGTGTGGCTGGAGCGGCAGGGCGGTGTCGAGGTCGCCCTCCGGGGGATGCTGCTTGCCGCCGGCTGGACCGGCGTCGGTTACCTCGAGCCGGGTGCGGCGCCGGAGCGGGGTGATCTGGTGCTTGGGGCGGATGCCTCGGGACCGCTCGGGTCCGGTATCACGGTCTTCAAGGCGCTCCAGGTATTGCACGGGACCCGGGAGGATGACGCGTTCCGGGACTATGTCGCCTTCGATCTGGAAACCACCGACAAAGACCCGGCGCACTGCGAGATCGTAGAGATCGCCGCCGTGCGCGTGCGTGACGGACAGCCGGCGGATGCGTTCCACTCGCTGGTGCGGACCACCGTGCCGATCACCTTGGGCGCGCGGGAGGCGCACGGCTATGGGGAGGAGGACCTGGCGGGCGCGCCCGCGTTCGGGGACGTCTGGGCCTCCTTTACAGCGTTCGTCGGCGACGATGTGCTGGTGGCGCACAACGCTCAAGCGTTCGACATCCCGGTGCTGAGGCGGGCGGCCGAGCCATTCGGCGGTTTCGAGCGGTTCGCGTTCTTCGACACCCTCCTCCTCGCCCGCGCCACACTTCCGGGCGGCGCCAGCCTGGGCGCGTTGGCCCAGCGGTTCGGGATTCCCGTCGGCCGGGCTCACCACGCGTTGGACGACGCACGGACGCTAGTGGCCGCGATGGGCCACCTTCAGCGGCGACGGGCGGAACGGTCCCGGAAGGCCGGCCTCACCAATCTCCTGGACTACCTGGGTCTGGCGTTGGCGTTGGAGCCGCGGGCGTCCGGCGGTGAGGCCGACCTGTTGCGCGCGGTCGCGGGCGCCTACACGCTGGGCCGTTACAGCGATTGCCTGGAGTTCTATGAGCTGGAGCGGGCCCGGCTGGGTCGGGCGGATCTGCCCGCCGTGGACCTGCTGATCGAGCGTCTGGGGGGGCGGCAGCGCATGCAACGGCTCCGCACCGAAACCGATTTTGCCCAGCGGTATCCCGTGTCCATGGCGCGGCTGGATGCCCTGATCGATGCGAGCGAGGCGATTACGCTCCAGGAGAGCATGGATCATTTCCTGGAGCGGGTGGCGCTGTCCACCTCGGAGGGCATCGAAACCGCTCGTGATCGCGTGAACCTGTTGACCTTGCACGCGACCAAAGGCCTGGAGTTCTCCCGGGTCTACATCGTGGGGGTGGAGGACACGGAGCTGCTGCGCCGGCCGGAGGAAGAGCAGGGACGGGCGGAGCTGGAAGAGGCGCGGCGCCTGTTGTACGTGGGCATGACCCGGGCCGAGGACCGGCTGGTGCTCACGCGGGCCCGGCGACGCGGCGGCGCGCCCACGGGCGGAAGCCGGTTTCTCGACGAGATGCGCCTGGAGGTCGTAGACTTGGGCGCGCAGGTCGCGGACGGAGAGGAGGAGGTGATCTCCGCCGCGGAGCGCGCAGACGAATCAGGCAACGGGGGTGGTCTATGAGGCGGCAGGCAGTTCTTGGCGCGGCGTGCATGGCGCTGGGCGCAATCGTCCAGCAGGGAGCGGCGCAGCAGGGCGTCCGGATCGAGCAGGTCATGAGCGCGCCGTTTCCCACGGGGCTGGTGTCCGGCGCCGGCGGCGCTGTGGCGTGGGTGCAGAATGCCCAAGGGGTGCGGAACATCTGGATGGCCGAGCCCCCCGCGTTTCGGGCACGACAGGTCACTCGATACGCAGCGGATGACGGGCAGGACCTGACCAACCTCCAGTTTGCCGGGGACGGCCGGATCGTGTTCGTCCGGGGCGGTGGCCCCAACCGGCAGGGCGAGATCCCCAACCCCACCAGCGATCCCGCGGGCACGCGCCAGGCCGTTTGGGCGGTGGCCTCGGTGGGAGGAGAGCCCCGGCAGCTGACTGAGGGAACCGCCCCGAGCGTATCGCCGTCCGGCGAGACGCTCGCCTTCTTGCGTCGCGGACAGGTGTGGTCCCTGTCGCTCCGCGACTCGGCCCCCGCACGGCAACTGTTCGAAATCCGCGGCACCGCTGGCTCACTGGAGTGGTCGCCCGACGGTTCGATGCTCGCCTTCGTGAGCAACCGCGGCGATCACAGCTTCATCGGTGTGTACGCTGTGACGGGCAAACAGCTCCGCTATGTGGATCCATCGGTGGACCGCGACGGCAACCCGGTTTGGTCGCCCGATGGGCGGAGCATCGCGTTCACCCGACAGGCCAACGAACGGGATCGCTTGCCGTTCATGCCGGCACGCGAGGGGCAGCCCTGGTCGATTCGGGTGGTGGACGTGACCACGGGCGGGGGGCGGGACGTGTGGCGCGCGGCGCCGGGGGCGGGAAGCGTTTTCCAGGGCATCGCTGCCGAGCACCAGGTCCTGTGGGCCGCCGATGGCCGCCTGGTGTTCCCCTGGGAGCGGTCCGGCTGGATCCACTTGTATGCCGTGAGCGCGGCCGGTGGCGAGGCCACGGAGCTCACGCCTGGCGCCTTCGAGGTCGAGCACGTGACCCTGAGCGCCAACGGGCGCGAGGTATTCTACTCCTCGAACCAGGGGGATATCGACCGGCGGCATATCTGGCGGGTCCCGGTCGCGGGCGGCCGGCCGACCGCGGTGACCAGCGGTGCCGGCATCGAATGGGGCCCGGAGATCACCGAGAGCGGGGCAGTGGCGTTCTTCGCGTCGGATGCCCGTACGCCGGCGCACGCCGAGATCATCCCTACCGGCAGCATCCGCCAGCCGCTCGCGGCGGAGGCCACGCTGCGCGACTTCCCCTCCGCCGCCTTGGTCGAGCCTCAGCCGGTGGTGTTCCCGGGAGCGGACGGCATGCCGATCCACGGCCAGCTGTTCTTGCCGCGCAACCTCGGTGCGGGGGAGCGTCGTCCGGCGGTGCTGTTTTTCCACGGCGGCTCACGCCGCCAGATGCTGCTGGGATTCCACTACCTCGGTTACTACCACAACGCGTACACGCTGAACCAGTATCTGGCAGGCCGTGGGTTCATCGTGCTGGCGGTCAACTACCGGAGCGGTACCGGTTATGGGCTGGAGTTCCGCGAGGCGCTGAACTACGGCGCCCGCGGGGCGAGTGAGTTCAACGATGTCTTGGGGGCCGGGTTGTATCTCCGCGGCCGGGCCGAGGTAGACCCCGCGCGGATTGGGCTGTGGGGCGGATCGTATGGCGGATATCTAACGGCGCTGGGGCTCGCTCGGGCGTCGGACCTGTTCGCCGCGGGCGTGGACCTGCACGGGGTGCACGACTGGAACGTCGTCATCCGCAACTTTGTGCCCTCCTATGATGCCGGGGCGCGGGCTGAGGTGGCGCGGCTGGCGTTTCAGTCATCACCCATGGCGTCAATTGATACCTGGCGCTCACCGGTCCTGGTCATTCATGGGGACGACGATCGCAACGTGCCGTTCAGCGAATCCGTAGACCTGATGGCCGCGCTGCGACAGCGTGGAGTCGAGGTGGAGCAGCTGATCTTTCCCGACGAGATCCACGGATTCCTGTTGCACCGGAGCTGGGTTGCGGCCTACCGGGCGACGGCCGATTTCTTTGAGCGCAAGTTGATGCGGTCCGCGGCCGGGAATGGGGGCGGGCGGTGGTCGGCTCGGGCGATCACGGGCGACGATGGGCGATGAGGGGCGACCAGCCACCGCGGACGGTGATCGCCCGTCATCGCTCATGACTAGTTCACTCGCCGCCGCAACAACCCGGCGGGCAGCAGTCCCAGTTGCCCATGTGCGTTCACCTCCTTTCGCCAGTTCGGGGGTTCGCCAGGACCCGGATCAGCGGGTCAGGGATCAGCCGGTTGGTACCGTCACTGGTCCGTCACGCAGCATCTGCCGCCAGCGGTCTCCACTTTCTGGGCCGCGGCTTCCGCCAATTGGCTCAGCAGCTGGATGGCCGCCTGGCGCACGTCCGGGCCGAATTCGGACAGCAGGCTGGCATGCCGGAGGGCCAGGTCATCCTCGATGCGCTCCACCAGCCCGCGGCCCCGGTGGGTGATCTCCACCCGCACGGCACGCTTATCATCCGGATGCGTCTTGCGGCGGGCGTACTCTTTTCGCTCCAGCGCGTCCACCACCCGGCTGGTGGTGCTCTTGTCGGCGTAGAGCCCGGCCGCCAGGTCGTTCAACGTCATCTTTCCCTGCTGGGCCAGGAGCTGCATGGCCCGGCATTGGGTGACGGATACGTCGTAGCAGCAGATGCAGTCCCGGTCGTGGAACTGGTAGAGCCGGCCCAGGGTGGCCAACGCCTCAGCCAGGGCCCGGCCGTCCCGGCGCAGGGCGCCGGATAACAAGGTTGTGGGACGGTCGGCAACAGCGGGCACAAAGGTATCCCTCGTACGTAGTTGGCAGTGACAATAGTTGTTGGCGACAACTATAGACCTGGCGGGCCAGCCTGTCAAGAGGCCGCAGAGGAGGCTCATGAGCAACCATGATTCGATTGGCCGTACCTACCTGACCGGTCTGGTTCCTGCCCTCACGGCCGTTCGTGCCTCCCCGTCCCTTGCCGTCGTGGCTGCCCTTGCTGCGGTGAATGTGCCGTTGAGTGCCCAGAGCGACGTAGCCTTTCCGCCCGTGGTGTACGCCGCCCGACGGGCCGGCCTGATGTCCCGGCTCGAGCCCTCCTCGGCCCTGGTAGTGCCGGGGGCCTACCTGATCGCCAACGGCGGGCGGGACAAGCAAGATCCGGACTTCTGGTACCTCACCGGCGTGGAATCGCCCTACGCTATCCTGGTGATTGGGCCCACCCGGGGTGGCGGCCCTACCAGCCTGGCACGGGGCGGGCGGGAAGTGCTGTTTCTGCCGACGCGCTTCCAGTTTGCCGGGGGTCAGTTCCCCACGCAGGACGAGCGATTCCGGCGCTCCGCCTGGAACCAGCCCATCCGGCGGCTGAGTCCCGGCCCTGAGGCGGAGCGGGCCACGGGGATCGCCGAGACCTATCCCCTCGAAGAGTTCGCCGCGCGGCTCCCGGACATCGTGGGCCAGGCGCGCACCGTGTATTTCATGCGGGACGGCGCCGAGCTGTACGCCCCGCCCGGCCTGGCGCAGCCGCAATCGCTGCGGCAGCAATTCGAAGGGTCGGTCGCGACGGTCCTGCCCGATCGCACCTTCGCCGACGCGACGGCGCTGGTGCACCGGATGCGGCTGATCAAAGACGCGCACGAGATCGCCGCGCTTCGGCGGGCGGCCCAGATCAGCGCGCAGAGCTTGGTGGATGTATTGCATGACCTGCGGCCCGGCATGAATGAGCTGGAGGTTGCCGGCCTGATGGAATACTCCTGGAAACGGCAGGGATCTCCCCGGGCCGCGTTCACGCCCATCGTCATGTCCGGCCCCGGTGCGGTGAGCCTCTTCACGCTGCGGTCGGAGAACTACAACTCCACCGACCGCGTCATGCGGGACGGTGAGCTGGTCTTCATTGACTACGGCGCCGCCGAGTACCTGACTTACGCCTCGGATGTGTGCCGCACCTATCCGGTCTCCGGGCGCTTCAGCGACGAACAACGCACCTACTACGAGATTGTGCTGGAGGCCCAGGAAGCCGCGTTGGCGGCGATCCGGCCGGGCGTGATGATGGTGGACGTCATCAAAGCCGCGGCTGCGGTCTACCGCAAGCATGGTCTGGAGCAGTACGAGGACGTGGGCCGCATGGGCGAGGAGCAGGTGTGGGGACTGATGCCCTCGCCGACGCACTATCTCACCAGGAACGCCGGACTCACTCGTTACAGCGCGACCGGGATGGGGGTGCGGGACTTGGGCCACCATATCGGTCTCGACGCTACCGATGGGCGGGACTATTCCGTGCCGCTTGCCCCGGGCATGGTGTTCACGGTGGAGCCCAAGATCTACATCCCGGAGAAAGGGATCGGCATCATGATCGAGGACATGATTCTGGTGACCGCGACCGGGTACGAGATCCTCTCCGCCTCAGCGCCGAAGTCGGTGGCGGACATCGAGCGAGCCATGGCTGGACGGCGGTAGGCGCCGTCTGGGGGGAGAAAGCGTGGGGGATGGATCCTGGCGGCGACGATCGGATGCCAAACCGCGGATCCCTTGGAACGCCGGACCCGCCGGGCCATCCCCCTATGTCGTTTACGCGGTCTTCTTCTTTTTCGGCTCCGCCGCGTGAAACTGCTCCGCCTCCGTGGACTCCTTCATGGCGAGGGACGAAGATCGCCCGCCCGTGACGATCTGGGTGACCTCATCGAAATAGCCCGTGCCCACGAACTGTTGGTGCTTGACCGCCTCGTACCCCTGCTTCTCTGAGGCGAACTCGCGCTCCTGCAGCTCGGCATAGGCGGCCATGCCACGATCCCGATAGCCCACCGCCAGGTCGAACATGGCGTGATTCAGCGCGTGAAATCCGGACAGGGTCACGAACTGGAACTTGTAGCCCAACCGGCCCAGGTCCTTCTGGAAGCTCGCGATCTGATCGTCGGAAAGGTGCCGCTTCCAATTGAAGGAAGGCGAGCAATTGTAGGCCAGCAACTTGCCGGGATACTTGGCGTGAATGGCCTCGGCAAACTGGCGCGCCTCGCCCATGTCCGGCTTGGAGGTCTCGAACCACAGCAGGTCCGCGTACGGCGCGTAGGACAGCCCGCGTGCCATCGCCGGCTCAATGCCTCCGCGAACCTTGAGAAACCCTTCCGGCGTCCGTTCACCGGTAGAGAACGCCCGATCGTGCAGATCGATGTCATTCGCGAGGATCGTGGCGCTCAGGGCATCGGTGCGCGCAATGAGAATCGTGGGGACCTCAAGGACATCAGCGGCCAGCCGCGCGGCGATCAGCTTGTTGATGAATTCGCTGGTGGGCACCAGGACTTTGCCGCCCAGGTGGCCGCACTTCTTGAGCGAGGCCAGCTGATCCTCGAAGTGGACGCCCGCTGCGCCCTCCTGAATCATGTGCTTCATCAATTCGTAGGCGTTGAGCAGCCCGCCAAAGCCGGCTTCGGCATCGGCCACGATGGGCACCAGCCAGTCAATGCTGTCGTCGCCGCTGGCGTGATGAATCTCGTCCGCTCTGAGCAGAGCGTTGTTCAAGCGTGCGACCAGGTTCGGCACACTGTTGGCGGGGTAGAGGCTTTGGTCCGGGTAGATCTCGGCGGCGTCGTTCATGTCGCCGGCCACCTGCCATCCGCTCAAGTAGATCGCTTTGAGCCCGGCTCTCACCTCCTGCACGGCCTGGTTGCCGGTGAGGGCAGATAGGGCGGCGACGTATGCCTCTTGGTGCATCAGCTGCCACAGGCGCTCGGCCCCCCGGCGTGCCAGCGTGTGCTCTACCTGGACGGTACCGCGGATGCGCCACACATCTTCGGCCCCGTAGGGGCGGGAGATGCCGTGCCAGCGCCGGTCGGTCAGCCACCGGCGCTCGAGTTGGGAAACGAATGTCGCCTTGTCCATAGTCGCCTCGGAGTTCAAGCCGCCTGAACCAGGTCCGCGGGCCGCCACCGGCCTGAGGCATGCACCGCGGAGGGCGCCGAGAACGCCGAGCTGTGCTGGTGTTGCCTAGCCATTAGCATCGTCTCTGCGCCCTCCGCGAACTCTGCAGTGAAACCGCTGACCCGCCGGTCAGTCGAGATATCGGTACGCGGCAGTGGTCAGCCAGTCGGTGTACTGATCGCTGGTCATCATTTCCAGCAACAACTCCGCGGCCAGGCCGAAACGGCCCCGCTCGATCCGTTCGGATCCCAGGCGATCGCGAAGCGCTTGCAACTCGTCGTGCGTCACCGCTCTCACCAATTCCGCGGTGATCCGGCGGCCGTCCTCCAGCCGCGCGCCGTGCCGCACCCATTGCCACACCTGTGACCGCGAGATCTCCGCGGTGGCGGCATCTTCCATTAGGTGGTAAATGGGCACACAGCCATTGCCGCTGAGCCACGCCTCCAGATACTGGAGCCCCACGTCCACGTTGTGGCGCAAGCCGCCGAACGTGATGCTCCCGTCGGGGACCGCCAGCAGGTCCGCGGGCGTGACCTGCCCGTCGTTCCCGGAGCGCGTGATCTGGTTGGGGGCCGGCATGTTGGCGTCGAACACACCGCGCGCCAGCGCGACCAGGCCCGGATGGGCCACCCAGGTGCCGTCATGACCCGCGGTGACCTCGCGCATCTTGTCCTGCCGCACGCGGTCGAGCGCCCTGTCGTTCGCGGCGGAATCGTTCTTGATGGGGATTTGCGCCGCCATCCCGCCCATGGCGTGGGCGCCTCGGCGGTGACAGGTGCGGATCAGCAGGTCCACGTACGACTTCAGGAAGTGCCGGTCCATGGTGACCTGGGCGCGGTCCGGCAGCACGCACTCGGGCCGGTTCCGGAACTTCTTGATGTAGCTGAAGATGTAGTCCCATCGGCCGCAGTTGAGCCCGGCCGAATGCTCGCGCAGCTCCCAGAGGATCTCATCCATTTCGAAGGCGGCGAGAACGGTCTCGATCAGGACCGTGGCGCGGATGGTTCCCCGTGGAATCCCCAGCTCCTCCTGAGCCAGGTTGAAGACGTCGTTCCACAGGCGCGCCTCGAGATGGCTCTCCAGCTTGGGGAGATAGAAATACGGCCCGGTCCCCCGCGCGAGTTGTTCCCGGCCGTTGTGGAAGAAGAACAATCCGAAGTCGAACAACGACGCCGAGACCGGCACCCCGTCCACCCGCACATGCTTTTCGACGAGGTGCCAGCCCCGGGGTCGCACGAACAGCACCGAGGTCCGGTCGGAAAGGCGGTAATGTTTGCCGTCAGGCGAAGTGAACGAGATTGTCCGGTTCACCGCGTCCATGAGGTTGGCCTGGCCTTCGACGCAATTGGACCACGTGGGGCTGTTCGAGTCTTCAAAATCCGCCATGAAGACGTTGGCGCCCGAATTGAGGGCGTTGATGATCATCTTGCGGTCGACCGGACCCGTGATCTCCACGCGCCGGTCCGCGATCTCATCTGGGGCAGGGGGGACGGTCCATTCCGAGTCGCGGATGCGTCGCGTCGCCGGGAGGAAATCCGGGAGCTCACCGGCGTCCGATCGGATCTGCCGGTCGGCACGGGCGGCGAGCAGCTGCTGCCGGCGGGGCTCGAACTCCCGATGAAGTCGCGCAACGAAGCCGAGCGCGTCCGGCGACAGGACGGGTTCACAGCCGGCCGGGGCGGGTCGGGTGCACTCGACGCCCGGAAGCGACGCCGTTTCGGAGAAGCCGGGAATGCCTACCCGGGGTTCGGTGCGCATCTGTGTGACCATGCTCACGGGTTGCTCCAAGGCTGCGCCGGTGGAGACAAGCGTGAATCAAGGCAAGGCACGTGCCCCGTCACGCGGGACCGTGGCCCATCCGGCCGCACCTCCGCTTTGGTGTTGTGAGCCAACGGTTTAGCTGCTTTCACCGACCGCTGGCGCCGGCCCGGTGAAATAAACGTGGTGCTGGCGCGACAAAGGCGCGCCCGTTATCGCGGCATCCAGCTACCCGTGGCTGGCCCTAACTTGCACCGTGACATATCCTTGTGCGGCTTCTCCCCCCGGAGTCTTGGTGCCACCACGGCAGGCCTACCGAACCACAAGTCTGGCTCGCCAGCCCCTCCATCCCTGGACGGCCGGGCTGAATGACTGAGCTCCGCGACCGCCTCCAGGTCGCGCTCGGCTCGGGCTATCGTGTCGAGAAGGAGCTCGGCGGAGGCGGGATGTCTCGCGTCTTCCTGGCGGAGGAAGTCCGGCTAGGCCGCAAGGTCGTCATCAAGGTCTTGCCTCCCGAAATGGCGGCCGGCGTGAGCGTGGAGCGCTTTGAGCGGGAGATCCAGCTCGCGGCCAAACTCCAGCACCCGCACGTGGTCCCGCTGCTCACGGCCGGATCGTCGGATGATCTGCTGTACTACATCATGCCATTCATCGAGGGCGAATCGCTCCGGGCCAAGCTTGTCCGCGAGGGCGAGCTGCCCGTGGCCGAAGTCCTGCGCATTCTGCGGGACGTCCTGGATGCGCTGGCCTACGCGCACCGGAACCAAGTGGTGCACCGGGATATCAAACCGGACAACGTGCTTCTGTCCGAGGGGCATGCGCTGGTGACCGACTTCGGGGTGGCCAAGGCGGTGGCGGAGTCGACCGGGAAGCATGCGCTGACCTCGATGGGTGTGGCGCTGGGGACG
>DASWGV010000127.1:0-42741 GCA_036393515.1 Gemmatimonadales bacterium | reverse complement strand
CGAGGCGCGTTCGCCCTACCTTCGGTCGGCCGCGCACCAGCCCGTGGAATGGTACGCCTGGGGGCCGGAGCCCTTTGCCCGGGCTCGCGCCGAAGGGAAGCCCGTCCTTCTGGACGTGGGCGCGGTGTGGTGTCACTGGTGCCACGTGATGGACGCCGAATCCTACGAGGACCCGCGCGTGGCCCAGGCGCTGAACCGCGACTGGATCTGCATCAAGGTGGACCGGGACGAACGGCCTGACGTGGACGCGCGCTACCAGCGGGCGGTCCAGGCGCTGAGCGGGCAAGGGGGGTGGCCGCTCACCGCGTTCCTCACGCCGGACGGCGAGGTGTTCTACGGCGGCACCTACTTCCCGCCGGAGGGTGGCCACGGTCGGCCGGGATTCCTGAGCGTGTTGGCGGAGCTGCGCCGAATGTTCCAGGAGGCGCCCGAGCGGATACGCGAGCAGGCGGCGGAGGTCCGGCGCCACCTGACCGCCGCGGAACCGGCCGTTAAAGCGGGTCCCGTGAGCGCGGACGCGTTGGCCCGCGCCGCCGACGGCATAGCCCGCGCGTTCGACTTTCGCTACGGGGGCTTTGGCACCCAACCCAAGTTCCCGCATCCCGGCGCCTGTGAGTTCCTGCTGGGCCGCTGGTACGACACCGGTGACCGATGGCCGGCCGAGATGGTCCACCGCACGCTCACCGCCATGGCATCCGGGGGCATCTACGATCACGTCGGCGGCGGCTTCCACCGGTATGCCGTGGACGCGCGGTGGACCGTGCCCCACTTCGAGAAGATGACCTGCGACAACGCGGAGCTGCTGCGCGCCTACGTTCGCGCGGCGGGCGCGTGCCAGGTGACGGGGGCGCGGGCCGGCGCCGAGGCCGCCACGCCGGGCGCGTCAGGTGCGTATCGCCGCATCGTCCAGGGAACGGCCGATTGGGTACTGGACGTGCTGGCCCACCCGGAGGGCGCCTACGGCGCGTCCCAGGACGCCGACGTGGGCCTCCACGACGACGGGGACTACTTCACCTGGACGCCGGATGAGGTCCGGAGCGTGGTGTCGGAGGACGAGTTCACCGCGCTGGCACGGCACTACGACATCGACGATGCCGGAGAAATGCACCACAACCCGCGGAAGAACGTGCTCTGGATCCGGCAGGCGGCGCCCGAGATCGCGGCGGCCACCGGGTGGGACCTGCCGCGGGTGGAAGCCTTGCTCGCGTCCGGCAGGGACAAGCTCAAGGCGGCGCGCGACCGGCGGCAGGCCCCCGTGGTGGACCGCACGATCTACGTGGCATGGAGCGCCATGATGGCGTCGGCCCTGCTCGACGCGGCGGCGCTCCTGGGCCGGCCCGACCTGGAACATCACGGGCTGCGCAGCCTGGAACGACTCTTTCGCGACGCGGCTCCGGACGACGGCGGGCGAGGCGCGCGCCATGCGGTGGGGGGGCCCGACATCCGATTGCTCGACGATCAGGTTCAGTTGGCCTCCGCGGCCCTGGATGCGTTTGAAGTCACCGGCGCCGCGACCTGGCGCCAGCGGGCCGAGGCGCTCGCGGGCTACACCTGGGCGGCGTTCCGCGCCCCGGACGGCGGCCTGCTGGACACGCCGGCGGTGCCGAACGCGGTGGGATTCCTCTCCCATCCCGTGAAACCCATTCACGATGCGCCGACGCCGTCGGGCAATGGGGTTGCCGCCGTGGTGTTGGCGAGACTCGCGGCGCATTCCGATGAGGCCTCCTGGCGTGAGCGGCTGACCGAGCTGCTGGCCACGTTCGGCGCCGGGATCGGTGAGCTGGGCATGCACGGGGCCGCGGCCCTGAGGGGCGCGGATTGGTTGCTGCATCCCGCCGCCCATTGTGTCATCGTTGGTCAACCCGGTGACGCCGCCACCGATGCGCTCGTGGCGGCCGCGCGGCGAGCGTATCATCCCCGCAAGGTGATCACCCGACTCATACCCGGGGCCGTGCCCCCGATGTTGCCGGCCGCCCTGACGGCCATGCTCGACGGCAAGAGCCCGCGGGCCTACCTGTGCGTCGGGACGCGGTGCGGGCCCCCGGTTGACGGCCCCGATGGAGTCGCCGCGGTGCTTGACCAGCTGACCGCTCCATGAAGCTGGACTTCGCGGTGGTGTGCGACTACGCCCTGGTGGACCAGTACGGCAAGCTCTCCGTACTCGGGATCTTCCAGCACATCTGGGTCGCGCAGTTCCCCGCCCTGCACCCACGGCTCCACCTGGTCTTGCGGCTCCGAGGGAAACGCACCGAGGTCGGCGAACACCCGGTGCGCATCCGCCTGCGCGATGCGGCCGGCACGGAGATCCTGGGCGGCAACGGCACCGTGGTGTTCGCGGAACCCAAAGCGGGAATCACCGAGGTGGAAGCGGGCGCCGTTCTGGTGTTCGACGTCCCCTTCCCACACGCCGGGACCTACACCTTCGAAATCACCCTCGACGGCGAGCTCCAGGCGTCCGTCCCTATCACCGTGGCCCATGGGCCGCCGGCCGGGGAAGGACGCGCTTCGGCCTGACCACGTCCACCCTTGCCTTTCGGGACTCGGTGGGGCCCAGGCTCGCCGCGCTGGGCCTGGTGCTCGCGGGTCTCACCGCCAACATCGCCGCGTATCCCCTGCTGGATCCCGACGAGGGCCGAAACGCGGAGGTTGCCCGCGAGATGGCCGCAACCGGCGAGTTCGCCCTGCCCCACCTCAACGGCCTGCCTTACGTGGACAAGCCGGCGCTCCATTTCGCGGTTACCGCGCTCGCCGTGAAGACGTTTGGTGCCACCGAATTCGCCGCCCGACTCCCTTCGCTGCTTTTCACGCTCGGCACCCTCGGTGTGGTTGGGTGGTTCGGGAGACGACTGTTGGGTTCGGCCGGCGGCTGGGCGGCCGTGATCGCCACCGGCGCCGCGCCCCTCACGCTGGGGTTTGCCCGCACCGTGATCTTCGACGCGACGCTGACGTTCTTTGTGGTGGTGGCCTTGGCCGCCTTCTATCTCGCGACGGATCGGCGAGATGGCGGAGCGGGATCGCTGGTGGCGTCCCCCGGTCCGTCGGTTCGCCGGTCCGCCTGGGGAGAGGGAGCGGGGTGGGGATGGACCGCCGTCGCCTGGGCCGCTATCGGGCTCGGTGTCCTGACCAAAGGCCCCATCGCGCTCGCCCTTCCCTTGATGGTAGCCGCGCCCTACGCCGCCTGGCGCCGCGCGTCCGCCGCCGTGTGGACACCGGTAGGACCGCTCTTGTGCGCCGCCATCGTGCTGCCATGGGTGCTCGCGGTTTCGCGCCACATCCCGGATCTGGTGCGGTACACGTTAGTGACGGAGACGGCGGAGCGGCTGTTCACCGAACGGCTCCAGCGCACCGAGCCGATCTGGTACTTCCTGCCGATCCTGCTCGCCGGCGCGCTCCCGGGCTCCGCGCTGGTGGTGGCTGGATGGCGGGCCGCAGGTCCGCTCCGGCTCCCCGACGGCACGCGCGATCCCCGCACGGTCTTTCTCCTCCTCTGGATCCTGATACCGCTGGCGTTCTTTTCGCTGTCTCACTCAAAGCGTCCCCAGTACATGCTGCCGATCGTACCCGCCGTGGCGCTGCTGGCGGCGCGCGGGTGGCGACCCACCTACCTGCCGGGCGCCCGGGAAGCCGGCATGTTGCTGATGGCGCTGGGAGGCGTGGTGGGCCTGGCCCCGGTCATCGTGCCGCGCCTGCTCGACGTCTCCGAGGGAACGCGGGCCGCCATGCCTCAGGCCGCCGCGTTCATTGGCGCCGCCACCGCGATGGGGGGAGCGCTGCTCTGGCTATCGCGCCGTCGGGGCGAGCTCGCGCTGGTGGCCCTGGCCCTCCCCGCCGCCACCATTCCCCTTGCCAGCCGCGCCCTCATGCGCGAGATCGGTCGGGAGCGATCCGCGGCGGCCCTGGCCGAGGGGATCAGAGCGGCGGTTCCGCCCGGAGGGCGCGTGGTGGCGATCCAGACGTTCCCCCTCTCGCTTCCGTTTTACCTGAACCAGCCCGTCCTCCTCGCCACAGACTCCGGCCGCGAGCTGACCAGCAACTACCTCTCGCGGCGGATGCATCGCTGGCGCGCCGCGCCGGGCACGCCACTCCGACCGGCCAATTGGTGGCGCGAAGCGCTACAGGAGTGTCGGGCAAGCGTGTTCGTGACACGCGCGGACGACCGACCCACGCGGCTGATCCTCCAGACACGGTTACCCTTGCTGATCGAGACGTCCAGGCACGCTGCCTACGGCCCCTGCGGCCGGAGCCCGCTCGCCGCCGGCCGCTAGGCGCACCGATCAGATGTGCGGTATTTACGGCATGGTGGCCCTCGGCGAAGCGCCGGTGAGCGCCCCGCACCTGTCCACCCGGCTCTCCGCGCGGCTCCGGCATCGTGGGCCGGACGGACACGGCGAGCGTCGCACGCCACACGCGGTGCTCGGCGCGGCCCGCCTCCGAATTCAGGACCTGACCGCGTCCGGGGACCAACCGTTGGCGGATCCCGCGAGCGGCACCTGGCTGGTCTGCAACGGTGAGATCTACAACGCGGGGGAGCTGCGGCGTCGGTTCGCCGCGTATCCGTTCATCTCCCGGTCCGACGTGGAAGTCGTCCTCCCGCTGTACCTGGCGGGCGGCCCGACCGCGCTGGCAGACCTCCGGGGCATGTTCGCGCTCGCGATCTGGGACCCGCGCGCCCGGACGCTGGTGCTGGCGCGGGATCGGGCGGGCGAGAAGCCACTGTTCCGCGCGGCGATGGGCCACGAGCTATGGTTCGCGTCAGACATCGCCGGGTTGCTCGAATACCCGGACTTGTCCCACGAGCTGGACCAGCAGGCGCTGACGGAGTATCTGGCGCTCGGCTTCGTGCGGGCGCCCCGGACCCTGCTCGCCGCGGTGGGAAGTGTTGAACCAGGGTGCATCGAGGTCCACGGCTGCCGCGGGAGCCAGGTCCACCGGTATTGGGATCCGGCGACCGTGGCCGTGGCCCCATGGTCGGCCGCCGCCGCCGAGGAACGGGGCCGCGAGCTCCTGGCCGCCTCGGTCGCCCGGCAGGTCCAGGCCGAAGTTCCCGTCGGCGTCTTCGCCAGCGGTGGCCTGGATTCGTCGCTGATCGCGACGCTGGCGGCGCCGCGTGTTCCCGAGCCGCTCCACCTGTTCACCGCGTCGTTCAGTGCCCGCGGTTACGACGAGTCCGCCTACGCCGCGGCGCTGGCAAGGCGCTTGAACGCGCGGCACGTGCGGGTGCCGGTAGACGAGGCCGGACTCACCCACGCGTATGGCGCGCTCACGGATTCATCCGCCGAACCCCTGGCGGACGCCGCGGTACTGCCGACCTATTTGCTCGCCCGTCAGGCGCGCGACTCGGTCGGGGTAGTGCTGAGCGGAGAAGGCGCCGACGAGCTGTTCGGCGGATACCCCACGTACCTGGGCCACGCGTTGGCGCCGAGTTTCAGCGCGCTGCCAAGGTGGTTGCAGCGGGGGGCGCGCGCCGCCCTGCGGCTCGCGCCCCCCTCCCACGGGAAGGTCCCGCTGCCGTGGCTCCTGGGTTTGTTCGCCGAGGCCGCCCACCTTGCCTGGCCCGAGCGTCACGTGATCTGGGTGGGCTCAGGTCTTCCACGGGATATCCGGGCCGGTGCTGCCGCCCCCCTGCCGGAGCTGGTCCCGCCGGCGCTGAGGCGCCTGGCGCCGCTGGCGGGCGCCATGCTGTTCGACTACCTGGGCTACCTTGGCAGTCGGCTGCTGCCCAAGCTCGACCGGGCGACCATGGCGGTGGGACTCGAGGCGCGCTCGCCGTTTCTGGACCCGGACGTCACGGCGTTCGGCCTGTCGCTGCCCGGAGGGCTCAAATTGCGCGGCTTGCAGGCCAAGTGGCTGCTCAAGCGCATGGCCGCGCCGCACCTGCCGCGGTGGCTGAGGCACCGCCGCAAGCGGGGCCTGAGCGTGCCGGTCGCCGCCTGGCTCAACGGAGGGTTCCGGTCCGAGGTGGACCGCCTGCTCGACCCGGGCTGGTTGAGACGACAGGGCCTGTTCAGCGATGTTTCCGTGGGCCGCCTGATCGCCGAACACCGGGCCGGGCGGTCCAACCACGCGCGCGCGCTGTGGACGCTGGTGGTCCTCCAGCGATGGCTTGAACGATGGGTACCGGAGGTCGGGTCATGACGAGGGATGAAGCGCTGGCGTTGATGCTCGAGTACACGCCGTCGGATGCGTTGCGCAAGCACATGTACGCCGTCGAGGCCGCCATGCGCGCCTACGCCCGCAAACAGGAGGAGGACGAGGAGGCCTACGGCCTGGTCGGCTTGCTGCACGATTTCGACTACGAGCGCTACCCCAACGAGGCGCATTCGCCCACGGAGGGCCACCCGTCGTTTGGGGTGGGCCTCCTGCGGCAGCAAGGGTTTCCGGAGCCCATGTGCCGGGCCATTCTGGGACATGGGTCCTACACCGGGGTGCCCCGGGACACGCTGATGGCCCGGACGCTCTTCGCGGTGGACGAGCTGTGCGGCTTCCTGGTGGCCTGCGCGCTGGTGCGCCCCTCGCGCAGCCTGACCGATCTGGAAGTGCCGAGCGTGAAGAAGAAGCTCAAGGACAAGGCGTTCGCCCGTGGCGTGAATCGGGACGAAGTGCACCAGGGCGCCGCCGAGCTGGGCGTGCCGCTGGACGACCACATTCAGTTCGTGATCCAAGCCCTCCGGCCGGTCGAGCGCACGCTCGGGCTCGGTGCCCCGGCCGCGTGACGGTTCCGGCCCCCGCTCCCGCGACGCCGGGGCGGCCCGGGCGCAGCGCCACGCTGGATCGGGCGCTGGACCGGGCGTGCGGGGCACGCCCCGTACCTGGCAACCGGGTGCGCTACCTCACCGACACGGACGTCTTCGACGCCATGCGGGCGCTGCTCCGGGACGCGGCGGCCGTGGTGCACTTCGAGAACTACATCATCCGGGACGACGCCACCGGCCGCGAGTTCGCCGGCTTGCTGGCGGACGCCGCGGGCCGTGGTGTGACCGTCCGGGTGCTGTACGACGCCTTCGGCTGCCGCTGGACAGGCCGGGCCTACTGGGACCGGTTGCGCCGGAGCGGGGTGGAGGTGCGGGCGCTGGGTGTACGTCTCCTGCATCCATTGCGCTCCCTCCGCCGGAACCACCGCAAGTACGTGGGCGTGGATGGGCGGATCGCCCTGGTAGGGGGCTTCTGCATCGGCGACGAGTGGGTAGGGGACCCGGCGCGCCGCCGGATGCCCTGGCGCGACACGGCCGTGGAGATCTGCGGGCCGGCGGCCGCCGCGCTCGACCTGACGTTCGAGCGGCTCTGGGCTCGGCTCGGCCCAACGCTCTCACCACCGGATCGCGCCGTCCGCGTGGAGGCCTGCGGTCCCGCCGCCGCGCGGGTGGTGGATGGCCTGCCGGGGCGGATGCGAATCTACCGGGCGGTGGAGCTGCTGGCCGCGAGCGCGGCGAGCAGGCTCTGGATCTCCGACGCCTATCTGGTGGCGCCCGCCCCCATGTTCGCCGCCCTCATGGCCGCGGCCCGCGACGGGGTGGACGTCCGCGTGTTGGTGCCCGGCACCACCGACGTGCCGGCCGTTCGGGCCTTCACCCGGGTGGGCTATCGGGAGCTGCTCGCCGCGGGCGCGCGCATTTGGGAGTGGCGCGGGCCCATGTTTCACGCCAAGACCGTGATCGCCGACGATCGGTGGGTGAAGGTGGGGTCGAGCAACCTCAACGTGCCCAGTCTGCTGGCCAACTACGAGCTCGATCTTTTGCTGGACGACCCGCCGCTGGCTACGGAGGCCGTCGCGCAGTTTCGGCGCGACCTGAGTCACGCCATGGAGGTCACCCTGCGGCCGCGCCGGGTGCCCGCCGGCATCGCCAAACGGCTGCCGCCCGCGGTGGCGCCGACCGGGCCGGTGACGCGCCACCCGGCGCACACCCCGTCGGCCGCCGAGGTCTCGGTGCGCGCGGCTATCACGCTGCGGCATGTCGCCGAGGGCGCCAGGCGGTCTATCGCCGGCGCCGTGGTGTTCACCTCCGTCGGGCTCGGCGCCCTGTTCGTGGCGGCGCCGCGCGTCATGGGTACGTTGGTGGCGCTCGCCAGCTTCTGGGTGGCCGCCCAGGCCACCGCAGCGTTCTTCGCTCGCCGTCGGCATGGTGATGAGCCCGCCTCAACGCCCCCCCCCGACGGCGCGTAGACCTGATATGCAGGACGCCGAGCTCGCGGTGCTGGCCCACGCCGGCAACCGCGAGGCCTTTGGCGAGTTGGTCGACCGCTATGTGGGTCAGGCAAGGCGCGTGGCCCGCGCCGTCCTGCGAGATCCCGCTGACGCCGATGACGCCGTGCAGGACGCGTTTCTGTCGGCGCTGAAGAACCTGGGGCGGTACGACCCGGGCCGGCCATTCGGGCCGTGGTTGCTCCGGATCGTGGCCAACGCGGCCACGGATCGCCTGCGACGGCGGCGGGTGCGCGCGGGCGAGCCCGTGGGATCGCACCTGGCCACCGGGGACGCCGGCCCGGATCGATATGCCGAGCGCTCGGCCCTGGCGGAGGCCCTCTGGGCCGCCCTCGCGACCTTACCGGAGCGGCAACGGATGGCGGTGGTGCTGTTCGACGTGGAGGGATATTCCCACCGCGAGATCGCAGCCACCCTGGGCGTTCCGGAGGGCACAGTAAGATCTCACGTATTCCACGCCCGCCGGGCCCTGCGGGAGGCGCTGGCTGCATGGCGACCATGAGATGGGAGGCAGGATGACGACACCCTCGCCGTTCGATCACCGGCCCGATGCCGAGATCGGGGCCGCGTTGCGAGCATTGCTGACCGCGGGAGACGACACGGCCCTGGCCGCGCGGATCACGGCGGCGGCGGCGGGCCAGTATGGCCGCCGCAAGGTGCCGGGGTGGCTGGCGGTGCTCGACACCTGGGCCAGGCCCGGCGTGGCCGCGGCGGGGTTGCTCGCGGCCAGTGCGACCCTTTGGATGGCTCTAGCATCATCGCCCATTGATCCCGACGTGACCATCGAGGACGACGTGCGGCGGGCGGGAGAGGCCGTTGCCTCCGCTGTCCTCGTGGCGGCAACCACGGAGCCGGAGCTCGAACGGCTGATGTGGGACATCCCGGAACCGGAGTGACCATGTCGAATCGATCCAGACTTTGGGCGACGGGATTGCTGGTGGCGGCCTTCGTGGCGGGCCTGGCGGTCGGCGGCGCGGCGCAAGCGGCCCTGGCCGACCGGGATGACAGGCCGGGACGCGAGCGGAGCCGTCGGTTGAGCTATCCTGAGCGCCTGGAGCGCGACCTCCAGTTGACGCCGGAGCAGCGAACGGCGGTCGAGACCGTCATGCAGCGACACCAGCAAAGCATGCGCGACATCTGGCGCGCCGCCGAACGGCAAGTGGATACCATGCGATTGCAGATACGGAACGAAATCATGGACGTTCTGGACGCCCGCCAACGCGAGGCATACGGCACCATGAACATGCGGCACGATTCCTTGCATGCCGCGCGGGAGCGCGGCGAGGGGCGGCGGCGATGACGGCAACGCCGGTAGCGTTCGGCGTGGTGGTGGCGGCGATGGTCGCCGCCGGCGCGGCGCGCGCGCAACACCCCACCGTCACGCTGGATGAGGCCATCGCGCTCGCCCTGCGGATCCAACCGGGCATCGTCCAGGCGCGGGGCGACCTGGATGTGGCGCACGCCAGTCAGCGCGAGGCCATCGGCAACTATCTGCCCACGCTGAGCGCCAACTCGAGCATGAGCCAGAACTCGTCCAACCGGTGGAACCCGCAGACGCAGCAGTTCCTGAGCCAGCCGCGCTCCGTGTCTTATTCCACGGGGCTGAATGCCTCTCTTCTCATTTTCGATGGTTTCAGCCGCCTGGCGCAAGCCAAAGCCGCCGGCGCGACCACCGCCAGCGCGGACGCCTCGCTCACCAACCAGCGGTTCCAGGTCATCCTGCAAACCAAGCAGGCGTTCTTCAACGCGTTGGCGGCGGCTGACCTGGTGCTGGTGTCGCAGACCCAGGTGGAGCGATCACTCCAGCAGCTACGGATCAGCAAGGACAGACTCGCCGCGGGGAGCGCCATCCGGTCGGATACGCTGCGCTCCACGGTGGACGCCGGTAATGCGCGGCTCCAGCTGCTCAACGCGCAGGCGCAGCAGGCCACGGCGGAGGCCACCCTGGCGCGCCTGATAGGCGTGGACGGCAGCGTCCAAGCCACGGGCACACCCGGCCTGCCGGACCTGACGCGACTGGATACCGCCGCGCTGCGGGAGGAAGTGGTGCGGGTCTCACCGGCGGTCGAGACGGCGGAAGCACAGGCCCGCGCCGCCGGAGCGCAGGTGGGCGTGTCGCGGGCGCAGTACCTGCCCACCATCTCCGCCAACTACTCGCAGAGCTGGGCGGGCGTCCGGGACTCCGTGGGGCTCGCGCCTAACTCGTTCACCACCTGGCCCAGGCTGGGAAACAGCTGGTCGCTTCGATTCAGCCTCTCCTGGCCGCTGTTCAACGGGTTCAGCCGAGAGACGGCCTTGTCCCGCTCGGTCGCCGGCCGGGATGCGGCGGAGGCCCGCGCGGCCGACGCCCGGCGGCAGGCCAACGCGACCTTCACCCAGCAGCTGGCCGCCTTCCACGCGGCCGGGCAGCAGGTGACGATCGCGGAAGCCAGCCGGGCCGCCGCGGATGAAGACCTCCGGGTGCAGCAGGAGCGTTACCGACTGGGGGCCGCCACCATCGTGGATGTGCTGACCTCCCAGGTGAGCCTGGGTCAGGCCGAGGTGACGCTGGTGCAGGCTCGGCTGAACCTGCTGGTTGCCCTGGCTGAACTCGAAGCGCTGCTGGGGAGGGAGCTATGAGCGATCGGGTGGAGGGCATGGACTTCCGCACCGGGGACATGCCCCTTCCGGACATCATCATCCTGACCCACAAGCTCACGCGGGACTACGAGTTGGGAGCGGAGGTGGTGCACGCCCTCCGCAGCGTGGATCTCCAGATCCGCCGCAACGAGTTCACCGCGATCATGGGCCCATCCGGGTCCGGCAAGTCCACCCTGATGAACTTGCTCGGGTGTCTGGATACGCCGACGGCGGGCGAGTACTGGCTGAACCACCAGAAGGTGAGCGAGTTGAACGACGACGAGTTGGCGCGGATCCGCAACAAGGAAATCGGCTTCGTGTTCCAGACGTTCAACCTGCTGCCCCGCGCCACGGCCCTGCACAACGTCGAGCTGCCGCTGGTCTACGCCGGCGCCGGCGCCAAGGACCGGCGGGAACGTGCCACCCGTGCGCTGGAGCGCGTGGGCCTGGGCGACCGGATGGGGCACCGGCCCAACGAGCTGTCGGGCGGGCAGCGCCAGCGCGTCGCGATCGCCCGGGCGCTGGTGAACGATCCCAGCATCGTGTTGGCGGACGAGCCCACCGGAAACCTGGACAGCCAGACCAGCAGCGAGATCATGGGCGTGCTCGAGGGCCTGCATGCCGCCGGCCAGACGATCATCCTCATCACGCACGAGCGAGACATCGCGCAGCATGCCCACCGCCAGATCCACCTGTTGGACGGCCGGATCGAGCGTGACGAGATCACCGGACGGGCCGCGTGAGGAGAGTGTGGTTGGGCGTGGTGACCGTAGCGGCGGCCGGGTGCGCCAAGGAAGCGCCCGCGCCGGTCTATCAACCGGTGGCGGTGGCGCACCGGGACATCGTGGTATCGGCCAGCGCGGCCGGGTCCATCGAGCCCGTGACGACCGTGGAGGTGAAGTCCAAGGCGTCGGGGGAGATCATGCAGGTCACGGTGGAGACCGGCGACGCGGTGCGCCAGGGCCAACTCCTGGTCCGAGTGGACCCCCGGGCGCCCACCAATGCGCTCAAGCAGGCGGAGGCAGACTTGGACGTCGCCCAGGCGCAGTTGGCCAACGCGACCTCACAGCTCCGCCGTTCGGAGGAGCTGTTCCGGACCCAGTCTATCACGGAGCAGGAGTTCGAGAACGCCCGGCTGCAGGCGGCTAATGCCAACGCCCAGTTGGTGCGGGCGCAGCGGAACCTGGAGGACGCCAGGATCGCGTTCGAAGACACCGAGGTGAGAGCGCCGGGCACCGGCGTGATCATCCAGCGGAGCGTTGAGCCGGGCACGGTGATTTCGTCGGCCAT
Source organism: Gemmatimonadales bacterium (assembly GCA_036393515.1). Taxonomy (GTDB): domain Bacteria; phylum Gemmatimonadota; class Gemmatimonadetes; order Gemmatimonadales; family GWC2-71-9; genus JACQHC01. The sequence goes on along the minus strand of DASWGV010000127.1, from coordinate 30,632 downwards.
CTCGCAGGTGAGTGGCGGCACGGTGTTGCTGCGCATGGCCAATCTCGACACCGTCCAGGTCCGGACGCTGGTCGACGAAACGGACATCGGCAAGATCCAGCCCGGGCTTCCCGTCACCATCACGGTGGATGCTTTTCCCAACCGGCCGTTCCGGGGCACCGTGCTCAAGATCGAGCCGCAGGCGTCGGTCCAGCAGAACGTCACCATGTTTCCGGTCCTGATCCGCATCGCCAACGACAACACGCTGCTCAAGCCCGGGATGAATGCGGAGGTCGAAATCCACGTCGGCTCGCGGCAGAACGTGCTGGCCATCCCCAACGCGGCCTTGCGCACGCAGCGCGACGTGGGCTCCGCGGCGGGCGTGCTGGGGTTGGACCCTCAGGCGGTGCTGCAGCAGGTGGCGGAGGCCCGGCGCCAGCGCGCCCGGCCGGATTCCGGGGCGCGGACGGTAGCCGGTTCTGAAACCGGCTGGGAGGAAAGCGCCAGAAAAACGGAAGGGGAGAAAGTCACTACGCCGGACGGCCGCGAGGTCACCCTGCCGCCCGGGCTCAAGGCGTCCCAGGTCACCGCGGTATTCACCAAGATGCAGAGCGGCGGATTCCAGTCCCTCTCGGCGGAGGACCGGGCCGTGATGCAGCAACTCCGAGCCGCTGGAGGCATGGGCGGCGGGCGAGGTGGCCGCGCGTTCAGTGGCGCCAATGGGGAGACCGGTGCGATGACCACGCGAGCGGCCGGGGGGACCGGGGGCAGCAGCGGTGGGTCCGATTACCTCTTCGGCGGTGACTACATCGTGTTCGTGCTCCGGAGCGGCGCGCCGCAACCGGTCCCGGTGCGGACCGGGCTCACCGACCTCGACTACTCCGAGGTGGTGAGCGGCCTAACGGAGCAGGACACCGTGCTGATCCTGCCCAGCGCCAGCCTGATCCGGCAGCAGGAGGAATCGCAGCAACGCAATCAGTTCATGCGGAACAATGCGCTCCCCGGTGTCCAGCGACAGACCCAGACCACGCCGGCGCCGGGCCCGGTGATCATTACCCGCTGATGCTGTTCGGCGAAATCATCGGGGTGGCGCTGGGCGCCATCCGGGCCAATAAGCTCCGCTCGGTGCTCACGGCATTGGGCATCGTGATCGGCGTGGCCGCGGTGATCACCATGGTGGCGCTCGGCACCGGGGCGCAGAAGTCGGTCCAGGACCGGATTCAGGCGCTCGGCACCAACCTGCTCCAGATTTACCCGGGCCGGTCGTTCACGCGGGGCGCGGGCGTCGCCGTGAGCTTCGACCAGCGCACCAGTCTCATGGTGGACGATGCCATCGCGCTCAGTCGGGATGCGCGCGCGTTGAGAGCGGTGGTGCCGGAGATTTCCAGCAACACCCAGGTTAAGTACGGCAATCAGAATACCAACGTCAGCGTGATCGGCACGACCCCTACGTACGTGCCGGTCAACAACTACACCATGGTTGCCGGCCGGATGTTCACCGCCGGCGAGGACGAAGGCCGCCGACGGGTCGCCGTGCTGGGATCGGCCATTCCCACCACCCTGAACGCCAACGGGGCGGCCATGATCGGCCAGACTCTTCAGCTCCGGGGGATTCCCTTTGAGATCGTGGGGGTCCTGTCGGAAAAGGGCGGCCAGGGGTTCATGAACCCCGACGAGCAGATCCTGATCCCGCTGAACACCGCGCGTTACCGGGTTTTCGGACGTGACCGGTTGCGCTCCATTACGGTGCAGGTCGCCCACCCAGATTCGGTGGGGCTCGCCATGCTGGAGATCGAGCGGGTGATGCGGCGGGAGCACCAGATCGCGCCGGGCGGGGACAATGACTTCCAGATCCGGGACCGCACCGAGTTCCTGGCCACGTTCGAGGAGACCACGCGGACGTTCGGCTTTCTCCTGGCCGGGATTGCGGCCGTTAGCCTGCTCGTGGGTGGGATCGGCATCATGAACATCATGCTGGTCTCGGTTACGGAACGGACGCGCGAGATCGGGATTCGCAAAGCCCTCGGCGCCACGCGCGGCAACATCATGCTGCAGTTTCTGGTGGAAGCGGTGGTGCTCTGCCTGCTGGGCGGGACCATCGGCATCCTGGGAGGCTCAGGCGCCGCCATTGCCATGTCCAAACTCGCCAACTGGAACACGCTGATCTCGCCGATGTCCATTCTGGTGGCATTCGCGTTCAGCGCGGGAGTCGGGATCTTCTTCGGACTCTGGCCCGCCAGGCGGGCGGCCAGGCTCGACCCCATCGTCGCCCTGCGATACGAGTAGGCCCCTGCGCCGGTAGTGCCCCGGGAGGCGGCACCGGTATCTTCAGCCGCTCATGTCCGCATTCGCCACCGTTCGCGTTCCCGCCTCATGTTCCAACCTCGGTTCGGGCTTCGACTGCCTGGGCCTCGCGCTGGATCTCTGGCTGGAGGCGCGGCTGGTCGAAGGATCGGGACCGCCCCGGTACGAGGGGACCCTCGCCGGGCTCGATCCCGAGCGCGACATCATCGCGACCACCCTCAAGGTCCACGGAATCCGGCAAGGGCTTCGCCTGCACGCGCGCTCGGACATTCCCGTCGGAAAGGGCCTCGGCTCCTCGGCCGCCGCGCACGTGGCCGCGCTCGCGCTGGGGCAGGTCGCGTCCGGGCAAGCGGCGGATCGGGACGCGGTCTTCCGGGCGGCCGCGCGTATCGAGGGTCACCCGGACAACGCGGGGCCGGCGGTATACGGCGGTCTCTTTCTCGCGTCCGTCCCGCCCTCGCATCTGTCGTTGCATCCCTCGCTCGGCGTGGCACTGGCGGTGCCCCAAGCGCCGATCGGCACCACGGCGGCCCGTGCCCTCCTTCCCACAGACGTTTCGCGGGAGATCGCCGTCGGGCAGGCGCTGCGCGCCGCGGCCCTGGTGCGGGGCCTCACCACGGGTGACGGCGATCTGCTTCGGTTCGGGATGGAGGATCTGATCGCGGTGCCGCGGCGCCGCGACCTGATTCCGGGGTTCGATCAGGCCGTGGACGCTGGGCGCGCCGCTGGAGCGTACGGCGTGACGATCTCGGGGGCGGGCTCAGGCCTGCTGGCGCTGGCCGCACGGGAAACCGCCGTCGGTGTGGCAGGCGCCATGGTCGCGGCCCTCACCAAGGCAGGCAATCCGGCGGCGGTGATGGTTCCCGGGGTGAGCGACCAGGGGCTGTCTGCGGACTGAGAAGACTTGCTCCGACCTCAGCCCGTCGCGGTTGTTGCCAACCACCTGAGCCGCGCTTCGATCTGCCGCCCGTGGTGGCGGCAATGCACGTAGTGGAACCGCACCCACTCGGGGAGGTTGAGGTCCCCGAGCACCGGGTGGCGGACGAAGACCCCTGCCTGCTGCTGGGCCGGCCACGATTGGATCATGGTTTCCAGCTTGGCCAGTCCGATGCGGAACTGCGCGGCGGCCGCCTCGGGATCCGGACGGTCCTCCGGCACGCTGCCCGCGGGTGCTTCCCGCCCCTTGGGGAACTTGCCCAGGCCGAGAATCAGATGGCGCAGGAGGGCCTGCCGCGGCGTGGCGCGCCGGTGCATGTCCGTCTTGGCGGCACGGGCCTCGAAGGTCGCGGCCGAGTAGTCCATGCCGATCGCCAGGTGGCGGACGACCTGCGCGATGCTCCATTTCCCCGGCACGTGGCGATACCAGTTGTCTCCGGACACGCCGTGCAGCCGTCCCAGGATCAACGGCTCGATAGCCGCCAGCTGTCGGTTGACCTTCATGTGCCGGCGAGCGCCATACACTCGATCTCCACCCGCGCCTGGCGCACCAGACCGGCGACCGCGACAGTGGAGCGGGCCGGCGGGTCGGTGGGGAAAAAGGTGCGATACACCTCGTTCATGGCCGCGAAGTCGGTGATGTCCGCCAGGAACACGGTGCACTTGACCACCCGATGCATGGCGCTGCCGTTCTCCTCTACCAGTCGCTTGATATTCTCCAACGCTTGGCGCGTCTCCGGTCCGATGCCGCCGGTCGCGAGCTGTCGCGTGGCAGGATCGGTCCCCAGCTGACCCGACAGATAGAGCATGGGGCCCACGCGTACGGCCGCGGAAAGCATGCCACCCGGCTGAATCACCTGTCTGTCCTGCGCCACCGCCACCGTGGATGCCAGCAGCGCCGCGCAGACCAACCATGCAACACGCATACGAATGGGAACCTCCGCTAGGGGCCGGCGATGGCCAGACATTCGATCTCCACCCGCGCGCCAAGGGCCAGGCCGCTGCCCGCCACGGTCGAGCGCGCGGGGGGATCGGCAGGGAAAAACGTCCGGTACACCTCGTTCATCGCGCCGAAATCGCCAATATCCCGCAGGAACACGGTGCACTTGAACACCCGTTGAAGCGAACTGCCCGCATACTCCAGCACTGCCTTGATGTTTTCCATGGTCTGCCGCGTCTCCGGCCCGATCCCTCCCGCGACCAGCTCCGTGGTCCCGGGCTTGGTGCCGATCTGGCCGGAAAGATAAAGCACGTTGCCGACTCGCACGGCGGTGGAGAACGGCAGGCCCTCCAGCGCCCCGGGCAGGCGGATGACCTGCCGATTCTGCGCAAAGGAGATCGATGGGAACGCCAGCGCCAGACAGCAGACCAGCAGGGTCCTCGTCACCATGCACCTCCGAGAAAGCGGTCGCTGATGGCTCTACTCACACCTGCACCGATCGATCCGGCTGGTCACCGCCACCTTCCACCCGCCACCCGTCTTGACCAGCACCCGCTCCGACCATCCCGAGGCGCTGTCCCCCGCCTGCACCACCGTATAGGGATAGGCCCCGTACACCACGCCCGGCGCCAGCCACACCAGCGTGGGATCTCCCGCCATCAACGTATCCGGCCAATCGGTGCTGGCCCGCCGCGCCGCGGCGAACGCTAGAAACCCCCGACGCAGCGAGTCGGCGCCGGCGATCACCAGCTCCGGCGAGTCCAGATAGTGGGCAAGGTAACCTTCGGCATCCCGCCGGTGGATGGCAGCCACGTTACCGCGGAAAGCAATGAGCGCTCCCTCCAGGTCCCTGCTGCGGATGCTCTCCACCGAAGAAACGCAGCCGGCGGCAAACGTGGTGACGAGGGCAAGCATCACGATGCGCATCATCTCACCGTGGCCCTTCCCACGGCGGCTTCGTGCCCCACCCGTCCAGCACCTCGATCTGCGCCACGCTGGGGCCACGCTCCCGCTGGAGCCGTGCCGCGACGGACTCGTTCTGGCGCATGACGCGCAGCACGTTCAACCCCAGGGCCTTCTTCACGTCCTCAGGCGTCCACCCCCGCCGCAGCAGTTCGGCCACCAGCGCCGGGAACGTCGCCACGTCCTCCAGGCCGATGGGCGTGCTGTCGATCCCGTCCAGATCGGCGCCGATCCCCACGTGATCCGAGCCGGCTACCGCCCGGATGTAGTCCATATGGTCCACCACCACGCCCAGAGGGGGACGAGGCTCGGGATTGGCCTGGGTCCAGGCCTCGACGGAGTCCCGGACGGCGGCCGGGTCCACGCCGCGCCCCTGAAGGGCGCGGGTGTAGGCCTGCTGCCGCTGACCGTGCTGGTAAGTCGGAAGGTAGATAAACGACGGCACGTAGTTCACCATCACCACGCCGCCGTTCCGCACCACCGCCCGCAGCACGTCATCCGGTACGTTTCGCGGGTGCGGTGTGAAGTGGCGGGACGAGGAGTGCGAAAAGATCACGGGCGACTGCGTCACGCGCAGCACGTCCCACATGGTCGAGTCCGAGACGTGGGAGAGGTCCACCAGCATGCCCAGGCGGTTCATCTCACGCACCACTTCCTCGCCAAACCGCGTGAGGCCGCCGTGCCGTAGCGAATCGGTGGACGCGTCCGCCCAGTCGGTGTTCCGGGAATGGGTCAACGTCAAGTACCGCACGCCGCGGGCGTAGAACTGCCGGAGCAGCGCCAGCGAGTTCTCAATCATGTGCCCGCCTTCCAGCCCGATCAGGGACGCGATCTTGCCGGCCCGATGAACGCGCACCACCTCGTCTGCGGTTCCGGCGAACTCAAACGTCTCCGGATATCGGGCCACCAGGCGGTGCACATAATCCACCTGCTCCATGCCCACCCGCGCCGCACCGCGCCCCTCGAAGGAGCTGGGGGAGTACGCCGACCAGAATTGACCGCCCACCAGACCCTGACGGAGGCGGGGGATATCGGTCATCAAGCGGGGTTGCGGCTGGGCGATGTCGGCGGAATCGAGGCTCAGCGCAAAGCCCGTGCGGGTAGCCCAGGGCAAGTCGTTGTGCCCGTCAATCAGGGGCACTTCGCGCATCAGTTGGCGGGCCTGCGCGAGGTAGGGATCCTGAGGGGCGGACGGCGACCAACGGGCTGCCCCAGGCGAGAGGGCGTGGGGTCCGCCTATCACCAGGACCGCCAGCACGACACCGAGCGTTGAACCTTTCATGCGTCACCGTCTTCCACCGGAGGTTCAAAGCCGGCGCACCGGAGGACCGGAAGCGCCGGGTACTTGGGATACGCGGGCTCCTTGTCGGATCGGCCGCAGCGCCAGAAGGTGGTGCCCCGCTGGGTGGCAATGTGGCGACTGTGACGGCATTCCGCACAGAGGCCGACCGACGTACGCTGCGGGTCCACGACGGGAAGTGTGCCGTCGCGGTCGGCAGCGGGCAAGGTTAAATTGGCCTCACATGCCCTCCGTTGCCTGCACCCGGTGCGCTCAGACTCGCGAGCAGCTCCCCCGCCCGCCGCTCCCCGGGGACCTGGGCACGAAGATCCACGCCTCCATCTGCCAGGTGTGTTGGAAAGAGTGGCTGCGGCAGCAGACCGCCGTGATCAATCACTACGGCCTGAATCTTCTGGATCCCAAGGCCAAACAATTTCTCACCAAGCAGACGGAGGCCTTCCTCTTTGGCGCGCCGGCGGCCTGACGCTGGGAGAGCCACCAAAGCGCGCATCACGCTCGACGTGAACGGCGAAACCGTCGAGCTCGCCGTCACGCCTCAGAAAACCCTGCTGGAGATCCTGCGGGAAGACCTGGGCCTCACGGGCACCAAGCACGGATGCGAGCTGGGCGAATGCGGCACCTGCGCCGTCCTGATGGACGGCGCCCCGGTGCTTTCCTGTCTGGCGCTGGGCCTGGCGTGCGACGGCCACGCGGTGCGGACGGTGGAAGGCATGGCCCGCGGCCCGGAGTTGCACCCGCTCCAGCGCGCCTTCGCCGATCTGGGGGCGGCCCAGTGCGGGTACTGCACGCCCGGCGTGATGCTCACCGCCGAAGCGTTGCTCGCCGCCAACCCGTCACCCACCCGCGAGGCCATCAAAGAGGCACTGGCCGGCAACCTCTGCCGGTGCACCGGCTACATCAAGATCTACGAGGCCATCGAGCTCGCCGCCGCCTGGATGCGGGGTGAGGACGCCATTCCACGCGAGGAGTCGCTCTATGGCGAGCGATAAGGACGGGTCCGAGCGCCGCGCCACCGGACGGGAGGCGTTGGGAAGGCGCGTCATCGGCCGGGCCCATCGCAAGGTGGACGCCGTGGCCAAGGTCACCGGCGTCACGCGCTTCGCGGATGACCTGGCGTTTCCGCGCATGTTGTACGCCAAACTGCTCCGCTCGCCACACCCGCATGCCAACATTCTCCGCATCGACACGTCGCGCGCCCAGGCGCTCCCCGGCGTGAAGGCCGTACTCACCGGCCGCGAGCTGCCGGTGGCCTTCGGGATTCTGCCGGTCAGCCAGGACGAGCACGCGCTCGCCCCTGACAAGGTGCGTTTCGTGGGCGACCCGGTGGCCGCTGTGGCCGCGACCAGCGAAGACATCGCTTGCGCCGCGGTCGACCTGATCGAAGTCGAATACCAGGTCCTGAAGTCGATCGAGTCGCCCGAAGACGCGCTCGCCCATCCGGAGCCCCAGATCCACGGCTACGTGAAGACCGGCAACCTCCACAAGCTCACCAGTCTGGAGTTTGGGGACGTGGACGAAGGCTTCGCCCAGGCCGACCTGGTGCGGGAAGACCTGTTCTTCTACGACGGCAGCACCCACTTGGCCATGGAGCAACATGCGGCGGTCGCGGAGTGGTCCGCCGACGGCAAGCTCACGGTATGGAGCTCCACCCAGACGCCGCACTACTTGCATCACCGGGCGCTGGCACGCGTGCTCGGCGTGCCGGCATCGCGCATCCGGGTCATCGCCTGTCCCAACGGCGGCGGGTTCGGCGGCAAGAGCGATCCGCTCAATCACGAAGTGGTAGTGGCCAAGCTCGCCATGATGACCGGACGGCCGGTGAAAATCACCCTCACGCGCGAAGAGGTGTTCTACTGCCACCGCGGCCGGCACCCGGTGCTCATGTGGGTGAAAACGGGCGTCACCCGGGAGGGCGCCATCACCGCCATGCACTGCAAAACCCTGCTGGACGGTGGCGGATACGGCTCCTACGGCGTCGCGAGCACTTATTACACTGGAGCGCTCCAGACCGTCACGTATCATGTGCCGCGCTACAAGTTCCAGGGCGCCCGGGCCTTCACCAACAAGCCGCCCTGCGGGCCCAAGCGCGGGCACGGCACGCCGCAGCCCCGCTTTGGCCTGGAAGTGCAGCTCGACAAGATCGCCGAGGAGCTGGGGCTGGACCCGGCCGACATGCGGCTCCGTCAGCTGGTCCCGCCGCACACCCTGACGGCGAACTACCTGCGCGTCGGCTCCATTGGGCTGGGCACGTGCATCGAGAAGGTGGTGGCCGGATCGGGCTGGCGGGACAAATTCCGGAAGCTGCCGAACGGTCGAGGCGTGGGAATCGCCTGCTCCAGCTACATCTGCGGCGCCGGGCTGGCGATCGTGTGGAACGACATGCCGCTGTCGGGTGTGCAGCTCAAGCTGGACCGGAGTGGCGGCGTCACGGTGTTCTGCGGCTCCACCGACATTGGCCAGGGGTCGGACTCCGTGCTCGCGGCCATCACGGCGGAAATCCTGGGCGTGGCGCTGGAGGACGTGCACGTGGTGACCGCCGACACCAGCCTCACGCCGGTGGACCTGGGCTCCTACTCCAGCCGGGTCACGCTCATGACGGGCAACGCCATGGTGCAGGCCGCCGAAGAGGCACGCAAGATCGTGGCCAACCACGTGAGCACGCGGCTCGACGTCCCACCTCACAAGCTGGTCTTCGCCGGCTGCCGGGTGTTCGACCTGACCGATCCCGAACGCGGTATGAGCTTCGCCGAAGCCGTGCAGCTCGCGGAAGTCGCCGAGGGCACCATCGGAACCGTCGGCAGCTATACCCCGCCGACGCCCGCCGGCCGGTACCGTGGGGCGGGCGTGGGACCGTCTCCGGCGTACTCCTATAGCGCCGCTGTGGCGGAGGTGGAGGTGGACCCCGAAACCGGCGTCGTGCGGGTGGACCGCATCTGGATCGCGCACGACGTGGGGCAATCCATCAATCCCGTGAGTGTCATTGGGCAGGTGGAGGGGAGCGTGTACATGGGGCTGGGGGAGGCGCTCATGGAAGAGATGCCCTACCGGGGAAATCGGAACATGGTACACAAGATCCCCAGCATGCTGGAGTACAAGAGCCCCACCACGCTCGAGATGTGCGACGTGTTGACCTACCTGGTGGAGGATCCGGACCCGAACGGGCCGTTCGGCGCCAAAGAGGTGGGTCAGGGTCCGCTGCTCCCGGTGCCGCCCGCCGTGGCGAACGCCGTGTACGACGCGGTGGGGGTTCGGATTGACGAGGTACCCATCACGCCGGAGAAAGTGCTCCGCGCCCTCAGGGACAAAGCCAAGGGCGGCGTGGCGCGCTACGGACCGACCGGTTTCCCCGACGTGCCATGGCCGGCACCCATTCGTGTGCCGCCGCCGTGGGAAGGCGGGGACGGATCGGCTGCCGGCGATGGGGCCAAATGGCGGGTGCCCGGCGCCGACGGGCCGCGCACCCGCAGGAGTGACGCGGTGCCGGTACGCTGATGCTCCGGCTCCCGCTCTTCACCTACCTCCAGCCGAAGACGCTGAAACAGGCGCTCCAGATGAAGCAGGACGCCGGCTCCCTGGGCATGTACGTCGCCGGCGGGACGGATCTCTATCCCAACATGAAGCGGCGACATCAGGAGCCGGGCGTCGTGGTGGCGTTGGGAGGAGTGCCGCGGCTCGGGACAATTTCCCCCAGCAAGAAGGCAGCAGTCGGATCGTTCAGCGGGCTGGTCGCGGGTCCGATGGTCACCCTCACAGACCTCGCCGCGCATCCCGGCGTCCGTGCCCACTACCCTGCCGTCGCGCGGGCGGCGGAGCTGATCAGCACGCCACTGCTGCGGAACATGGGAACGCTGGGCGGCAATCTCTGCCTCGACACCCGGTGCAACTACTACAACCAGACGTACGAATGGCGGAAGGCGATCCACTTCTGCATGAAGAAGGACGGCGAGGTGTGCTGGGTGGCGCCGTCCAGTCCGCGCTGCTGGGCGGTGAACTCGTCGGACCTGGCGCCGGTCATGGTCGCCATTGGCGCCGAGTTGGTGTTGGTGGGCCCCAAGGGGGAGCGGGTGGTGCCGGCAGGCCGGTTCTACCACAACGACGGCATCAACTACCTCACCAAGCACGCGGACGAGGTGCTCACCGCTGTACGGCTGCCGCCCCCGAACGGTTGGGATGCCACCTACCTGAAGCTGCGCCGCCGAGGATCGTTCGATTTCCCGGTGTTGGGCGTGGCGGTGTGGATCCGGTGGGACGGCACGCGCGCCGCGGAGGCGCGCGTGGTGTTAGGCGCGGTCGCGAGCCATCCGCAGGAGGTGCCGGAAGCGGCGGCAGCTATTGCCGGCACCGACCTGCCGGACGACGCCATCGAGGCCGCCGCCGCCGCTGCGTTCAAGCCGTCCAAGCCCATGGACAACACCGATTTTGGGCTGGCGTGGCGCAAAGAGATGACGCGGCTGTACGTGAAGCGCGCGCTCATGGAGTTGCGGGACCGCCGCGCAGAGGGCGCGGCGGACTAGCCCTCGCGCTTCCCGGCGCGCAGCTTTTGTGGCACCCTCAATTCACGCGATCCGCCTACAGGAGCCGTGGCATATGATGCTTTCGCGTTCGGCCGCAGTATTCGGCCTGGTGCTCGCCGTGTCGGCAGGCGCAGCGCCGACATACGTGCTCGCTCAGCAAGACCAGGACGCCCGGCCCGCCCCGGCTCGCGCTGAAGGTGACGGCCCGTTCGATCGGCTGATCATTCGCGGCGCCACGTTGATTGACGGCACCGGCGCACCCCCCCGCGGGCCGGTTGACATCGTGGTGGAACGGAATCGGATCACGCGCATCGCAGACGTGGGTGTGCCCGGCGTCGAAATCAACCCCGAGCGACGCCCCAAGGACGCCACGCGAGAGATTGACGCGCACGGGATGTACGTGCTCCCCGGTCTGGTGGATCTCCATGTGCACACGGGCGGGACACCCAAGGCTCCGGAAGCCGAGTACGTCTACAAGCTCTGGATGGCACACGGGGTCACGACGGTGCGTGGCGTACCGTTCGGCGGGTTCGACTGGTCGCTGAGCGAAAAGGCCCGCAGCGCCAAGAACGAGATCACCGCCCCGCGCCTGTTTTCCTACCATCGGGCCGGCACCGGATGGGACAAGGGACCGGTGGAGACGCCCGCGGCGGCGCGGGAGTGGGTGCGTTGGGCGGCGGCCAAAGGCATTGATGGCCTGAAACTCGGCGCGCACCGGCCGGACATCATGGCGGCGCTGATCGACGAGGCCGGGAAGCACGGTCTGGGCACCACGGCGCACCTGGGGCAGACCGGCGTGGCGCAGATGAATGGGCTCGACGCCGCCCGGTTGGGCCTGGGCGCTGTGACCCATTTCTACGGCATCTTCGAGTCCATGTACGAGAACACCGACGTGCAGCCCTGGCCGGTGGACTACAACTACAACGACGAGCAGTGGCGCTTCGGCCAGGTGGCTCGTCAATGGAACCTGGTGAAGCCCGGCGGCGAAACGTGGAATGCGTTCCTGAAGGAGCTGCGGGAGCGGAACACCATTCTGGATCCCACCATGACGACCTACCTCACCGGCCGGGACGTCATGCGCCGGCGCAACGCCGACTGGCACGCCAACTACACGCTCCCCTCCCTGTGGGACTTCTACTCACCCAGCCGGGAGGCCCACGGCGCGTACTTCTACGACTGGACCACGGCCGACGAAGTGGCGTGGAAGAACTTCTACCGCGTGTGGATGCAGTTCGTGAATGAGTACAAGAACATGGGTGGGCGGGTCACGGTCAGTACCGACGCCGGATTCATCTACAACACCTACGGGTTCTCCTACATCGAGGAGATGGAGCTGCTCCAGGAAGCCGGGTTCCACCCGCTCGAGGTGATCCGCGGCGCCACGATGCACGGGGCGCAGGGCCTGTTCGAGCCGCGCGGCACGGATATCGAATTCGGTGTGGTTCGCCCGGGATTGCTGGCTGACCTGGCCATTGTGCCGGAGAATCCCCTCGCCAACCTCAAGGTCCTGTTCGGCACCGGCGCCGTGCGGCTGAACGACCAGACCAAGAAGCCCGAGCGCGTGGGCGGCGTGCGCTACACCATCAAGGACGGGATCGTGTACGACGCGCGCCAGCTGCTCGCGGATGTCGCGGCCATGGTGCGGCGGCAAAAGCAGGAGCGGGGCATCGCCGCGCTGCCGGACGTGGAGTTTGCCGGGCGGCCGTAGGTCGGAGCCCAGAAGACAGCCGGAGGGCGAGGGAGACGGGTTGAGCACGCTCCCCGCCACGCACCGCTCACCCTCTCCTGGGGAATCTGACCGAATGATCTCATCGGTGTTGGGTTCGGCACGTACCGGCAAGGTCCTTGTCCTGTTGGGCGCAAGCATCCTCGGCACCACGCTCACGGCGCAGGAACCGTCCGCCCGCGACACCACCGCCAAGAAGAACCCGCGCCAGGAGGGACTGCCCCTCGTACCGGCGCGCAAGCTCCAGTACACCGCGCGCGAGGGATCATGGATCTCGCTGGATGTGAGCCCGGACGGCCGCACCATCGTCTTCGATCTCCTGGGCGACCTCTATACCCTAGCGCTCAGCGGCGGCCCGGCCACGCCGTTCACCCGCGGCATGGCGTTCGACATGCAGCCCCGGTTCAGCCCGGATGGCAAGCGCGTGGTGTTCGTGTCCGACCGGGGGGGCGGGTGGGGCGTGTGGACCCTGTCGCTCGACGGCCGCGACACGGTGCAAGTGTCCAAAGGAAAGAACGACGCCTACCAGTCCCCGGAATGGACCCCGGACGGCAGCTACATCGCGGTGTCCCGGGACGCGGATGGACCGGGGCGGCTCCATCTGTTTCACGCGGACGGAGGGGCTGGGGTTTCGCTGATCCGGAGACCGGAGAATCTCCGCACCACCGGCCCCGCGTTCGGCAACGACGCGCGCTACATCTGGTTCGCCCGGCGCACGGGGACCTGGACCTACAACGCGCCCATGAGCGAGTGGCAGCTCGCGGTGTACGACCGAGAGACCGGCGAGCAGGCGCAACGCACCTTCAGATACGGCGGCGCGGTGCGGCCGACGCTGTCTCCGGACGGCCGTTGGCTGGTGTACGGCACACGCCACATTGACGAAACCGGCCTACGCATCCGCGACCTCCAGAACGGGGAGGAGCGCTGGCTGGCCTATCCGGTCCAGCGCGATGGCCAGGAAGACGCCTCCACCCGCGATGTGCTGCCCGGCATGTCCTTCACGCCTGACTCCCGGGAGCTGGTGGTTACGTACGGAGGCAGGATCTGGCGGGTCCCGGTGGACGGCGGCGCGCCGATCGAGATTCCCTTTGAGGCAGACGTGGACGTGGATCTCGGGCCCGCGGTGGATTTCGACTTCCCCGTCTCCGACTCAGCGACCTTCGTCGCACGGCAGATCAGAGACGCCGTGCCCTCCCCGGACGGCGCCCGGCTCGCGTTCACCGTCCTCGACCGGCTCCACGTGATGGACTATCCCTCGGGAACTCCTCGGCGATTGACTACCTCCGAGGTGCCCGAAGCGGAGCCGACCTGGTCTCCCGACGGCCAGTGGATCGCGTACGTCACCGCGAGCACCGAAAGCGGGGGCCACGTCATGAAGGTCCGCGCCGACGGTCGCGCGCGGCCCCAACAGCTCACCACCATGGCGGCCCTGTACCAGCAGCCTGCCTGGGCGCCGGATGGCCGCCGCATCGTCGCCATCCGCGGCGCGGTCCGCACCTTTGTGGAATCCACCCAGCGCGGCGTGCCCGGCGGATCGGAGGACCTGGTCTGGGTGCCGGCTGAAGGCGGCGCCACCACGCTGATCGCGCCGGTCGACGGTTTCTCCACGCCACACTTCACGCGCGATACCACGCGGATCTACGCGTCCCGCAACGGCGGCTTCTTGATCTCGTTCCGCTGGGATGGGACCGACCGGAAGCTTCACCTCCGGGTGAACGGGCCTCGGCTCCCGAACGCCACGCAACCGGTGCGGGCCTCGCTGGTGCTGATGGCTCCCACGGGCGATCAGGCCGTCGCCCAGGTGGTGAACGAGCTGTATGTCGTGACCGTGCCCTACACCGGGGTGGACACGCCCACTGTCGCCGTGTCCAACCCGGACGATGCCGCCTTTCCGGCCAGGAAACTCACGGTGGTGGGCGGCCAGTTCCCGGCCTGGAGCGCCAGCGGTCGCCTGGCCCACTGGTCGGTGGGCAACGCGCATTTCGCCTACGATCTGGACCGAGCGAGGGCGGCGGACGATAGTGTGAGGCGGGCGCGGAGCAGCAGCCCCGGCGTGGAGCCCCCGCGACAGGACCGGCAGAAGCCCGCGTATGAGCCCCAGGAAACCCGCATCCGGATTGACGTGCCGCGCGACATCCCGCAGGGCACCGTGGTGTTGCGCGGGGGGCGTGCGGTCACCATGCGCGGGGACGAGATCATTGACAACGCGGACATCGTGGTCCGGAACAACCGCATCGTTGCGGTCGGCGCCCGCGGCGCGGTCACCCTGCCGGCCGGAGCGCGAACCATCGACGTGTCCGGCACCACCATCGTGCCGGGGTTCGTGGACACCCACGCCCATCTCCGCGCTGCGGCGGACATCCACAAGACGGACAACTGGGCGTTCATGGCCAACCTGGCCTACGGCGTCACCACGGCCCGGGATCCTCAGACCGCCACGACGGACGCCCTGACCTACGAGGACCTGGCCGAAGCGGGAAGCATTCTGGCGCCCCGCATGTACTCCACGGGCCCCGGCGTCTTCAGCTCGGAGAACCTCCGGAACCGGGAGCACGCCCGCGACGTGCTGCGGCGCTACAGCGATTACTACGGGATCACGACCATCAAGATGTACGGCGCGGGGAACCGGGAGCAGCGGCAATGGATCATTGATGCGGCCCGCGAGCTGCGCCTGATGCCCACCACCGAGGGCTCGCTGGACTACGCCCTGGACCTGACCATGGCGATGGACGGGTATGCCGGGCAGGAGCACAACACCCCCGGGTTCCCGTTTTACCAAGACGTGGTGAAGCTCTACGTCGCCTCCGGCACCGCGTACACGCCTACCGTGATCGTCACCTACGGGGGGCCCTGGGCCGAGAACTACTACTTTGCCCAAGAGAGCCCGTTCGAGGATGAGAAGCTCCGGCGCTTCACGCCGTGGGAAGACTTCCAGTCCAAGGTGCTGCGCCGCAACGCGGGTTGGTTCCATCCCAGAGTCCACACCATGAATCGGGTGGCAAAGCTCGCGGCGGACATCGTGAAGGCGGGCGGCGTGGCCGGCGTGGGCAGCCACGGACAGCTCCAGGGCCTGGGCTTTCACTGGGAGCTGTGGTCCCTACACTCCGGTGGCCTGTCCCAGCACGAGGCGCTCCGAGTCGCCACCGCGCTGGGCGCGCAGGCCATAGGGCGAGACCGGGATCTCGGGTCGCTGGAGACCGGAAAGCTCGCCGATCTCGTGGTCCTGGACCGGAATCCGCTGGAGAATATCCGGAACAGCAACACCATCCGGTACGTGATGAAGAACGGGCGGTTGTACGACGGAGACACGCTGGACGAGATCTACCCGCGGCAGCGGAAGGCCGGGCCGTTCCATTGGCAGAAGGACGTGGACCCGCGGACGGCCGCCGGAATGCGGTGAAGCGCGCCGCGAGAGGTTGACCGATGACCCAACGACATCCGTTCCGATCTGCCCTGACCTGGGCAGTCGTCCTGATCACGGTACTGGGAGCCAGTTGCGCCTCCCAGGGCCGCGCGCCGACCGCGGCGGTGCCGGTCACCGCCGTCGGCGCCGCCTATCCTGCCGCTGAGTGGGAACGTATCGCCGATCCGGCCTCGGCCGGCTGGTCGCAGGCGGACCTGGACAGTGTACGCGCACGGCTGTCCACGATGCATACCACGGGGTTCATGGCGGTGGTCGGTGGGCAGGTGCTGATGGAGTATGGCGACGTGCAGGTGGTGAGCTACCTCGCCTCGGTGCGGAAGAGCGTTCTCTCCATGCTCTTCGGCAACTACGTGGCGAGCGGAAAAGTCAGACTGAACAAGACGCTTGCAGAGCTCGGGATTGACGACCACGGCGGTCTCACGGCGGAGGAGAAGCAAGCGACCATTCGCGATCTCCTGATGGCGCGGTCCGGCGTCTACCACGCCGCGTCGAACTCGGGTGACGACCTGGCCAACGCCCCGCCCCGTGGCTCGCAGCCGCATGGCACGTATTACCTCTACAGCAACTGGGACTTCAACGCGCTGGGCACCATCTTCGAGCAGGAGACCGGGCGGGGCATCTACGATGCCCTGGAGAGTGAGCTGGCCCGGCCCATCGGGATGCAGGACTTCAATCGGGCCATCCACCGGCGCACCGGGGACACTACGCAGTCCATTCATCTGGCGTACCACATGAACTTCTCCACCCGTGACATGGCGCGCATCGGCTACCTGATGCTGCGTCAGGGCAACTGGGCCGGCCGTCAGCTCGTGCCACGGGACTGGTTGCGCGAGAGCACGCGAGCGCTGACGCCCGTAGCGGAGATGAACCCGCCACAACGCCGCACCGGGCGCTTTGGGTATGGCTACTTGTGGTGGGTGTTTGACGGGCCGACGGCCACGGGACCGTACGCCGGGGCCTATTCCGGCCACGGCGCCGTGGGCCAGTACATCACGGTCATGCCCGTGCTCGACCTGGTCGTGGTACACAAGACCCGGCCCGGCGAGGGGCGCTCAGTATCCGGGTCGCGGTACTACGAGGTCGTGGACCTGCTGGTTCGAGCCCGGTGCCGGGTGGTGGCCTGCTGAACTACGTCGCGCTGCTCCGCGCCATCAACGTGGGCGGCCACGTCGTCAAGATGGACCGGCTCAAGAACCTGTTCGAGTCTCTCGGGCTCAAGAGCGTCGCGACGTTCATTGCCAGCGGGAACGTTTACTTCGAGTCATCCGTCAAGGATGCGGCGGCGCTGGAACGGCGGATCGAGGGGCGGCTGCGGGAGGCGTTGGGCTACCCGGTCGCCACGTTCGTGCGGTCCACGGCCGAGCTTGCCGGGATTGCCCGGTACCGGCCGTTCAAATCGGGGCGGCTCGAAGCGGATGGGGTGACCCTGTTTATCGGGTTCCTCCACGCCGCGCCTGCCAAGGCGGTGCGGGGCAAGGTCACGGCGCTCAGCACCGAGGGTGACGCCTTCCACCTGCGCCAGCGCGAGCTGTACTGGCTACGGCACGGCGGGTTCAGTGACTCGCCGTTCTCGGGAGCGGTGCTAGAGAAGGCGCTCGGCGTAGCCACCACCCTGCGGAACGCCAGCACCGTGAGAAAGCTGGCGGCGAAGTATCCGCCATGAGCACGCCGTGAGGGGTCAGGACCGCCTGCGCCTGGCGGCCGTCGGGACCGCTGCCGCCGCACTGCTCGCCGGCTGCCGCAGTGACACGGCGAACGGCACGCCCGGGACCGGAGAGTGGGTCTCCCGGGCCCCGCTCCCTACGCCGCGACAGGAGATGCCTTCGGCGCACGTCGCGGGACGGATCTACACGCCGGGCGGGTACGACGACGCCCGCCAGACGTCCGCGGTGCTCGAGGTGTATGACGTGGCCACCGACCGCTGGACCGCTGGACCCGCCATGCCCGACGGGCGGAACCACGCCGGCGTCGCCGCGGCCGGCGGCACCGTATACGTGATCGGGGGATACACGGCCGGCGGGGCCGCGTCGGCTACCGTCTTTGCGTTCGACGCCGTGAGTCAGCGATGGCTCACCAGGCAGCCGATGTCCGCGCCACGCGCGGCGCACGTCTCCGTTGAGCTTGACGGAAAGATCTATTCCATTGGCGGCGTGCGCGGCGGCGCGGTCGTGGGGACCACCGAAGCGTACGATCCGGAGCTGGACGCCTGGAGCACGCTGGCCTCGATGCCAACCCCACGCGAACACCTCGCCGCCGCTGTGATCGACGGGCGCATCTTCGTCGCAGGCGGACGTGGGCCGGCGAACACGCCCGCGCTGGAGGCCTATGCGCCAGCAACCAACACCTGGGAGCAACTCCCGGATATGCCGACAGCCCGTGGCGGGCTCGCTGCCGCAGCGTTAGGAGGCCGGCTGTATGTGTTCGGCGGTGAGAGCCCCGGCGTTTTCCCTCACACCGAGGAATTCGACCCAACCAATAACACCTGGCGCCGAGTGGCAGATATGCCGACGCCCCGTCATGGAATGGGCGCAGTCACGGTAGGCCCCGCCATCCACGTGATCGGGGGTGGGACGGTGGCGGGGTTCGGCGCGTCGGCGACCCACGAAGCATTCAGGATCCCCTGAGGCGCTCCCCGGAACCCAGCCCTGCGGACCCGTTCTGCAACCCGGCCCGGCCCCGACGCGTCTAACCATTCAGCGGAGGGGCGTTCCGGGTTACCATCCGGTTAGCCCCGGGGCAGATCCCCTCTTTCACAGGACCACCAATGGGCGGCGTCAAGCTCGCTTTCCGGACTCTGGCCAAGACCCCCTTGACCACCGCCGTGGCGGTGATCTCGCTGGCCCTCGGCATCGGCGCCAACACGGCCATCTTCTCCCTGTTCCATCAGATGCTCCTCGGCAACCTGCCCGTGCACGCCCCGGAGCAGCTGGTCAACCTCAGCGCGCCCGGGCCTAAGCCGGGGTCACAACAATGCGGTCAGGCCGGCGACTGCGACGAAGTCTTCAGTTACGCCATGTTCCGGGACCTGGAGCGGGTCGAGACCGGCTTCACCGGGATCGCCGCGCACTCTCTGTTCGGTGCCAACCTGGCGTTTGCCACCCAGACCGTGAGCGGTCAGGGGATGCTGGTCTCGGGTTCCTACTTCCCGGTGCTGGGCGTGCAGCCCGCGCTGGGGCGGCTGTTCGGGCCCGCCGATGACCAGCAGGTCGGCCAGCATTGGGTGACGGTGCTGAGCCACCGCTACTGGCAAGACCGGCTTGGCGCCGACCCCACGGTGCTCAATCAGATCATCGCGGTCAACGGCCAGGCGCTTACCATCGTGGGCGTGGCGCCCCGTGGGTTCGACGGGACTACGCTGGGCGGGCGCCCCTCGGTGTTTGTGCCGCTGACCATGCGCGGGCTCATGAGCCGGGGCACCGAATCCTCTTTCGAGAATCGGCGGAGCTACTGGGCGTACCTGTTTGCTCGTCTGAAACCGGGCGTGTCCCCGGAAGCCGCGCGCTCGCAGGTGAACACGGTATACCAGGCCGTCATCAACGACGTCGAGGTGCCGCTCCAGAGGAGCATGAGCGACCAGACCATGGCCCGGTTCCGGGCCAAGGAGATTGGGGTCGTACCAGGGCCTCGCGGCCAAAGCTCTTTGCATGGAGAGGCCAAGACACCCCTCATCTTGCTGTTCGCCACCACCGGTGTCGTGCTGCTCATCGCCTGCGCCAACATCGCGAACCTGCTGCTCGCCCGCGGAGCTCAGCGTGCCCAGGAAATGGCCATCCGGGGATCCCTCGGCGCCAGCCGGGGCCAGCTACTGGGGCAACTGCTCACTGAGTCCTGCCTGCTCGCCGTCCTGGGCGGTATCGCCAGCCTCTTTGTGGCCCGCTGGACCCTCGGGGCCATCGCGGCCATCCTCCCGGCGGAGGCAGCGGACACCCTGGTACTCTCGCTCCGTCCGACCGTGCTGCTGTTTGCCGCCGCACTGTCCCTCGGCACCGGATTCCTGTTCGGCATGTACCCCGCGCTCCACAGCACGCGGCCGGACCTCATCACGGTGCTCCGGGAAGGCTCCGGGCAGCCGGCCGGCGCGCGGTCCGCAGCGCGGTTCCGCACCGCGCTGGTGACCGCGCAGATCGCCCTGTCCATGGCCCTGCTCTTCGCGGCCGGTCTCTTCATCAGGAGCCTGGTGAACGTGAGCCGGGTGGACCTCGGTCTCGACGTCGAGAACGTCGTCACATTCGGCATCTCGCCGCAGCTGAACGGCTATGACTCCGCCAGGACGCTCGCCATGTTCCAGCGAGTGGAGGAGGAGTTGGCCGCCCTTCCGGGGGTGACCGCTGTCTCGGCGGCGCGCGTCCCGCTCCTGGCGGGCAACAACTGGGGCAACGATGTGGCCGTGGAAGGATTCGAGTCCGGGCCGGACGTGGATGCCAACTCCCGTTTCAACGCGGTCGGACCGGGCTACTTCCGTACGCTCGGAATTACTCTCCTTGCGGGCCGGGAGTTTACCCCCGCCGATGCCCAGAACGCACCCAAGATCGCCGTGGTGAATGAGACCTTCTCCAGGAAGTTTGGCCTGCCCGGCCGAGAGGCGGTCGGCAAGCTGATGGCCACGGACCGGCGCGCGACCGACCTCGACATCCAGATTGTGGGTGTCATCGCGGACGCCAAGTACAGCGAGGTGAAGCAGGTCACCCCGCCGCTGTACTTCACTCCGTATCGGCAGGCCACCGGCGTGGGCAACCTCACGTTCTACGCGAGGACGGCGGTCGAGCCTACCTCGGTCCTGCGGACCATTCCCGATGTCCTGCGGCGACTCGATCCCAACCTGCCCGTGGAAGAGCTGAAAACGCTGGCAACCCAGGTGAAGGAAAACGTGGTGCTGGACCGGCTGATCGGCACACTTTCGACCGCGTTCGCGGGACTGGCAACGCTGCTCGCCGCGGTGGGGCTGTACGGCGTGCTGGCCTATACCGTGGCGCAGCGCACCCGGGAATTCGGCCTCCGCATGGCGCTGGGCGCCGACGGATCCAGCGTGCGGGCCATGGTGCTGTGGCACGTGGGCCAGATGACGATCATCGGAGCCGCCATCGGTCTGGCCGGGGCGCTCGCCCTGGGCCGCGCCGCGCGGTCGTTGCTGTTCGATCTCAGCGGGTACGACCCCATCGTTGGGCTGAGCGTCGGCGTCCTGCTGGCCGGTGTGGCGCTGGGCGCCGGATACGTTCCGGCGCTGCGCGCATCGCGGGTAGATCCGATGCGGGCGCTACGATACGAATAAGGCCACGTTGGGCGTGCCCGCGAGGATTGGGTGACCAGCCTCCTCGCCTACTTCGGCCTCGCCGTACTCTGCGCCGGCGTCGTAGCGGTCATCCGGCCTCAGCTCTTCCATCTCCCCAGCCGGGGCTTTGCGCCGGCGTTCTTCGCCGCCGGCGGTGTCATGGCAACGGCGGGTGCCTGGTGGCCGCATGGCATGCGCCGGGTGAGCCACGGAACGATCCTCGACTGGTACGTCCCGGAATCCCAGTTCTGGGAGGTCCATTCGACCATCGTGGGTGCCACAGCGGATGAGGTCTTCCGCGCCATCCGCGCGGTGACCCCGGATGAGATCAGGTTCTTGCGCGTGCTCACCTGGATCCGGTCGCCTCGCTTTGCAGCCCGCTCCCCCTCCGAGAGCATCCTGTCACCCAACTGGCAGGAGCCGATACTCGGCTTCGCGTTGCGAACCACGTTCGTCCTGCTGGGCGAGACGGCCGGAAAGGAGATCGCCGTCGGCACCGTGGTCTGCTGCGGTCCCACGCACGTTCGGACCGCGGAGGATTTCCGCGGGCTCATCGGCGTGGGCTATGCGCGGGCGGGGATGAACTTCGTGGTGGAGGAGTTGGACAGCGGGATGACGCGGCTCACCACGGAGACCCGGGTGATCGCGATCGGTCCCGGCGCGCGCCGGCGGTTCGGGCTGTATTGGAGCTTCATCTACCCCGGCAGCTGGTTGATCCGGGTGGGTTGGCTGGAGGCGATTCGGAAGAGGGCCGAGCGCGTTCCATGACGAAACGACGCGGAGTCACTTTCCAGGCCGCGCGCAAAATCATGCTTTCCTTCCCCGGTGTCGCGGAAGGGCCGTGCTACGGCACGCCGGGGTTTCGCGTACGAGGGAAATTCCTGGCTCGCCTGCGGGAAGACGGCGAATGCCTGGTGGTGAAGTGCGGGTTCGATGAGCGGGACTTCCGCATGCTGGCCAACCCGGAGGCGTTTTTCACCACCGACCACTACCGAGGCTACCCGACGGTGCTGGTTCACCTGACCAAGGTCCAGGCCGCCGACTTGCGTGCCGTGTTCGAGCAGGCGTGGCGATCCCGGGCGCCCAAACGGCTGGTGGCCGGGTATGATCAGACCGGGGCGTCCGGCCACCGTGATGCCGATGAAAGGAAGCGCGTGACATGAGCGGCGCGGTCAGGGCGCTGTTGCTGGTACTCTCGCTCCCGGCCCTGGGGGGCGCCCAGACTCCCACCCTCACCCCCTGCACCATACAGGGGCTCGACGGAGACGTACGATGCGGGGTGGTGCAGGTACCGGAGAACCGCGCGCGTCCCGCCACCCGCCAACTCGATATCGCCCTCGTCGTAGCCCGCGCCACGGGCTCTCCCCGCGAACCGGACCCCATCGTGTTCCTGACCGGCGGACCCGGGCAGGCCGGCTCGGAAGGCGGTGGCTTCGCGAACCAGGCGTTTGGCGCCGTGCGCAGGCACCGCGACCTGATCCTGATAGATCCGCGGGGCACCGGTCGCTCCAATGGCCTGCTCTGCGCCATGACTCGGCGGCCGGAAGACATAGGCCGTCCAACGCTGTACGTGCCCGAGTCAGTCCGCGCGTGCCGCGATTCGTTGAGCCGGCACGCCGATCTCACGCAATACACCACGGCAAACATCGCCGATGATCTGGAGGCGGTGCGGCGTGCGTTTGGCTGGCCCGCGCTCAACCTGTACGGTACGTCCTACGGGACGCGCCTGGCGCTGGTCTATGCGCGGCGGCACCCCGCGAGTGTGCGCACCATGGTGCTCAAGGCGGTGGCTCCTCCCGAGATGATCGTCCCGATGAACTACGCGGTAGACGCCGAGCAGGCGTTCAGGCTGCTCGAGCGCGACTGCCTGGCTCAAAGCTCCTGTGCGAGTGCGTTTCCCAACATGCGCTCCGACCTCGACACCGTGCTCACGAGTGCCGCGGCCGGGACCCTCACGGCTCAGGTGCCGTGGAAGGAAAGCAACGTCAGCGTGACGCTGTCCCGTGACGTGATCGCGGCGGTGATTATGAGCGCCATGCAGTCCGCCAATCAGAGAATCGAGATACCGGCGCTGCTGCGCGAGGCGTCAGCCGGAGACCCGTCCCGGTTGGCTGCCCAGGTCGCCGCGTATCGGACCGGCGTGGAACGTGGGATCGCCATCGGCATGCACCTCAGCGTGCTCTGCGGCGAGGATGCTCCAAAACTCGACCTGGCCGCGGCGCGGCGGGACGATGGGCACACCTTTCTCGGCAGCTCGCGGGTCCGCATGCTGGCCGAGGCCTGCCGAGAGTGGACGGTGCCGCCGGCCACGCCGCACGCCAATGACCCGGTGGAGAGCGAAGTGCCCGTGCTGCTGGTTTCGGGCGAGCTTGACCCCAATACGGCGGCGCGTCATGCCGAGGGCGCACTGCGCCACCTGCCCAACGGACGGCACGTGGTGCTCAAGGGAGTGGCGCACGGCTGGACCAACGTCGTGGCGTGCGGCAGCGCGTTCGTGGCGGACTTCGTGGCGCGGGCGTCAACCGACGGGCTCGACGTATCCTGCGCCGAGCAATCGAGTGCCCCACCCTTCCGGACCCCCTGACCGTCGAGCCCCCTCGGGGCGGACTGGCGCGCCTGCATAGCGCGGGCCAGACTCAAGGATGACATATCGGGCGGTGATGGTCGGAGCCACAGGGGCCGTGGGTGGCGCATTGCTGCGTCACCTGCTGGCCTCGACAGAGTGTGCCGGCGTGGTCGCCATCACTCGCAGGCCGGTCAACCTCGGGGAATCACCTAAGTTGCGCACGGAGGTGGCGGACTTTGCCAGTCTGGAGTCTGCCACAGAACGGCTCGCGGCGTCCTGCGATCAAGCGTTCTGCACGGTGGGCGTTGGTCAACCCCGGAAGGTGTCGCGCGAGGAATTCTGGCGCGTGGACGTGGAGTACGCCGGAGCGTTCGCCCGTGGAGCCCGGGCCGCAGGCGCCAGGCACATCTCCCTGCTCTCCGCCGTCGGGACCAATGCGGCGTCCAGGAACTTCTACGTCCGGGTCAAAGGCGCCGCGGAGGAGGCGGTGGCCAAGGCGGGCGTGCCGCGCACCAGTCTGTTTCGTCCCAGCCTCCTGGTCACCGATCAGCTCCGCTACGGGCTACAGGATCGCGTCACCCAGGCGGTGTTTCCGCTCGTCGCCCCCCTCCTGCCCGCCCGGTTCCATCACATTCACGTCGATGACCTCGCGCGGGCCATGCAGTTGAACGCGGAACGCCCGGGCCCGGCGGGGGTTGCCGTGCTTCACTACCAGGATTTCATGGCCCTGCTGCGCCAGGTCCGCCCCGGGGTTTCGGAGGGCTAGTGGAGCACGCCACGCAGGTCTTCGCGGCCATCTCGCTGCTGGTCATCGGGCTGTCGCATCTAGTGCAGCCCAGAGCATGGGTCTCGTTCTACCAAACACTCGCCGCGTGGGGAACCACCGGTGCGTTCGTCGAAGGCTTTCTGTGCCTGAACTTCGGCGGGATCATCGTGGCGTTTCACAACGTGTGGCAGGGCCCGGCCGTGGTGCTCACGCTGATTGGGTGGGCGCAGGTGCTCAAGGGTCTGGGACGTTTCCTGGCGCCGCAGCTGGCCGTGCGGGTAATGCAGCGGGCCTCGCCGGAACGTGGCTGGTTCTTCCAGGTGGGCGGGGTCTTTGCCCTGGCGTTGAGCGCGTTTGTGTGGTGGCTGCGGTTCCAGGCGCAGTAAGATCCGTGCTCTCGGCGTCTTTCCCGACCAAATAGGCCGTGACGGCCAGCCGCTCCAGGTCATCGGGTGCGAGCGGCGTCTCGCGGTCCGCGGTGGACTGCGCGACGAATGCGTCCCCCCAGGCCATGCGCTCAAAGGCCGCCCAGCCGCGTTCGAGAGCGTCAGTGCTGGTCATGCTGGAAACTTGCGGCGAGTTTGTTCCGGAGCACATAGGAATCAAGCCGTGATCACACCCGCCTCAGCGAGGTTCGAGCATGTACGTCCCCAGGGGCTTTGAGGAGACGCGAGTTGAGGTCCTGCACCAGCTGATCCGCGCCTATCCGCTGGCGGCATTGGTGGCGCTCACGGCGGACGGACTTGACGCCAATCACATCCCGTTCTTGATCGACCCTGAGCCGGCTCCCTTTGGCACGCTGCGCGGTCACGTTGCGCGGGCCAACTCCCTGTGGCGCGACTGCTCGCCGGAAGTCCACGCCCTCGCTCTATTCCGGGGCCCCGATGCCTATATATCTCCCTCCTGGTACGCCACAAAGCAGGAGACCGGGAAGGTCGTGCCGACCTGGAACTACGCCGTGGTCCACGCGCATGGTCCAATGCGGGCGATCGAAGACCGGAGCTGGCTGCGGACGTTCGTCGAAAGGCTGACGAACATCCACGAGACTGGCCGCAGTCGTCCCTGGACGGTGGCGGACGCACCGCCTGACTTCGTGGACAAGCAACTAGGGGCGATCGTTGGACTGGAGATGCCCATCACCAGGCTCGTTGGAAAATGGAAGACCAGTCAGAACCGTCCCGATCGCGACCGGGACGGGGTCATCGAGGGCTTGCTGGAAGACGGTGGTGAGTCGGCGAAGGCCATGGCCGGCTTGGTCGGGCAATCCAGGAGAGCCCGATCCAGCGGCTAAGAAGCCGGGTTCCTGGGCTTACTCCGCCCTCATCACACTCATCGGGCTCACCTTGACCGCGCGCAGCGCCGGCAGAAGGGACCCGGCGAGCGTCATCGTGAGGGCGAGCCCTACGGCGGTAGCGATGGTGGCGGGATCACTCGGCTCCACGCCAAAGAGCAACGCGCTCATTCCCCGCCCCGCGGCATAGGCGCCCAGCACGCCCGGCGCGATGCCGAGCGCCGCAAGACGCATCCCATCCGACAGGATCATCCGGGCCACCGCTCCTGGGACCGCGCCGAGCGCCAGGCGGACACCGATTTCCTGGGAGCGCTGCGCAACGGTGTAGGCCAGCAGCCCGTGGATGCCCACACCGGCCAGCAGCAGCGCCAGACCGGCGAGCGCACCGAGCACCCGGATTTGGGCGCGCCGGATGGCAGTCTCGCCCGCCAACACGTCGTCCAGCATGCGCACGTCGGAGATGGGCTGCTCGGGGTCCGCCGCGCGGATGACCTGCCGAGTCGCCGCCAGCAGCGGGGCGCGTTGGCCCGAGAAGCGGATCATGAGGTCCTTGGGATCGTAGAGACTCCCCACGCCTCCCTCGGGCAGCTGCGAGAACGGCAGATACACCTGGGGCTCGTTGGTCCGCTCGCGGCCCCTGACCTTGATGTCGCCCACCACACCCGCAACCATGCGATCCTGGCCGCGGACGTTAAACACCTTGCCAATACCGTCCTCGTTGGGCCAATGCCGCTGCACGAACGACTGGCTGACGACCGCCACGATCGGCCGGTCCGGCGTATCCGTGTCCTCGATGTCCCGTCCCCGCTGGATCGGAATTCTCAGGGTCGTGAAGAACTGCGAGGACACCCAGCGGGTGCTCACATTGTGGCGTCCGTCCCGTGCCACCTCCCGCCCGGGGAGGACGACGCCCGCGATCCCGCCCGTCAGGACCATCGGCAGACCGCTGGTGTAGGCGGCGCTCTGGACCCCCGGCAGAGCCCGTACGCCCGTCAGGACCCGCCGGTAGAACTCGTCGCTGCGCACCGGGTCGTCGTATCTGGGACTCGGCAACGAGGTCCGCACGGTCAGGACGCCATCCGACACGAACCCGGGATCCACGGCCTGCACCCGCCAGACCGCGCGGATCAGCAACCCGGACGTAATCAGCAGCACCACGGACATGGCGACTTCGAGCGTGACCAGCGCGGCGCGGAGGCGTTGGCGCCGGCCGCCGCCCGCGCGCGCGCCCTCGCGCAGGGCCCCGAAACCTGCCCGGCCGCCCACTCGGTACGCCGGAAGGAGGCCGAATCCCAGGCCGGTGACGCCGGCGAACAGTCCGGCGAGTGCCAGGACTCGCAGGTCCAGGCTCGGGCTGCCGGCGATGGGAAGTGTGGCGGGCACCAGGCGCGCCAGCAGCGGGACGCCCAGGGCGGCCAGGAGAACGCCGGCCGCTCCTCCAGTCAGGGCGAGGGCAACGCTCTCGGTGATCATCTGCCGCACCAGCCGCTCGCGCCCCGCGCCCAGCGCCGCGCGCACCGCCAGCTCCCGGTCCCGACCCGCCGCCCGCGCGAGCAGCAGGTTGGCCAGGTTGGCGCACGTGAGGAGCAGCAGGCACAGGCTCGCCCCGCAGAGCCCCAGCAACATGATGCGGTAGCGGGGTGACATCTCGTCTCGCATCCGGAAGAAACTGGTCGCGGTCTCCTCGTTTGACTCTGGATAGTCGCGGGCCAGGCGCGCGGCCACCACGTCCAGGTCGGCCTTCGCCTGTTCCATGGTCACGCCGTCTTTGAGGCGCCCGACCGCTTGCAGGTAGGTGTCGTTGCGATCCAGGAAATCTTCTTCTCGCAACGTCAGCCGGGTCCACGCTTGAACGTCCCGGCTGGGGAAGTGGAACGTGGCGGGCATCACGCCGATCACCTGGTACGCCGTGCCGTCGAGGCGCACGGTGCGCGCCAGAACGCCCGGGTCGCCGCCAAACTGAGATTGCCAGAGACCGTAGCTCAGCACCACGGTACCGGCGTCCGTCTCTCCGCCCTTGGTGGCGTCGAACACGCGGCCCAACAGCGGCGGCACGCCGAGGAGTCGCAGCACCTCGGGCTCCAGGGTGGCGGTTGAGAGATTCAGGGGCTCGCCGGTCCCCACCAGGTTCATGGCGGTGCCGTTGTACGCGCCGAACGCCCGGAAGGAGGAGGTCATGCCCGTGAAGTCACGGTAGTTGGCGGGCGACAGCTCGTTCATGCAGCCCCAGCCGCCGCCGGAGCGCGGACCCTCGCACAGCCGGACCAGGGACTCGGGCTGTGGGAACGGCAGGGGTCGCAGGAGCACGAAGTCCGCGACGGAGAAGGCGGCGGTATTGGCGCCCACGCCGAGCGCCGTGACCAGAATGGCGGTGAAGGCGAACCCGCGGGAATGGCTCAGGGTACGCGCCGTGTAGCGGAGGTCCTGAACCAGCATGGCCCAATGGACCGAGAGCGCGGTCGGGACTTCGTCCGCCACGGCGGCAAGGAACAGTCCAATGGAGCCAAGCGGCCCGGAGCTGGTGGACCGTTTGGCGAACACGGCGGCCATCTCGTCCCCGTACTCGATGCGGAACGAGGCGGGATAGAGGTGGAGCAGCGCCCGGTAGAGGCGGATCAAGACGGTTCCGGTGTCAAGAACCCGGCGCCTTTGGCCAGCCGGATCAGTTGAGTGAGCCGGCGGGTCTCGGCCCGGGCGACCGCCGTGCCAAAAGGCGTGATGCGATAGTAGCGCCGGCGCGGGTCGTCCCTGGGACCGGACGGCTTCCGGGGCTCCACGATCAACCCCTGCTCCAGCAGTCGCTGGATGGTGCGATACAGAGTCCCCGCGCTCAGGCGGAGCGCGCCGTCGGTGCGGGCCTCCACATCCTGGATGATGCCGTAGCCATGGCGGTCCCCCGCGCTCAACGCGAGCAGGATGTGGAAGGTGGCCGGGGGGAGGGGGAGGAGGGCGGCGAGGTCGGACGGGGTGGAGGTCATGGCGAAACTATATCCGCCATGGATATATTGTCAACGGGTATAGCGACACGGACGGAACGCCTAGGCCGGCCGGTTCGTCATTGGATCCGTAACTGACCTAACGCGCCTTCGGCGCCGGCTGCGCCCGGCGCCTGGCGCCCGTCGGCACGCCGCGCGCACCCACCGTTGCCGCGCGCCCGATGTGCACCCTCTCCATGTGTCCCGCCACCGCCTTGCGGATCGCCGCCGGCAACAGGTCCGTGACCGGATGGCTCGCCCACGCCCCGCGAAGCCGCTCCGCGGTCTCGGTTGCGACGGTGGTGATAATGCGGTCGGGAAGCCCCGCCCGTTGGGCGAAACGCCGAAAGCGGTTCTCGTCCACATCCAGCATTCTCTTTGATCCCCCCAGACTCAGCGCGAGCGCGTCCTCCGGCACGTACGCCACCGTGCTCACGAAATCATACGCGGGACTGAGCACCGGCGTGCGACGGTCGAGATAGAGCAAG
Source organism: Gemmatimonadales bacterium (assembly GCA_036393515.1). GTDB lineage: Bacteria > Gemmatimonadota > Gemmatimonadetes > Gemmatimonadales > GWC2-71-9 > JACQHC01. The sequence continues at coordinate 1,191 of DASWGV010000127.1, read as the reverse complement.
GACCAATTCTTGAGGTGCATGTCGGCGTTCCCAATGAGCACCGTGACCGCGAGGCGCCGCGTGAATTCGCTGAGGCCCTCTTCGCCCGTCTCCGCCCAGAGGACGCGTGCCAGGTCCTCGTAGCTGGCCCGCGCATATTTCCGGTGGGGATAGAGACCGAATACCTGGGCGAAGTCTTCCGCGTGAATCCGGGCCCCGTCCGACGCGCGGTCAAAGCGCCTGACGATCAGGGCCTTTCCGCCGCCGGTGAAGGCGTCCGCTGGAAGGTTGGCGATCCTGCGCACGGAGACCAGGCGAGTGTCCGGCACGTTGACCCCCGCCTCCCGGGCAAGCGTCAACATGACGTGCTCGTTCTCCGGGACTGCCGCGTACCGAGCGGACGGAAGCTTGGCGATCCAGGTACCGCCTACGCCGTGGACCGGGATGGTGAGTCCGCCGCCGGACTCCACCAGGGCAGAAAACTTGAGCTGCATACCGGCCAGCGAGAATCGCCACTGACTCTCGTGCGTGGCGGAGTGGCGTTTCGCGGCAGCGGTTGCCTCCGGCGGAAGCGCGCTCGATTCCGGGCGAATCCGGACCGCGCCCGGCAGATCCTCCCCCAGGAGCCACAGCAGAAAAAACTCCCGCTCCGGATTCACCGCACCCCGCTCCGCCAGATACTCACGCAGGTGCCCCTCAGGCAGCAGGTTCGAAAAAAACGGGGGCACCTTTACGCGGCTCGACAGAGGCGCGGACAGGAGTTGGCCACTCGTGCCCTTGAACGAGAGGCTGAGCGTGGGGCGGGCCGCGTCCGCCATGTAGGTCGGATCAAAGGCCCAGATCGTCCGCTCTCCCGGAATGTGAGTCAGCGTTCCCACCAGATAGTCCTCCAGGAAGACCTGGAGGACCCGCACGGACGGCATGCCGGCCCTAGGCGATCTCGGCGCCATCTTCCACCAGCCCATCGTCCTCATCCGCCAGCCGGTAGAGCGGACGATCCTCTCTCGCGGCATCCTCGGGCAAGGATCCCGATGGACTCGCGCTCTCTCTGGCGAGTACGCTGACCGCTGGGCCTAATGCCCTGGGGATGAGCATCAAGGACAGTCCCAGCGCCCCCGCGAGATTTTGCATGGTCGAGACTTGAGGGTCGGTCAGCCCCCGCTCGATGAGCGAGATGTGTGATTGGTTTATTCCGACCCTTCTCCCCAGCTC